>JANOGP010000423.1:0-5853 GCA_031406075.1 Betaproteobacteria bacterium
AGTGCCGGGACGCTGGCGCGCAAGCGCGTGTGAGCCTGGTCCGCCGACTGCACCACCCACACATACGACGCAGCGCCCGCCAGCACCGCCAGCACGGCGATGACCACGCGTTCCCGCGGTGCCCGCGATTGCCAGAGACTGAGCAGTTTCGCGTTCATGACGCGCGGACGGAGATCACAACCGTCCCGCCTCCCGGGCGCTACACGGCGGTGGAGCGTTCGACGCTCATGCCCGACTGCGTCAGTCGCGTCACGATGCGGTTCACGGCCGCCTCTTCGGTTGCAGCGAGTTCCAGCGTCATCCGCCCGCTCTCGTAAGACAGGACCCGCAGGCCGCCCTCGGGCAAGTCCTTCATTCCCGCCATCACCGTCTCGATCATCGGCAGGAAGTCGCCGCTGTCGGATTGGCCTGCGGTATGGCGCGCCTCGGCGAGCTTGCGGCGCATTTGCAACGCCGGGTCCGCCACCGCGACTGCCTCGGGAAAGGATGCGCGAAAGCGCGATTCCATTTGCTGGCGCAACGTCCGCTGCTCGTTCGCAAGCGACGTCCAATCCACCACCAGCGCAACCGCATGCAGCGCCAGAGCGCCGCCCACGATCCAGGCCGCCGGCCGCAGATGCGAAGCCGCGCCGGAGAAAAGACGCCAGCGTTGGCGCTCCTGGGCCAGGCTCACGCCGACGCCGGGAGGCACGGTCCGCCAATCCCATGTTCCGGCCATGCGCAGGGCGATTCCAAGCTCGCTTTGCCATGCCGCGATGTCCGGCGCCGCCTCCGGCGAAGTTGGATGGATCGCGATCGACGACGGGCCGGCGCTGCGTGCCTGCACTTCCTCCAGCATCAGGCGTAGCGACAACGGCGGGGCTTGCCGGTCGCCGCAATCGGTCGCGGCCCCTTCGAACTCGCCGGTGCGCACAAACCCCTCGCTGCCATTCCAGGCAAGACTCCATTCTCCCGTTCGCCATGGCAACAAAAGCGTTTCGCAGTGCACTTCGTAACCACGGATGCCCACGGCACCGAGCGCATGACGCCAGCGCTCCAGTCCCTCCTTGTCCGCAACCGCGAGCGCGTCTTCGTCGCCAACGGCGCCGAGCCAACTCACCTGGTTGGCATCCGGCTCGCCTGCCGTCTTTTCCTCCACCGCGAAGGCAAGTACCGACCCGGGGCGGCGGCGGGCCCCCTGCGGCACGCGCGCGCGGGTGATCAGCACCTGCGCCGCGGGAACCACCAACTGAACGCGCCCGGCGCGCCGCGGCAACTCCGCAAGCCGGCCTTCGCCGAAAACCGGTTCGCGGCCGCCGTTGACGAGCGCCCACTGGCACCGTTGGGGCGGATCGAGTAGCGAAGCGTAGATGCGCAGCAGGCTCACAGCGCTTTACGCCAGACGATGGCGGGCCAGCCGCCGGTGTTCCCGCGCGCCAACAGCGCCACGCCGCGCGCCTGCGCGCCGCCGATCGTCACACGCACGCTCGCCTGGAAGAAGTCGCTGCTGAAAGAAATGTCTTCGGTCGCCACCAGGACGCCCTTGGGAAGTTGTCTGAGTAAATCGGTGTGGTCGCGAAAATAGGCACGCTCGCGCTGCGCGACCAGGTCACGTGCACCGTCCAGGCCCAGGCCTTCGACCACCGCGGCAAGGACTTCGGGCGAAGCAGTGTTCGCGTTCACGGCGGTGAAGCGGGGCAGCGCGGTGACAAACGGGCGCAGGCGTGCACGCACGTCATCGTTGAAGCCCCGCACCAGGGCCAATTCGGCCAGGTCGGTCAGTGGGCGGTTGGCAGCGAGGTAGGGCGGCTGCAAAGCCAGATAAAAATCATCTTCGGCGCCGCCCTGCGGCTGCGGCTCGTTGTCGGCGTCAAGCCAGTCCGCCAGCGTGTCGGCGAGCGCGGCGGGTAAACCCAGCGTGGACAGCAGGCGCTGGAAGTGCGCGAGCTGCGCGAGGTTCACCTTGCCATCCCTCACCAGTTTGTTGAGGTTGAATAGGCCCTGCTGGTCTGCGATGTAACCGGCGAGTTCGCCGCCTTCGACCGACATCGGCGGCAACCGCAACGCCCAGGGTTCGCTCAGATGATCGACGTTGCTCAGGCGGCGATCGTCGCTCAGCACCGCGCGCGACCAATCCACGCCGGCCTGTACCAGGGTCTGCGCTTGGACATGGGCGGTGGCGAGTTCGCTCTGCCGCGACCAGGTACTCTGCGTGATCATCATCGCCGTCGCCGCCATGGCAGCCAACGCGACCACGCCCATGGCAAGAACGATGGCCACACCCCTTTGTGTCGCGCTCATGATCTCAGCCCGAAGACGCGCACGATTTCCTCACCCGAGGCGAGCACGATGCGCAGCCGCACGGCCTGGGGAATCGGCGCATCGACCGCCAAGCCCGGCCATCCATCCATCCAGGCGAGATTGGCATCGAGGTACTGCAGCTCGAATGCCGTTACCTCCGCCAGCACGGGGTAGCGCGCGGGCAGCGCGCCGGGCGCGATATCGAGACCCGGCCACAGCCACAATTCGATCTCCTGCCGGTCGTTGAGCCGGTAGCCAAGCCGCCGCGCGCTGTCCATGCCCTCGACTGAGGCAAAGCGGCTGAATTCAAGAAGCGGCTCCGACGTTGCACCGGGGATGCCGCGCCAGGCCGGTGCGGTGCCGGAGGCGGACCGGACAGGGCGCGGCGCGGCCAGCTTGACGTCGCGCTCGAATCGGGCAACGAAGGCGGCCACGCGCCGCCACTTGTCGGTTTCGCTGGTGACGTGCTCACGCGCATCGAGCACCGCGCCGAGTCCGCGATAGGACATCAGCGCCAGCAACGAGAGAATGAGCAGCGCGGTCAGCAGCTCGATCAACGTAAAACCGCGCGTTGAATACCCCGCCGAAGTCTTCACTTGTTCACTCCCGGCGGACGCACGACGAATCCGGTGAGGTGCGCGAGCGCGTGTGCCTCCTCGGGCGCCACGAACACGCGCACGTTGACGCGCCGGAAGGCGGCGTTCGGCGTCGCGATGACCTCTTCGCGCCAGGCGAATTCAATGCCGCCCTGGCGTTGCGTGCCGCTCAGTATTCCGAGTGACGGCCATTCCCCGCGGGCGCGCTGCTCCGCCAGAAGATTTTCCGCAACCCAGCCGCCGAGCAGACGCGCACGCAGTTCGCCGACACCGCTGGTGCCCCCGCCCGCCACGCGCAGCGCTGCGAGAAGCGCGATCGAGATGATGGCAAGGGCGACCAGCACCTCGACCAGGGTAAAACCATCGCGCCTACCGTCGCGCCAGTTCGCCATTCTCTTTTCCTTGTTCCGGCAACACGCGCACTTCGCCGACCGGGGAGCCCGCCACCGTGCAGCGCGCGGCGCCGAGGGCCATCTCGACGCTGAAGGAAAGCGTCGCGCCGTAGGGGTCGAACTCCAGACGCATGCGCTCCGGCGTCTGCATGTTTTCCACGCGCATTCCGGCGATAACCATTCCCTGTGGGAGCGTTCGCGGGCGCAAAGAGTCGTCGTCGAGAATCTCGGACCAGTAAGTGTCTTCGCTGAATTGCCAGAAGCGGTAGCCCGGTCCGTCCGCGGTCCAGGCGATGGACTTGCCGGTGAGGCGCGACTTTGTCGCGGCAAGATCCAGCAGTTGCGCCAGCCTCTCGGCCTCGACGCGCAGCAGCGCCCGATCGTCGGGCCGCGTGATGGTGCTTACCAGGCCGGCGAACAATCCCATGATCAGCAGCACCACCAGCAACTCGATGAGCGTGAACCCACAGATGCGCGCTGATTTAGTGACTGAATGAGTAATTGAGTGATTGAGAGATTGAGAGATTGAGAAATTGGATGACTGAGTGATTGTCAATCTTCCGATCACCTGCGATCTTGTCTTAATCACCTAATCACCTAATCACCTAATCACCTAATCACCGAATCACTTATCACTAGAGCGACCACGAACCGATGTCGGCGTCGTTGCCTTCGCCGCCGGGTGCGCCATCGGCGCCGAAACTGAAAATGTCGATCTCGCCGTGTATCCCGGGATTCAGATATTGGTAGGGATTGCCCCAGGGGTCCCGCGGCAGGCGCTCGACATACCCGCCCGCTTTCCAGTTGGGCGGGAGCGGGGCGGTAGCCGGCTGCGTCACCAGCGCCTGCAATCCCTGTTCGGTTACGGGGTAGCGCTGGTTGTCCAGTCGGTAAAGCTTGAGCGCCTGCATCAGGCTCGCGATATCCTGCTTCGCGGCGATCACCCGCGCCTCGTCGGGGCGGCTGATGATTTTCGGCACCACCAGGGCGGCGAGTATGCCGAGGATCACGACCACCACCATCACTTCGAGCAACGTGAAACCACCTTGCCCGGTCGACATCTTCATTTGACCCTCCTTGTAGTCCATTGATCTGAGGGTCGTTCGCCTTCGTCCCGATCCCGCCAGATACGGCAATTATCCCGTTTGCCGAAAGACACTCTGTTCGCTAGCGCACATACGCCGGAGAACTTTCACTTTAACCTTCGCATTGCGTAGGGGTGTTCCCGTCAAGTCAATCACTGCGCGCCGCTACCCTTCGCGCCGGCGCGCGAAAGAACGAAGGATGCAGCAAGTCTCGCTCGACCGATCGAACATTGCGCAAACGGCCGTGGTCACCCTGGTGACTATTGCCGCGCTGGCATTGCTCGGCCTGGTGGCGGCGTACTGGACCTGGGTCTGGCTCGCGCCGCTTCCGGAACCGCGCGCGCCGACCGCCGCAGAGACGGGCACCGCAGCCGCGTCCGCGGGCGCGCTGTTCGGCAGCATGCGGCGGGATCCGAACAGTCCGGTGCCAACGGGAATCGCGATCAGGCTGCTCGGTGTCGTCGCGGCCACGGGGGGGCGGCGCGGATACGCGGTGGTGCAACTCGAGGCGAAAGAGATTCTCGCCGTGCGGGAAGGCGAAGACGCTGCTCCCGGCATCCGGCTCGCAGAAGTCGGCACCGATCACGTCATCCTGGAACGCGGCGGAATTCGTGAAACGCTCGCGTGGCCGGAGAAAAACACAGCCACGGAATCCGCCGCACTGCGAGCCAACAGATGAATTTTTCCCCAAAGATTTGCGTCCTTTGCCGATGGTGCACCCGAAAGTGAAAATCATGAGGCGTCGCTGGTCAAGAATTGAGTTCCTGTGGTTGGCGATGGCGGTCGCGATTTGCCAGACGTGGCCCGCGCAATCGCAGGATCTCCCCAAGGAAACGACCAGGCCCGTCGCGCGTCCCGCCGATACGACCTCGGCAAAGCCACCCGCAACGCAAGGCGGGCCAACGACGCGCCCCACCGGTCCCGACGTAGTTACGCTGAACTTCATCAACGCCGATATCGAAGGCGTGGTGAAAGTGGTGAGCGAAATCACCAGCAAGAACTTCGTCATCGACCCGCGGGTAAAGGGCACGATCAACATCGTCTCGGCGAAGCCGTTGCCGAGGGCGTTCGTCTATGAAGTGTTTCTTTCGGCGTTGCGTTTGCAGGGTTTCACCGCGGTCGAGGATCGCGGGATTGTCAAGATCCTTCCCGAAGCCGACGCCAAGCTGCATTCGGCTCCCATGATTGGACCCGGCGACAAGGCCGGTCCCGCCGGGGACCGCATTGAAACGCGGGTATTCACGCTGGAGTATGAATCGGCGGTGCAACTGCTTCCGATCCTGCGTCCGCTGATCGCCCCCAACAACACCATCACCGCATATCAGAACAGCAACTCGCTGGTCATCACCGACTACGCAAACAACCTGCAGCGACTGGCGAAAATCATCGACTCGATCGACCAGCCGAGCGGCACCGACCCGGTGATGATCCCGCTTCAATATGCTTCCGCGGTCGATGTGGCGGCAACCGTCAACAAGCTGTTCGCCGAGTCGGCGCAGG
>JANOGP010000424.1:0-10418 GCA_031406075.1 Betaproteobacteria bacterium
GGACATCATGTCGGTGCCACTGACCCTGTCGCGCTACAAGATGGACAACTACCTGAAGGAGATTTTCCTCGACAGCGATACCAAGATGTCGCTGCTGTCGGGCGCGCCGTTCGACGATCCGAGCTGGTGGCTGCTGTCCAACGACGCGATCCAGAACGCCTGCCGCGCGGTGAACAAGATGGCCGGCAATACCCGCATGCTCGGCCACTGCGTGATCACGCCGAAGTATCCGAACTGGATGGACGAAGTGGATCGCGGCATCGAGAGCCTGCATCCGGTTTCCTGGAAGTCCTACACCATCGGTGACCCGTTCGGCCCTTCCAAGTACGCCTGGCGCCTCGATGACGAGAAGCTGATGTACCCGTTCTACGAGAAGGCGATCAAGGCCGGCATCAATACCATCTGTATCCACAAGGGCCTGATGCCACGCGACTACGAGAAGGCGTTTGCCGGCACGTGGGAAAGCGCCACGGTGAACGATTTGGGCAAGGCCGCCAATGATTGGCCGGGAATGAATTTCGTCATTTACCACTCGGCACTGCGTCCGTGGTTGGCGGATCAGCCAGATGCGGATCTGCAGAAGTTCCTCGACACCGGCTACGTCCAGTGGTCCACCGACCTGGCGCGCATCCCGGAGAAGTTCGGCGTGAACAACGTGTACGCCGAACTGGGCAGTGTGTTCGCCAGCACCGCAGTCACCAACCCGCGCTTCTGCGCCGCGTTCCTCGGCCAGTTGGTGAATATGATGGGGCCGGAGCGGGTGGTATGGGGCTCCGACTCGGTGTGGTACGGCAGCCCGCAATGGCAGATCGAAGCCATGCGCCGGATCGAGGTACCGGACGACATCATGAAGAAGTTCAAGTGGAAAACCCGCCTTGGCGGGCCGAACAGCGAGGTCAAACAGAAGATCTTCGGCCTGAACTGCACGCACCTCTATGGTCTGGACATGAAGGTGGGCGACGCCAAACCCTTCACGCAAGACCAGATCGCCCAGATCAAAGCGGACTACATTGCCATGGGCGGCGAGCGTAGCAACGCCGCTTACGGGTACGTCGCCAAGAGCAACTACACGGGCATCCCTGCGGTTTGAGGGTTCGTACGACAATTCAAGCCGGGGCCTGGTCCCCGGCTTTTTTTATTGTCGCTGCGCAAGCGCCATGGCGGGCGCAATCCAAGCGCCGGCAATTGGCGCTCCCGGTAATCCGGCTGCCGATTCAGCGACGGTGCCCCGCGCGAGCGCGACCGGTCAATCCCGCGAGGCCGTTCATTCCGTGAGCAGCCACTCGTACTCTTTCCCCAATTCCGGCTTGTTGTCCAGGGCGCTCCGCTCCAGGCTGAGTATCCAGGCCAGGAGATTTCCCTTTTCAGCAGCCGTACACGAGCGCTTGAGTACGTAATTGCAGTTCACCCGGAACCATTTCTCCACCCATTCGGGATCGGTGAACCTGCGCGGATTGGCTATCGGGGCAAACGCGTCGATTTCCCGTTTCTTGGCGTTCTCCGGGTCGGCGTGCGCCGCGTCGTCGATGACGTGGCATGCGCGGCAAGGCACTTTGGTGCGATGGCGCATGACGGACCGGCGGGGATCCTGCAAATGGCAGGATACGCAGCCGACCTCGCCAAGAATCGGCACCGGGTATTTCTGTAAATAGAACATCCGCCCTTCTTCGGCGGAAAGACCGCGAAATTCCGGCGCTTCAGCGCGCGCTTCCCTTTCGTAGCGGGCGAGCAGTTCCTCCGGCGTGGCGGCCACCGCCTCAAACGGCAGCCAGGCGAGCGCTCCAAACCCAAGAATCACCAGCCAGGCCCGACCGCCTTGCGTGCACCGCCAACACGTGGTCAGAAGCATGTCGCTCCGGCAGCCGTTCAAATCGACGAGAGAAACTTGAGGAGCGCCTCCCGATCCGCTTTCGGCATTTTTCGAAATGCCTCGCGCGCGCGCTCCGCTTCACCGCCGTGCCAGAGTACGGCTTCGGTGGCGTTGCGCGCGCGGCCGTCGTGCAGCATTGCGGTGCTTCCGCTCACCGTCTGCGACAACCCCAATCCCCACAACGGCGGGGTGCGCCAGTCGCGCCCGCCGGCCTTGAACTCGGGACGATGATCCGCGAGGTCCTCGCCCATGTCGTGCAGCAGCAGATCGGTGTAGGCATGGAATACCTGGCCCTCGATCTGCGGCAGTCCCGGCAGTACCCCGGCCTTCATCTCCGGTACATGGCAGACCGCGCATTGCGCCTCGACGAACAGCCGTTCCCCGCGCTTGTAACCCGGGGAATCGACATCCCGGCGTGCCGGCACAGCAAGCGCCTGGGTCCAGAACTCCAGTTCGTCCCAGTTGACCCCAACGAGTTCCGGCTGATTGCCAGGCGGCTGATATGCGCAATCCGTCTGCACAGGGGGGCAATTTTCCTTGTCGAACAGCGGCGAGGTCACGCCGATGTCGCCGTGAAATGCCGCCGCAATCTGCTGCCTGATCGACGGCTGATTCGACTTCCAGCCAAATCGTCCCAGCGCCACACGTTTTCCGATCCCGTCCCAGACATAATTCGGTCGGCCGTTGACGCCCTGAGATTTCTGTCTCTCGGCGACTGCGAGAATGTCCGTCTCGCTCACCGCCTCGAGCAATCCCAGTCCGAATGTCGGCAACGCAATGCGCATCGAATACATCACCTCGGGGCCGAGCGGCCCGAAATTGAGTTTCTCCACGCGCAGCCGCGGCTTGCGCAGCATGACTTTTTCGCCATCCGCGAAAGCGACGGGCGTTTCCCCCCAGTCGAGATACAGATAGGCTTCCTGCGGCACGCGCTCACCCAGATAGGTCGCGTCTTTGTCCTGCCCCATCAGCCCCTGGTTCTGGATCTGGTCGCCGTAGTTCGGGTGTGGCTTGGGCGCCCCGTGCTCGTCCTCGCCCGGGATCGAGATACGCACCAGAACCGAGAGCAACTGCTGGTCGGCGGACTTCGGGGTATCGCCGCGCCCGCCACCAACGTGGCATCCCGAACATCGGTCGGCGATAAACGTCGGACCCAATCCCCAGTCGCC
Organism: Betaproteobacteria bacterium; assembly: GCA_031406075.1. Taxonomy (GTDB): domain Bacteria; phylum Pseudomonadota; class Gammaproteobacteria; order Burkholderiales; family JACQAP01; genus JACQAP01. Next base: position 3,040 of record JANOGP010000424.1, read on the forward strand.
GCCGAGGGAAGGGAAAACCACCCATTTCTGATTGAAGTGATGGCGGCCACGGAGAAATTTCTCCCGCTGGCGATATTCCAGCACCGGCGCCGGTTCTGAATACGCGAACCTGTCTACGCGATCGATGGTGAACGTACCGGCCGAAAGTGCGGCTTCGTCTATTTTGTCTTGGTCAAGGGCAAGCCCACCAGGTGCCGCAAGCAGGCAAAGAGTCGACGCGAAGATTCGGATAGTGCGGCGCAACATTTCTTTCTTCGATGACGAGTTTTCCGGCTTCATGTTCAATGTAACGATTAATGATAGCTGGGTGGCTGCGCATCCGACTGGCAACCCGCCTGCCTGAGACCTGCCTGTAGCGTAATATAAACGCTTCCCGAGCGCCTGCATGAGAGGCGCCCACAAAAAAGGAAGTGGCAATGACCCTAGCTGCAGCAGAACTCCAGACCGCAATCGACGAATTGCGCGTGATGTTCATGGACCGTCTCTCCACCAGCACGGGGGTGCGCGATCACCACGGCAAGGACGAATCCTGGCACCATCCGCACCGCCCCGACGCGGTGGTGTTCCCGAACACGACCGAGGAAGTCGCCGAGATCGTCCGAATATGCGCCCGCTACACCACCCCGGTCGTCGCCTACGGCACCGGCACTTCGCTCGAAGGCAACGTCATCCCGCATCAGGGTGGCGTGGTGGTCGACCTGGCGAACATGAACCAGGTTCTGAGAGTCAGCGCGGAAGACCTCGATGTGACTGTTCAAGCGCGCGTGACCCGCAAGGAATTGAACGCGCACATCCGCGACCAAGGCCTGTTCTTCCCGATCGATCCCGGCGCCGACGCCTCCCTCGGCGGCATGGCAGCGACCCGCGCGTCCGGCACCAACGCGGTTCGCTACGGCACCATGCGCGAGAACGTGCTGGCGTTGACCGTGGTTCTCGCCGACGGCCGCATTATCCGCACCTCGCGGCGCGCGCGCAAATCGGCCGCCGGTTACGATCTCACCCGCCTGTTCGTCGGCTCCGAAGGCACGCTCGGCGTTATCACCGAAGTGACGCTGCGGCTCTACGGCATCCCCGAGGCGATGGCCGCGGCGGTGTGCTCCTTCGAAAGCATCGAAGGCGCGGTCAACACCGTGATCCAGACCATCCAGCTCGGCATCCCGGTGGCGCGCATCGAGTTGCTGGACGACGTGCAGATGGACTCGGTAAACAAGTTTTCGAAACTGAACTACCCGGTCAAGGACACGTTGTTCATCGAATTCCACGGTACCGAGGCAGGCGTCAAGGAACAGGCGGAGTTGGTGCAGGCGATCGCGGCGGAGCACGGTGGCGGCGAATTCAAGTGGGCGACGAAAACCGAGGAGCGCAACCACCTGTGGACCGCGCGGCACGACGTAACCTACGCCAACAAGGCGCTGCGGCCCGGCTGCGAGATTTGGGCGACCGACGTGTGTGTGCCGATTTCCAGGCTCGCCGAGTGCATCATCGAATCCAAGAAGGACCTGAAGGAGAGCTTTCTGACCGCGCCGCTCGTGGGCCACGTCGGTGACGGCAACTTCCACCTTGGATTCCTGATCAATCGCGACGATCCGAAGGAAATCGCCGAAGCCGAGCGGCTGAACGACCGGCTGGTGATGCGCGCGCTGGCGATGGACGGCACCTGCACCGGGGAGCACGGGATCGGGCTGGGCAAGATGAAATTCCTCATCGCCGAACACGGCGAAGCCGTCGCGGTGATGCGCCAGGTAAAGAAGGCGCTCGACCCGCAGAACATCATGAATCCGGGGAAGATCTTCACGCTGTGAAGCGTGAATGTGTGAAGGGTGAAGGGTAAGTGCTCAAGAGCATTGTTCACTTTCGCCGATACGCTTTCCCGAGTCAGTAGTTTCCGGCTTTCACGCCGTCACGCTTTACACCCTTCACTCATTCTCTCATTCACTCATTCACCCATTACCCTTTACCCTTTCACTGGTCGCTTCCCCTGCGTCGGCCGACGTTCTCACGATCGTGACCACAATCTACGGAATCAAGAATTGCGACACCATGAAAAAGGCGTTCGCCTGGCTTGACGATCACGGCGTGCGTTACGACTTTCATGATTACAAGACGGCAGGCATCGATCTGCCGCGGCTGAGAACCTGGTCGAAACAGGTCGGCTGGGAAACGCTGCTCAACATCCGCGGCACTACCTGGCGCAAACTCACGCCGGTACAGCAGGCAAATCTCGACGAAAACAAGGCGTTAAGGCTGATGCACGAGAATCCGAGCCTGATCAAGCGCCCTGTGCTGGAGAACGGCAGCGCGTTGCTGGTGGGTTTCATGCCAGAGCGCTACTCCGAAACATTCAGGAAATAGGAGATTGATTATGCGTCATCACGTATTAGCGCTCGGTTTTTTGGCTCTGGGTTGTTCGCTCAACGCCAATGGCGAGGCAGGAATCATCGACGACGACCGGCTGCTAAAAGCGCAGGTGGACTCAAGCAACTGGCTGAGTCACGGCCGGGATTACAGCAATCAGCGCTTCTCTCCACTCAAGCAAATCAACAAGGGCAACGTCAAGAGTCTGGCCTCACGTTGGACCTTCAAGAGCGGCGTGTCGTCCACATTCCAAACCACGCCTATCGTGGCGGACGGTGTGATGTACCTGTCCCTGCCGTTCAACCACGTTGTTGCGCTGGACGCGAAGACAGGCAAGGAACTGTGGCGTTATCAGCACAGGCGGCGCACGGAGAAGATGTGTTGCGGTCCCGCCAATCGTGGCGTGGCGGTGGCCTACGGTAAGGTGTTCATCGGCACGGTGGATGCGCGTTTGATCGCCTTGGATCAGAACAGCGGCAAGCCGGTCTGGGATATTCCGTTGGTGGAGGACCTCGATGGCGCGACGGAGAAGACCGATCAGCTTGGTGCCGATGACCCGCTTCGTAACAGTCGCGTAAGTGGGTCCACCGGCGTGGGCGCGAATATGGCCCCCCTGGTCTACAAGGGCAAGGTCATCGTCGGCATCACGGGTGTGGGCTACGGCCTGCATCTGGACTCCGAACGTGCGGGAGCGCCACTCGGGGCAGTAGTCGGTATCGCGGGACAGAGTCAGCGAGCCGGCTTTTACGCAGCATACGACGCCAATACAGGAAAGAAGATCTGGCAATTCGACTCCACCCCGACTTCCGGTTGGGAAGGGGAGTTTCGTGAGACAACCGCCGACGGTGCCAGGCTGGAACGAGACATCGGAAGAGAGCGCGCCACGCTTGCGCAGTATTCAGACGCGGCAAAGCGCGGTGGCGGGTCGGCTTGGACCACTCCCGCCATCGACCCGAAGGAAAATCTGATCTATGTCGGTGTCGGCAACCCTTCGCCGCAGATGGATGATTCGACGCGACCGGGTGACAACCTCTACACGGTGTCTCTGGTTGCACTGGACGCCGACTCGGGCGCGGTCAAGTGGTACTACCAGGAAGTCCCGCACGACATGTGGGGCTACGACGTGGCAAGTCCCCCCGTACTGTTTGATGTGGTCAAGGGCTACGACACGATTCCGGCCATAGGCCAGGCGGGCAAAACGGGATGGTTTTATGTGATGGATCGCCGCGACGGCCGCTTGCTCTTCAAGTCCGACGCCTTCGTGCCGCAGCAGAATTTGTTCAAGCGGCCTACCGCGGAAGGCATCGAGATCGCGCCGGGCGGTGCCGGAGGCGCAAGTTGGTCGCCGGTTTCCTTCGACACGCGCACGGGGACCGCCTTTGTCGCCGCGATGCACTGGCCCATGCGTTACACGGTGAAGGAAGTTCCAGCGACCGCGGATAAGGCAGCTCTGCGATACACATCTTTGGAGCCCAGCGGTGGACCGCGCTGGGGCGTGCTGAGCGCCATCGACACCCGAGGCTCCGGCAAGATCAAGTGGCAAGTGAAAACAACTGAACCGCTGGTCGGCGGCGTGCTTGCCACCGAGGGTGATTTGCTTTTCATGGGTGAGGGCAACGGCAATTTCAACGCCTTCGACTCCGGAACCGGCGAGTTGCTCTGGCAGATCAACGGTAGTGCCGGTGTGAACGCACCGCCCATCACTTACCAGGTCGACGGCAAGCAGTACGTCGCGGTCGCTGCGGGCGGAAATGCGCTTTTCGGTTTCAAGCAAGGAGACGCAGTGATGGTGTTCGCCTTGCCAGAGTAGGCATTCCTGAAGCGCGCCGAGGGCTGGTCGCTGTGGGCGAAGAACTCTACGCGTCCGCTAGTGTAGCCACCGCGGCAGGAACATCGCCTATCGAGGTCGAGGTCGTGAGTCCGTAAAACACCAGCACGAGGCTTGGCGGAATTATGGTTCCAAGCGATCCCCCGGCGCATACCACGCCGATCGCGTACCTCGCGAAGGGGGACGTGTACCCTGATCGTAAGCACAAGGCACAATTGCTCCATCGCCTCCGTAACTTGTCTCCCCGGAAGTACATTGTCGTTCTCAACTCACAGGAACCACCGAATGAAATCAGCACAACTTAGCGCCATCGGACCGGCGGAGAAAACGGTCCGTTGCATCGAAGTCCCTGATCCGGGCGCCCCCGACGCCGGCGAGGTACTGGTCGATGTCGTCGCCTGCTCGATCAATCCGGCCGACATCCTGATAATCGAGGGCCAATACGCAACCAAGCCGACACCGCCGTGCGCGCTTGGCATCGAGGGTGCCGGCACCGTCGCGGCCGTCGGTGCGGGCGTGACCAGCCTGAAGATCGGCGACAAGGTCATGAGCCTGGGCCGCACCAATTGGACCCAGCGCATCCGCGACAAAGCGGAGACCTTCGCACGCCTGCCGAAGGAAGCCGATCTCGCGCAGGCCGCGATGCTGAAGGTCAATGTCGCCACCGCGCACCTGATGCTGACCCAATATGTCGAGCTGAAGCGCGGCGACTGGGTCATTCAGAACGCCGCCAACTCCGGCGTCGGCGTCGACTTGATCCGCCTGGCCCATGCCGACGGAATCCGCACCGTCAACGTGGTGCGCCGCGCCGAACTGGTCGCTGCATTGAAGAAGCTGGGCGCCGACGTGGTCCTCGTCGACGGGCTGGACGTAGCGCAGCGAGTCGCGAAGGAAACTGGCGGCGCAGCGATCAAGCTCGGCATCGACGCGGTTGCCGGTGCGGCCATCGGCCGGCTTGCACAATGCGTGGCCGAAGGCGGCACGGTGGTCAACTACGGACTGATGTCCGGCGAGCCGTGCCAGATCGACGCATTCCAGTTCGTGTTCCGCGACATCCACCTGGTCGGTTTCTGGCTGGCCAAGCAGATGCGCGGCATGAAGTTCGACGAGATTCAGGCGATGTACGCGAAACTTGGTGCGCGACTGCTGGACGGCACGATTCACGTCGCGGTGGAAGCCAGCTATCCGCTGGAGAAAATCTCCGAAGCCATGGCGCACGCCAAGCGCGAAGGGCGCGGCGGCAAGGTGCAGTTGCGGCCCAACGGCTAGGGGCGACTCGCCCGGTCAATCGGGCATCTCGATGACGCCGAGCTTTCGCAACGTTTCGATTCTGTCGCCTGGATAGCCAAGCACTGTGGTGAGGACATCGCGCGTCTGCTCGCCGATGCGATACGGCGCACATCCGCGCGGATGCGTGGGTTTGCCATCGACAAAAAACGGGGTGGCGGTGACGCGAATGCTGCCGCAACCCGGATGGGGCACTTCCGGAAACGCCTCTCGCGACAGCAGTTGCGGATGTTCGACAACCTCTTCCGGCGAGAGCATGGGTACCACCGGCACCCGGGCGGCGGACAGCGCTGCAATGGCATCGTCCGCACTCTCGTACCGGCTGAGCCAGTCGCGATACACCTGCAGCAACGCCCCCCAGTTTTCGCGTCGCGCCTGTGGCGTCGAGAAACGCGGGTCGGCTGCCAGTTCCGGTTTGCCGATCAGCGCGACCAGTCTCGACCAAAGGTGCGGCGCGCCGGCGGTCTGCAATGCGATGTGGCGCCCGCCGATCGCATGCACGATCATGCCGACGCGCGGCTCGCGTTCGACCTGCCCGCCATTCAAAAGCGCTCCATAAGTAATATCGTCTGCTGCAATGAGGCACTCGAGCATGGAAATATCGAGCGTCGCGCCCAGACCCGTGCGTGCGCGCCGCAGCAGCGCCGCACAAATTGCGCCGAAGGCATGCGTACCGGCAAGGACGTCAGCGGCCTGCAGATAGGAAACGCGCGGCTCCGGCTCTCCCGCGCGATCAAGATCCATCATTCCGGAGATCGCATTGATCAGATGCGCGTAAGCCTGCATGGAACTGAGCGGGCCCGTCTGGCCAAAACCGGAAATCGAGCAGTACACAAGATTCGGACATTGGGAACGCAGCGTTGCCGCGTCAAAGCCGTAGCGGGCCATCACGCCCGGTGAAAAATTCTCCACCAGGACATCGGCGGTGCGCACAAGATCGAACACAACCTCGCGGGCTTCCGGGCGTGAGAGGTTAATCGCAATTCCCTCCTTGCCGGTGTTCAGGCGCGCGAAGTAGCTGCTCTGGTCGGCTCGGCCAGCGTCGAGCTGGAGCGTGGTGTAGCGAATCTCATCGCCCTCACCCGGACGTTCTATCTTGATGACACGCGCGCCAAGATCGGAAAGCAAGCGGGTGCAGTAGGGTCCCGCCAGGACGCGTGTGAAGTCGATGACGGTGTAGCCGTCAAGCAGGCCATCGCCCGCTACAGTGGAGGCAACAGAAGTCACGATACCGGGCAGCGCTTATTAAATTGGACGAATTCGAAGACAGGCACGCTCACACTCCGAGCCTGAGTGCCCGGTTCTACCAGGACCCTGTCGCGTTCGGGCGATTTTATCCGCTATCGGACCGCGTAGATACACGGCCAGCACCGGGGATAGTTTGTGGCAGGACATTCCTGCCTATTGCATAATTGATCCGAATCCCTGAGTGCATTTGTTTCGTCGGGGCAAGCGTTCGCGAGCGCGGGGACAGATCTACTGGATCCCAGTCTCTGCCTCAGCCGAGTGATGCACGGACGCACGAGCTGCAACTGCGGCCCTACCTGGAGAAGTTCGGATGAAAACCTTCGAGTTCTGGTTCGACTTCGGCAGCACGGCTTCCTACCTCGCGTGGACGCAGCTCCCCGCGCTGGAAGCCGCCACCGGGGCCAAAGCCGTGTTCAAACCGATGCTGCTGGGCGGCGTGTTCCAGGCCACGGGCAACCAGTCGCCGGTCAACGTTCCCGCCAAAGGCAAGTATGTCTTCGAGGACTTCACGCGGTTTGCCCAACGCTACGGCGTGCCGTTCAAACGGAATCCGTATTTTCCGATCAACACGCTGCTGTTGATGCGTGGCGCCATCGCTTTGCAGAACAAGGGCGACGCGCGCTTCATGGACTATTGCCGCGCTGCTTTCAACGCCATCTGG
>JANOGP010000009.1:0-2992 GCA_031406075.1 Betaproteobacteria bacterium
AGTGCCGGCGGAAATCGGTTTGCGGCAGTACCTCGCGGACAACCTGTCGGCGCCGGTCGACTCCGTTGATCTCGGCGAGGTGCTGGATTTTCACAGGGTGCCGGAACTGCGCGAGCCCGGCGAACAGATGCAGCGCTGGCAAACTCTGGGCGCTGCGTTGCGCAGCGACCTGTCGTAGTCGAAAGGATTGAAGGTGCCGCAGCAGATCAACCTCTTCAACCCGGCGTTTCTGGACAAGCGTGGCCCGCTGTCGTTGAAGGCCGCACTGATGGGGTGGCTGGCGGTCGCGCTGCTTTCGGTCGCGTTGGCCGGTTATGCCGGTATGCGTAACCGCCAGCTGGCGCAGCAGGAGCGCGAGGTGGCGGCCAAAGTGAAGACCGCGCAGGTGGAAATGCAGCGGCTGGCCGGCCAGGTTGCGGCTCGCAAGCAGGATCCGCGGATTTCCGCAGAAATTGCGCGCCTGGAATCAGAGGTCACGGGACGCGACGAAGTCATGGCGGTGCTCAAGGGCGGCGCGCTGGGCGATACCAGGGGCTTTTCGGAACACCTGCGCGCCTTTGCCCGCCAGTCTTTCGAAGGCGTCTGGCTGACCGGGCTGCACATCGCCACCAGCGGCCAGGACGTCGCTGTCGAGGGCCGTGCGCTGCGGGCAGAACAAGTGCCCGGGTATCTGCGGCGTCTCAATTCGGAGAGCGTCATGCAGGGTCATCCGTTCTCGGAACTGCTGATGCAGGCACCCGCGCCCGAACCTGGCGACAAGAGCGGCGCCCGCCCGCCGTACATCGAGTTCCGGCTGGCGACCAAGTCCGAAGTACCGGCGGGCAAAGCGGCGGCGCGATGAACGAGAACTGGCAGAAAGCCGTGGTCCGTTTCGATGCGCTCAAGCCGCGCGAGCGCGTGATGGTATTCGTGGCTGGCGCGGCAGTGATCGGCTGGCTCGCGTTCACCATGGCCATCGACAATGAATTAACCCGCTACAAGCGGCTCAGCGCCGAGCTCTCGCGCCAGCAGACGACGCTCGCACAATTGCACACCCAGACCGCCGAGTTGATGCGTTCAGCCGCGCAGGATCCGGACGCCGCAGGCCGTGCGCGCATCGCCGGGCTGATGGCGCAACTAGAGCAGTTCGACGCCGATCTGCGCGGCGTGCAGCAGGGATTGGTACCGCCGACCCGCATGACCCGGGTGCTGGAGGACGTGCTGACGCGTAGCAGCCGCGTATACCTGGTGAAGCTCAAGACCTTGCCGGTGACGGCCCTGGTGGACCGCGAAGCGAAGGGCGAGAAAGTGCGGGCTGCGACGCAGGGCGGCGCTGACCGCCTGGTCTACAAACACGGCATCGAACTCACGCTCGAAGGCGGCTATCTAGACCTGCTGGATTACCTGACGCGTCTGGAAAAGTTGCAATGGCAGATGTTCTGGGCCAGGACGCGCATCGACGCCTCGCAGTATCCGCGGGTGCAAATGACGGTGACGCTTTATACCTTGAGCCTCGACGAGGCCTGGCTGGTGGTATGAACCGTCGCATGATCGGCTACACATCGAAATTGCTGGCACTCGGTGCCGCATTGGCCACATGCGCACCGCTCGCTGCGGCGCAGGCGCTGCGTGACCCGACGCGACCGCCGGTTGTTTTCGGCAGAGCCGGAGATGGCAGGCCGGTAATCCGCAGCCGAGGTGCCGAATGGGTGCTGCAGTCGGTGCTGCTGTCGCCGGAGCGGCGTTACGCGATCATCAACGGCGAAGTCTTGTCGCTGGGCGGATCGGTGGGGGGGGCCGAACTGGTCGCCATCCGTGAAAGCGAAGTGACGCTGCGCGCCGGCGGGACGCTGCGCACGGTTCGTTTGTTTCCCGACGTGGACATGCGCGCTGAAGTCATGCCGCAGGCGCAGCAACCGAATCAGGGCGAGGCCAGGCCGCGCGCCAAGGCGAAGCCTCGGGCCGCTACGGCTGACGATGCGCCCCGATAACGCACGGGACAGAGAGCAAGAAAGGACGAAATGAGAAAGCTTCTCCCGCTGTTTCTGATCTTCGCGCTGGGCGCGTGTGCCACGCAAGGCGTGCCCTACGGCAACGCCAGGAAGGAGATGGCGAACGCCGCGCGCCAGCGGCCCGCGCCGGGGCAGCCGGAAGAGGTGAACCGCGCCCTGCTGCCTTCGCTGACCGTCGAGATGCCGAAGGTCGATGGCCGGCCGATCGAACCCCGTTTCGACCTGATCGTGAACGCCGCGCCGGCCAACCAGGTTTTCATGGCCATCGTCTCCGGCACGCGTTACAGCATGGTGGTGCACCCGAGCATCAAGGAGGCGATTTCCGTCAATCTCAAGGACGTTACCGTGTTCGAGGCGCTCGACACGCTGCGCGAGATGTACGGCTACGAATACAAGCTGCAGGGCCCCCGCATCCTGATCCAGCCGCTCGGGTTGCAAACGCGGGTGTTCCAGATCAACTACCTGATGAGCCAGCGCAAGGGCCGCACCGAAGTGCGCGTGAACTCCGGCGCGATCTCGGATTCGCCGAGCGCGGCACAGCAGGGTGTGGTTGGCGCACCGACGACGACAGGCGGCGTAGGCGCGCAGGCAATTGAGAGCAGCAGAGTGACGACCACTTCGGACAACGACTTCTGGGCCGACATCGGTGCCGCGGTGCAGGCGATCATCGGGGCCGAAGGCGGCCGCAACGTGGTGATGAGCCCGCAGTCGGGTGTGGTGGTGGTGCGCGCATATCCGGCGGAGCTGCGCGGGGTCGAGGAATTCCTCAAAGCGATGCAGGTGGTGGTCGAGCGCCAGGTAATGCTGGAAGCAAAAATCATCGAAGTTCAGCTCTCCGACAGCCACCAGAGCGGAGTGAACTGGGCGGCGTTCACGCAAGGGTCCAACAGCCGCTTCGCCGGCGGCGTGCTGTCTCCCGGTTCGACGCTGACGCCGAATGGCACACTCAGCGCGTTCACCGGGCGCAACGCGGATGGTACGGTTGCCGCCAACTCCCTGCT
>JANOGP010000119.1:0-7120 GCA_031406075.1 Betaproteobacteria bacterium
CATGGACAGGTGCTAGTTGCTGCCTTCTTCCACCGCGTGGCCGTCCGCGCGCCAGCGCAGCATCCCGCCAGCGAGGTTCGCAGCGTCTTTGAGCCCGGCTTGTTGCAGGATCACCGTTGCCTGCGCCGAGCGGGCGCCCGATCGGCAGACGGCAACGACCGGGCGCTCGCGGTCCAGTTCTCCAATCCGTTTCGCCAGTTCACGGAGCGGGATCAATTGCGAACCGCGGATGTGACCCAGCGGGCCGTGGTACTCCGAGGGCTCCCGCACATCGACGATCTGAACCTTGTCGGCGGCTTCTTCCAGAGAATGCGGCTGGATTTCCCAGATGCCCGCGAAGGTGTAGGTCAGCGCCGCCCAGGCCGGTGCCGTGAGCGACACGTCCCCGTCCTCCGGTTGCCCGCACTTGAGGTTGGCCGGCACAGCGATATCGATCTGTTTCGGATGCGGCAAGCCCAGGTTTTCCATGTAGCCGGCGAAGTCGTCTTCGCCGATGTCGCTTCCCAGACGCGGATTGAAGCGCCGCTCCTCCGCCACGCTCGTCACGGTAAGGCCGCGATAGTCGTGCGCGGGGTAGAGCAGACAATCTTGTGGGAGCGTGAGGATCTGGGTATGCACCGAACGGTAGAGTGCGTGCGGGTCACCTTGCTGGAAATCCGTGCGCCCGCTGCCCCGGATCAGCAGACAGTCCCCGGTAAACGCCCTGCTTTCATCGTCGAGCACGTAGGTCAGACACCCGCTTGTGTGACCGGGCGTGGCGCGCACCTGGAGATGGCGTCCGCCGAATTTGATCTTGTCGCCATGCGCAAGATAGCAGTCGGCACCCTTGGCGCCGCTGCTTTGCGCCACGGCGATCTGGCTGCCGAAACGCCGCTTCAGAATCCATGCCCCCGTTACATGGTCGGCGTGGACATGGGTGTCCAGCGTGTAAAGCAGGCGTAGCTCGAGTTCGCTCACGAGCGCCGCGTCACGGCGCGCCTGCTCGAAGACCGCGTCGATCAATACCGCTTCGCGGCTGCGGCTATCGCCGAGAAGATAGGTATAGGTGGAAGACTGCGGGTCGAATAACTGCCTGAATATCAGCATGGCAGGCCCTGGCGTTTGATTCCGTAATCGTGTTCGCGTCAATCGATTATCAGGAGTACTGTTGCTCCCCCGCGTGTGCGGATCCCTGATCCAGAATATAGTTTACCCTGTTCGAAATTCCCGGAGCAAAGGAGGGGAAGGACAGATCGGATCACGTAAGGCGTGGAGGCCTGGCTCGGGCAATCGCGTATCGGTCCGGAATGCGCGCAGCGAAGCGCTCCGTTTGTCCCCAACGCCGTGTTTACCCGGACTATGGCAACCTGGATCGTCTACATCGTTCACTGCGCGGACGGCACCCTGTATACCGGCATCGCCAAGGATGTCGCGCGGCGCATTGAAGAACACAATCTGAACAATCTGCTGGCCGCCAAATACACCCGCGCCCGGCGCCCGGTCGTGCTGGTCTATCAGGAATCGGCTGCGACCCGGTCGGCGGCGCTGAAGCGAGAACACCAAATCAAGCAGATGAGCCGGCGGGAGAAGGAGCGTATGTTCGCGGCGGGAACGAAGACGCGAGGGAAAGACTGAACAGTAAACGGGGTAGCGCTTGGCGGCGCCAGCCGGCCATCCCGAGGCGGACTCTCCGCAAGCTTTTCCGCACCGGCGTAAGATTTTCCTTTGCCCTGGAGAAAACGACATGAAGGTGTTCATCAGCGGCGGCGGCGGATTCCTCGGTTACCGGCTGGCGCTTCGGCTTCTGGAGCGCAAGACGCTGGCCGGGCCCGACGGCAAGCCCGCATCCATTTCCAGGATCAAGCTGTTCGATGCCGCTTTCCCGCAAAATCCCGATCCCGGGCTGGAATGCGTGAAGGGCGACATCGCGGATTCTGCCGCCATCGCGGCGGCGATGGATCGCAATACCGGTTCGGTTTTCCACCTCGCGGCCGTGGTCAGCGCGGGCGCCGAAGCCGATTTCGATCTCGGCTACCGGGTCAACCTCGACGGCACGCTCAATCTGCTCGAGGCTTGCCGGAAACTCAAGGCCCCGCCGCGGCTGGTGTACGCCAGTTCGCTCGCCGTGTTCGGCGGGAAACTGCCGGCGGTGGTGGACGATTCGATCACACCCAACCCGCAGACCTCCTACGGCACGCAGAAGGTCATCGGCGAGTACCTGCTTAACGATTACTCACGCAAGGGTTTTCTCGACGGCCGCAGCCTGCGATTGCCGACCATCGTTGTGCGCCCCGGCAAGCCCAATCTCGCCTCCACATCGTTCGCGAGCGGGATGTTCAGGGAGCCGCTGAACGGCGTGGTGTGCGAGGTTCCGGTGGCGGACGCGACCGAGATCTGGATTCTGTCGCCAAAACAGGTGATCGAGTCGTTCGTTCATGCCCACGACCTGCCGGCGTCCGCATGGGGTACGAATCGTTCGATCAATCTCCCGGGCATCACGATTTCGGTGAAGCAGGGCGTTGAAGCGCTGCGCCGCATCGCAGGTGACGAGGTTGCCGCGCGAGTCGTGATCAAGGTCGTCGAGCGGATTCAGAAAATGATCGTGACGTTTCCAGCGCGCTTCAAAACACCGAGGGCCGTGGAGATGGGTTTCAAGGCCGATACGGATATCGACGGCATCATCAAGGCCTACATCGCGAGCGAAGGCATCAAGCTGTGAGGATTTTGGCTCGGGATAATTGGGCGCAGGTTGAGTCAGGGACGTTCCAACTCAACTCAGATTACGCTACTCGAATTCAAAATCGAAGCTGCGCGGCGCCGCAGGGGCGGATGCGAGTCTGAAGTAGACGCGGCCGATCTCGCGTCCGTCGGTGGTTTCGACCTGCACCTTCCAATCGCCGGGCTGATAATTGGATTTCACGCCGTAGCCGCGGAAGCCCTGTTCACGCCCGCCGACAATATTGATGGGAATGGAGTCGTGCAGCGCCCAGCCGTGCGCTTTGTCTTTCCAGTACCAACGCATCGTCACCTGGTCGGAAAACCGGGTGGGGGAGAAAATGCGGAAGAACACGTAAACATTGTCGCCGGGCTGGGCGAGGAAGTTCTGGTCGCCGTGGTGCCAGAAACGCCATATAGGCCGTTCGTGACTGAGGCGGTAGACGTCTCCCGTTCTTTCGACGGCATGATAGACGCCGATGTACGGAATGGAGAGCGGCACCGGCGGAATCAGCCTGAACAGATAAAGAGCGAGAAAGCCGACCAGCACCAAACCAAAAGGAACAACAATTTGTTTCCTGGCCTGCAGAACGCGATCGGGCGCGTGAATCAGAAGCCGCCGGTAGATGACCGCCAGAGGCAGACAGCCGAGCAGCATCGAGAGCAGAAAAACAAGGACGCCGATCGACCCGACGAACACCGGAACGACGCTGGCGAAGAAGGACAGGACGCACAGGCTGAGCAAAGCGAACTTGAATGGTAGTCCCAGCGCCTTGAAGCGACTAAACTCATTGGCCACCAGAAGAATCGCCAGGATTATTAGAACGAAGAACGACACCAGGAGCGATGAGCTCTTAAAGAAAAAAATGGTGTGCAGACTGATCAGCGATCCCAGCAGGAAGTGCACGATGGCCGTGCGGAACTCGTAATACCAGCGTTTGAAGACCGACATGTTCGCGAGCGCCGGCGGTGGCTTGCCTTCCTCGAAGAGCATCTGCAGCAGAGCCGTCGTGACCACAAGCAGATAGAGTGCCTGCTGACCGATGAGAAGCCAGGAATCGATGCGCTCTGCGGTCAGGATATCGACAATAAACCCACCAACGAAAGATACGATGGCGACATTGCGCTCGTTCCTTTCGTAGTAGAGCTTGATTCGATGAAGCCTTCCGGATGAGGCAGGAATCGTTTTTGGTTGTTCCATTTTCGTTGTACGAGCCACTGTAACGATGATCCGGCCTGGGACGGCAAGCGCTGCCGCAGCGGGCGTCGGCGCAGATCATGTTCTCTTCGGGCGAAGCTGGTCAAGAAATGCGAGGGTGACACCCCTGCGGGTGCATGTGAGGATGAAGAATGACATGTGCTCAGTACCCCTCAAGAGGGTAGTAAAAAGAAGGCTCGGTGCGCGGTGCGCAGTGCCAACGAAGGGGAAGGATAAAAAGACAGCTTGGGCCACGAATTTATGTTGACGCTAATCGCGATGGTGGATTGGTGACGTAGCTCGGAAATCAGACAATCGGGAGCAGGAATCATGGACCAAAAGTTTCGAACCGCGATTTCGCTTGTCGTGGGGATCGTTTCCCTGTTCATTGTTAATGGCATGACGGCACAACAGGCCACGGCGACCCCGGCGAAGAACGCCACGGCGATCTTTGCCGGGGGCTGCTTCTGGTGCGTCGAGGCGGACTTCGACAAGCTGCCCGGCGTGTTGGGCACCGAGTCGGGTTATATCGGCGGCACGGTCAATAATCCCACCTACGAACAGGTCAGTCACGGCGGCACCGGTCACGCCGAAGCGGTGCGCATAAGCTACGATCCGATGAAAGTCACTTACGAGCAGCTCCTGGAATATTTCTGGCGTCACGTCGATCCGACGGTGAAGGACCGGCAGTTCTGCGATACCGGCAACCAGTACCGCTCGGCCATTTTTTACCAGGGCGAAACGCAGAGGCGCGCGGCCGACGCCAGCAAGGCGCGGCTGGAAAAAAGCGGACGATTTCCCCGGATCTATACCGAGGTGGTGCCGGCCGGCGCCTTTTATCCCGCCGAGGAATACCATCAGGACTACTACAAGAAAAATCCCATTCGCTACAAGTACTATCGGACGGGCTGTCGGCGCGACGCGCGCGTCAACGAGGTTTGGGCGGAAAAGCATTGAGAATGCCGTCACGGAATCTCCAGTCGGTGTTACGGCCGGAATTCGTCAGCACGTTGGCCGGGTTCGGCGGGAAATTGCCGGTGATGTTGGGAAATATTCGCAACCGGCGGTAAAGTAGAGCGATGACGAGTCCGCTACTCGACGTGTCCTGGGACCAATGCCTGCTGGAGCCCGTGCCCGACCGGCAGGCCGAGGCCACGCTGCGCCGCGAAACCGGATCCGCGCCGGAGTTTATACGTTATTTCCTGAGTTGCCCCTGGTTGTCCAGGGCGGCAATCTGCCTCGGGTTGGAAAACAAGCTGCTGGTGCAGCTCGACTTCCCGACGGTGGACCTGATTGCGCTGGTGGTAAGTCGGGAGAACGCCTGCCGCTATTGCTACGCGGTCACGCGCATGCAGTTGCGTGTCCTCGGCATGAGCGAGGAGCGCATGCTGCAGCTTGAGAAGCGCCTTGCCGGCGGCGAGCTGGAGCCCAGGGCCCAGGCTGCTGTCCGCTTTGCACGCCGCATGACCCGCTCCGCGCCGCTGGTGACGCCGGAGGACCTCGAGCCGCTGCGCGCGGCCGGCTTCAGCGAAATGCAGATACGCGAGATCGCTTTCGCAGTCGCCTGCATCGCATTCTTCAATCGCATTTCCACTATCCCGGCACTACCACCGCAGTCCTGGGAGAAATTCACCGACAGATGGTCCATGCACCTGCTCCGCCCCCTGTACGCGCGCATGGTTCGCGGCTGGCGCAAGCGTGGGCAGCCGGCTGCGTTCGCGCGCCCGCCCGAGGGGCCTTTCGCGGAGCTGCTTCTGCAATATGAGGGCTCGCCCATCGGCCCCGCGCTTGCGTCCACGCTCGACGGCCTGTGGGCCTCTCCCATCCTGAGCCGCCAATGCAAGGCGCTCATGTTCGCGGTCATCGGCCACGGTCTCGGTTGCCAGAGCTCGTGTGAGGAGGTAACCCACGTCCTTGAAGCGGAGGGCCTGTCACCCGCCGACGCGGAGCAGATTCTCGCGCACCTCGGTGGCCCGGGCCTGAACGCCGACGAGAGCGCGCTGCTCGCGTTTGCACGGGACACGATCTGGTACGAACCTATCCAGATCCAGCGCCGTGCGCGCGAATTGAGCGAACGGCTGTCGCCGGCGCAATTCGTCGAAGCGCTCGGAGTGGTGTCGCTGGCGAATTCGGTGTGCCGGCTTTGCGCGGCGCTTCCGCGCCGGCCGTGAACTACGCTTACGCGATTGTTCTGATCCTGTTCGCGGCTGCGGCCGGGCTGCTCGCCTGGCAGCAGCATCGGCTGCGCGAGCTGCGCGCGCGCATCGAGGCGTCCGCGATCGAACTGCAGCGCTTGCAGCAGTCCTGCGCGCTGCTCGCGCCCGCCGGCGTGGTGGAGCGCCTGTTTTCCGACGGGCCGGAAAGTATTGCCGAGCACAAGATGTTTACCGCCATGTTCACCGACCTGGTGGGCTACACTGCGCTCGCCGAGCGGCTCGATCCGAAGACATTGGCGGGCGTGCTGAACGGTTACTTCCAGCTCGTAAGCGATAGTGTCGTCGAGCACCGTGGGCGCGTCGGCACCTTCCTCGGCGATGGCATCCTCATCTTCTTCGGCGCGCTGGAGCCGAACCCGTGGCAGTGCGACGACGCGGTACAGGCGTCGCTCGCCATCCGTACCGCGCTCGAACGCTACAACGCCGATCTCGAGAAAGAGGGATTGCCGCGCATTGCGATCGGAGTCGGCATCCACCGCGGGCCGGGGCTCGCCGGCCTCATCGGCAGCCGCGACCGGCGCGAATACACGGTGGTCGGCCCCACGCTGAACCTGGCTGCGCGCGTGCAGACGCTCACGCGCGAGCATGGCCGCGATATCCTGCTCACCGAATCGGTGCGCGAGCAACTCGATCCGCGCTTCGAGCTGACACCGATGCCAGCCGTGCCGGTCAAAGGGATCGGCGAGCCGGTCGTCACCTACGCCGTCCTCGGCGGGAGGGACGCACAAGTGCGAGGACTCGGGACTCAGGAGCCGGTAACGGCAAAAATGCGGTGACTGGTGACCGTGATGCGGCAGAGGCACGCAGATGAACGTAGAGATAGTGGCAGCGCAGAGTGCGGCCGATTTTTCAGTTGCACGCGAGTTGTTCAACGAGTATGCGCGCGAGCTGGGTGTCGATCTCTGTTTCCAGAACTTCTCCTCGGAACTCGGAAACCTCGGCGCGATGTATGCGACGCCCACAGGCCGACTGTTGCTGGCGAGTGGCGACGAGCAGATCATCGGCTGCGTCG
>JANOGP010000174.1:0-15615 GCA_031406075.1 Betaproteobacteria bacterium
CTTGATCTCGGCATGGCCGAGTTTGCCGTCAGGTCCGGGCATGCGCATGATTTCCTTCGCGCCGAACGCCTTCTTGTAGAACTCGATCGCCTGCGCAGCGCCCCGTACACTGAGATAGGGGGTCACGGCGCTATATCCGGCCGGGATCGGCTGCACCTTCTTCTTCTTCGGCGCCGCTTTTTTCGCCGGCACCTTCCTGCGTGTGGCCTTTCGTTTCATCGGTTGCCTCCTTCAATCGAGAGGTTCATGGCATTTGCGCTGGCCAGGCGGAAAGACCGCTCGCCTTTGTGCCGCGCCACAGCTGACGGTCGTACGTCGCCACTGTGACGGTTTCGCCCAGCGTTTCGCTCCACACGAGCGCCGAGGCGAGATGCACCGAATCGTAACCGCGCAGGCCGTGCTCCCACGCCAGCGCCGCCGCGCGCGCCGCGAGCGGCTCGCTGAGCTGCAACCGGACGAGGTGTTCCCAGTCGGTATTGAAAGCCTGTAGCGCCTTCGCCGCGGCCTCGCGTGCGACGAGTTCCATGCGCGCCGCCTTGGCAAGCGCCGCGGCCACCTCGGCGCGGCTGATCACTGCGGTACCGATTGCCTGCGCTTCGCCGATCAGTGTCTCGACTTCCGGCGACCCCGCCTCCGCGATATACCGCTTCACGAGGGCACTGGCATCGAGGTAGACGATCACTCCCGGTCTTCGACCAGCAGTTGCGCGACCGTTTTTCTTCCGAGCAGCTTCGCGACCGGCTTGCGGCGGCGGAGCTTGTGCCCGCTCCACTGCACCAGTCCGGTCTCGCGCATGGTGGCTAGGCGCTCGCCGAGATCCTGACCCATCGGCACGATGCGGCCGATCGGCACGCCATGGTCGGTGATGACCACGGACTCTCCCTTGCGGGTGAGGCGCAGGTAGTGGCTGAGGCGGCTTTTCAGCTCGCGGATGCTGACGAGGGGTTGGGCCATGGGTGACTCCCGGCGGGAACGTTCAATGTAGTCACAGTATAACAGATTGTAGTCACACAGCGCGCCTGCCGTGTCTGCCGCCCGCCAGCTCCTCCAGCCCGACAGCAGAGCGTGTCAGGCCGAGTGCACCCGGACTCGCGGCTCCGCCTTCAGCCAGGTGGTGCGCTTCGCAACACGCAGGTTGTAGTCGACCTGAAGGTTGAGCCAGAGCTCCGGCGATACCCCGAAATACTTGCCGAGCCGCAGCGCGGTGTCGGCGGTAATCGAGCGCTTGCCGTTGACGATGTCGCTGATGCGATTGGGCGGCACGGCAATCTCGCGCGCGAGCGCGTTGATGCTCACGCCCAACGGCTTCATGAAGTCCTCGTAGAGGATTTCCCCCGGGGGAATCGGATCGAGCAATTTGGCAGCCATAGTGTCTCCCAGGAATGGTAGCAGCCTACCACTCGGGCCAGGCGGCAGGCAGCGGGAAGTAAGGCCCGCGGCGGGCACCCCCAAACGTGGCAACCGGCCTGCCCAGACTTGAAACCACCGGCTGCATTGCCTACAATGCAATCAATGATTGCAAATAGGTGAAACCGATGGCCAGCATCACGATCCGAAACCTTGACGAGCAAACCAAGGCGCGCCTGAGAGTGCGCGCGGCGCACCGCAAGCGTTCCATGGAGGATGAGGTCCGCCACATTCTGCGCGCCGCGCTGGCGGACGATGCGGCGACATCGAACGATCTTGCGCAGGCGATCCGGCGCCGCTTCGAGCCGCTTGGCGGCGTCGAACTCCCGCTTCCCGCCCGGGAGCCGATGCGGGATCCCCCCAAGCTGCGCAGGAAGTAGCCGCTCGGTGATCATCCTCGACACCAACGTCGTTTCCGAATTGATGAAGGCGGCGCCGGCCGGGCGTGTTCTCGGCTGGATTGCGGCGCAGCCCGCCTCGGCGCTTTACACCACCAGCATTACGCAGGCGGAAATCCTGCACGGCCTCGCGTTGCTGCCCACAGGCAAGCGGCGCAACGCCCTCGAAAGCGCCGCCGAGGCGATGCTCCGGGAGGACTTCGCGGGCCGCATCCTCCCCTTCGGCAGCGACGCGGCCCTCGCCTACGCGCGCATCGCGGCCGACCGCCGCCGCGCCGGCCGTCCGATCTCGCACTTCGATGCCCAGATCGCCGCGATCGCCCGCTCCGCCGGGGCCGCGATCGCCACCCGCAATGTCGCGGACTACGACCGCTGCGGCGTCAAGATCCTCAACCCCTGGGATGTCTGAATCGGGAGCGCCTACCGCAAGATCTCCCGCCACCCCGCCAGCAACGGGAAATAAAGTCCGCAACGCGCTCCGCGATCGAGCGCCGACGCATAGCGCTGCAGTTGTACCGTGTAGCGCTCGCGCTCCCTGTCCAGGAACCCTTCTACGTCCGCACCTGTGTGCGTGCTGGTCTTGTAGTCCACAATCCATTGCTCGCCTTGCGTATCCTGAAACACGCGATCGATCACGTAGCTGCGATCGCGCGTGCGAATGCGGTGCTCGCTCTTCGCTTCGGGGTGCGGTCCGAGCACCCAGCGGCCTTTCTGGTCGGCAATCGCGTTTCGCAACGCCTCCAGTACTCGCTCCGTTGCTGCTTCGAGTTCGGCACCACTCACGCCTCGCGCAGAAAGCTGGCCGCGTACAGCGGCACGGACACGCGCTACCCGAGCCGCGTCCCAGTCTTTCAATTCATCGTCGGCGATGCGATGGAGCCACGCGTGGACAACCGTGCCCATGTGCCGCGCCGTTTCCCCCACCCACGAAAATTCAATCTGCTCCGCCTCATCCCGCCCCTCCTCCGGCGACTTCCACTCCATCGCCTTCGGCGCCATGGGCATCTCAAAATCCGCTGGCAGCCTGCGCAGCTCCCCGACCCCCTCTCTCCGGCCCTCACCCTCTCCCCGGCCCTCTCCCATCAAGGGAGAGGGAGCCTGACTGAGGCCCTCCGCTCTCACGGGAGGGCGAATAGGAACGCGCGGCAATGCCCCCCAAGCGAGTCCGAGCAAACTTCTCTTTGCTGGCATCTTCAATACCCCATCGTCATCCACCTTCAGGCACGCCAGCAAATGCAGTCGCGATTTCGCCCGCGTCGCCGCGACGTACAGCAGGCGCCCCGCTTCGATGTCATCGGCCTCCTTGTCCAGATTCCTCACATATTGATAAAGCGGCTCCTTGTCCCCGCCGGTCTCGTCGATCGGCGCAAGCAACAGACGGCCACCCCCACCCTCTCCCCCGGCCCCTCCCCCTGAGTGGGAGGGGAGTACCCTCCAGGCAAATAGCGGCTTCCTCCCCGACCCCGGCGGACGATCCAGTCCGGGCACGATCACGGTGTCGAACTCCAGGCCCTTCGCCTTGTGTACGGTCATGATCTCGACCGCATTCACTCCAGCATTCACGTCGGGCAGCGCGTAAAGCTTCTCGAGGCTTTCGCCCAGCGCGGAGAAAACGGTCAGCTCGCCCGCCTCTTCCAGGCGCTCCAACTCATCGAGGAAGATCTCAGCGTCTTCCAGATCGGTGGCGTCCTCGACGCAAGCCGGTCCGCCCAAGGCGAGCCAGACGCCTTCGACCTTATCGCGCAGCGTGCCGCGCAGCCGGTTGTCGAGAGCGGGTGCGAGCACTTCGCGAATGCGCGCAAGGCGCGGCGAGTCCTGCCCATCCCCCTCTCCCCGGCCCTCTGCTCCGCTCCAAGTGTTCCCTTTTCCCGCAGGGGGAGAGGGAGTTTCGAAGCCCTGCTGAAGACTTCTGGGCGCCGATCGAGACTCCTGCATTAATTCCCAAATGGTGAGGTCGTTCCTACCCTCGAACAGAGCCGAGAGCTCGTCGAGCGTGAGCCCGCACCATGGCGCGCGCAGGATCGCGAGCCAGGCGACGCGATCGGCAAGATGGGTCAGCGCGCGCGTGAGCGCGTAGAGGTCCTGCACCACCTGTTTCTCGCCCAGTTGCTCGATCTCCACAGCGCGGAAGCGGATGCCGGCATCTTTGAGCGCGGGGACGATGCCATCGAGGTGACTGCGGTTGCGAACCAGGATCGCGGTCTTGCCTTTCGCCGCGTTCACCAGATCAACAACGCGCGCCGCTTCGCCGTCGCGTTCGGCGAAAGTCTCAAGTTGCGGCTCGCCTTCGGGATCGGCGTCGTGGAAGGCCACCGAAGGCGCATACGGCACCGCGCCGGAAGACTCGTCCTCCACCGCCGGCAGCACGCGGGGAAATACCTCATTCACCCACTCCACGATCTTCGCCTGCGAGCGGAAATTGGTGGAAAGCGTCAAAGGCTCGAGCTTGACGCCCGGCAGCCCGGCGCGCCGCGCGTGCAGGAACAGCCCCACCTGCGCATCCCGAAACCGATAGATCGACTGCATCGGATCGCCGACGACGAACACCGTGCGCCCGTCGCCCTCCTCCCAGCCGGCGGTGAGGCGCTCGAGCAGTTCCCACTGCGAGTTGGACGTGTCCTGGAATTCGTCGACCAGAAGATGGCGCACGCGCACGTCCATCGAGAGCAGCAGATCGGTCGGCTCGTCCGGCGTGCCGAGCGCGGCGAGCGCCCCGTGCGCGATCTGGGTGAAATCCACCTCGCCGCGCTCGCCGAAAAGCGCGAGCAACTGCGCCATCGCAGGCTTGAGCAGCGCGAGGATTGCCTCCAACGCCTCCCACTGCGCGTCGGTGTACGCCGGCGGTGGCGCCGCGCGCAGGGCGGCCAGCGCTTCGCGCATACCGGGAATCGCAACGAGTTCCGGCGGCGCGGGCGGGCGCTTGCGCCATTCGTCCTTTTTCGTCAGCACCTCGTCCGCCAATTCCACCGAGGCCTGCGGATAGAGCGCCTGGGCGTTGCGGATTAGGCGCTCCCTCTCCGCGGCGAGCGTGGCTTCGAGTTCCTTGCGCGACGGTGCTTCGCCCGTCTTGCGCAGCCACTGGTCGCGCCGTTCGAGCATCCCGGCGATCAGGCTGGTCGCATCGGCGACGTTGTTGTCGAGGTGCGCGAGCAGCCGTGCCACCGGCGGTGTGAGGTCGGCGAGGGTGCGCGCCGCCGCCTCTGCGTACATCTCGGATGCATCCTCGGCCACCCCCGGCTGCGCGCCGAACTTCGCGAGCACCGGCATCTGCCGGGTGAGCGCGGCACTCAGCGCGTCGATGGTCTGGATGCGAAGTCGTGGCGCGAGATCGGGCGAGAGTTTCTCGATCACGCGGCTGCGCATTTCCGCGGCCGCTTTTTTGGTGAAGGTAATCGCGACGATTTCCTCGGGTTTCTCCACCGTCTCGAGGAGTTTGAGATGACGCTGCACCAGCAGCTCGGTCTTCCCCGAGCCCGCAGGTGCCTGCACGATGAACGAGCGACGAACGTCAAGGGCGGCTTGGCGCTCCCTCAAGTCAGCCGGATCAGTCATCGGCGTCACCGTCACTTTCCGTTAGCGCGTTCACGCGCTCGTATACACGGCACAGCGGCTGCAGGTCACAGTAGCGGCAGGTGGCGAGCAAATTCTTCGGATCCACCCGCGCATCGCCCGAAGCGAACCCCGTTCCGAGCGCATCGAGTTCCTTTTTCCAGCCCGCAAGCAACGCCGCCCAGTCCAGCGCTTGCTTTACCTTCGGGATCTGGTCATCGCGACTGGAAAAACCCATGTAACGCATCTCGCCGGTCTTGAGCTTCGCGAACGCAACGGCGGCGATGTCTTCCTCCGCGTTCAGTGCGTAGAGCGGCAACTGCGGGTCGTCGGGACGCTCGCCGAGCCATTCGTTAGGCGTAGGCCGCCCGGCCTTGTAGTCGATGAGCGCGTGGCCGCCGGCTTCAAGCTTGTCCATGCGATCGATGCGGCCGTTCAGCTCGAGCCCGGCAACAGAGAGCTTGCGCTTTTCTTCCATCGCGACGACTTCGAAGGGCGGGCGGCTACGTTCCACTTCGAGCCACTCACGGGCGAGTTTCGCGAGTCGTGTTCGTTCGAGCCCCGCGAAAGGCTCTTCGAGCTTCGCTTCGCGAACCGCGGCCGCGGCAGCTCGATCGATGGCCGGGCCGCTGTCGCGCTGAAGCCCATCGCTACCTTTCAATTCGCCCCACAACTCTTTCATCAGGGTGTGCAGCAGCAGGCCGCGCGCCCGCGCATCCAGGCCGGCGACGGGTTCTTCCAGACTCTCCGCGGCGAGACGATGGCGCGCAAAAGCGCGGAAGGGGCACGCGGCCTGGTCTGAGAGTATCCGGGTTCCCCCTTTCGGCGTTTTCGTGGCCAGTGCCGGCGCCTGGCCGTCCGGTACGGTCTCGATCCTGCGCGCGGCGAAGATCAGGTCGCGGTAGCGCTCGTAGGTTCCTGTCTCGGGCGTCCCCGAAGGAACCGCAGCGATCAACGGAGAGGCAAGCAGCGTCCTGTCCTTTTCCATCGCGGGATGCGAGACGACGACCTCGTCCGCCGCCGCCAGCCAGCCCTCGGTGATGCGCTTGCCGCGCGCGAGGGTCGCTTCCGCGGACGCCTCGGGAATCCCGGCCTTGCGCTGCAGGGCAGGAGGAATGAAGGGATTGGGCGCCGCGGCGAGCGGCCAGGCCTCGTCGGTCAGCCCGCTCACCCACAATGCGTCGAACTCGAGGCCGGCGGACTCGAGCACGCCGAGCACCTGGATTGGCGCGTCCGGTGACTCGGGCTGGAACAGCGTGTCGGTGCAAAGTCGCCGCAGTCGCGCGAGCGCGTGCGTGAATGACATCTTCGGCGCGACGCGCTCGAGCTTTGCGAACTCGGCGAGCGTTTCGTTGAACTTGGCCCGGGTCTGGAATTCGTCCGAGTCGAGCCCGCGCTCGCCGGGAAAGCCCGCCGCTTCAAGCAGCGCGGAGAACAGCCGCCCCCAGTCGTGCGGAGAACGCTCGCCGCCGGGCTGCTCCCGCACCAGGGCGAACAGTGCCTCCAGCCGCTCGCGCAGCAACGGCGCGCCGTCGATCAGCGCCACCAGCTTGCCCAGGGTCAGGCGCGCGGGCGCGCGCTTGCGCAGCGCCTCGTCGAGCAGCGCGCGCTTCGAAAGCTCCGGCTCGGCGCCCGCGAGAAACGGCGAGCGGATCAGTTTGGATGCCTGCTCGTAGGGAATCTCGCCGGATGCGAGCTCGAGGATCGAGAGCGCGGCGTGCGCAATCGGGTAGTCGCCGAGCGGTGCGCCCAGCGAGATGTTGAATGGCAACGCCCCCTGCTCCGCGCCGGGAAGGTTGCGGGCCGGCTGCATGACACGCGCGAACACGCGCGCCACTTCCCTGCGGCGTTGTCCCAGTTCGGGAACCACGACGCCGATGCGGCCCACCCTCTGCTCCGCTCCAAGTGTTCCCTTTTCCCGTCGAGGGAGAGGGAGTGAGGCCAAGGTCTCGAGCTTCGCTCGCGCCCAGCTCGCGGCCGCTTCCAGTTCCTCGCGCGCCGAGGGAAACGCAATGCGGCTTGCCTTCGCGTTCTTCGCCTCGGGTACGCAATCGCGCACGTCGATGCCCTGCTTCGCGCAGGCATCAAGAAAGTCCCGCACCTGCGGCGGCACGATGTCGAAAGCGTAGGCGACAAGAAGCTTCGGTTTTCTGAGCGCGGCTTCATTCAGCAGCGGCGCGACGACATCGGGCAGGCGCGCGCCGTCGGTGTTGCCTTCCTTGTCGCAACGCTTCGCGTAATCCCTGGCCCATTCCGCGAAGGCCCTCGTGTCTTCGTTCCCGGGAAAATTCCCCAGCGCGCCCGCGATGCGCCATTCGTGCGCGAGGCCCCAGGCCTCGCGGCAGTCGGCAGCGGCGCGCGTCACGGCCAGGAGCGCCTCGCCCCACTGGCTCGCGCGGATCGCCGCCTCCCACAATTCCTGTTCCTGTGCGCCCGTGAGGAGCAGCGGAAGCTGCGCGGCAATGTCGGAGTACAGCACATCCTCGTAGAGCCGCTCGCCGAATGCGCCGAACGGAAGGATGTCCGCCGTTTCCCAGACCGTGAGGCCGGACGCGATCTGGCCATCGTCGAATTCGCGCGCAAGCGTCTGCGCGAGGCGCCGGTTCGGCGTCAGGACGGTGATGCGTTCGGAATGTCCCCTGGCGAGATGCGCGAAGAGCTCGCGCTTTTGCAAAACCGGGAATTCGGCGCCGACTGTCATGGCGCCTAATCTAATGCAATCCCGCCGCTCCCGTTACGCGAAGGAGGCAGAGCGGATCAGCCGCGCTCCAGCAACTGCGCCTTGGCTTTGACCTCTTTCCACTCGTCGGCGTCGGCGGGCGCGTCTTTCTTTTCGGTGAGAACAGGCCAGGCCTTGGCAAGCTCGGCGTTGATCTTGGTGAAACTGCGCTGATCCTCCGGCACGTCGTCCTCCGCGAAGATCGCCTCGACCGGGCACTCGGCCACGCATAGCGTGCAATCGATGCATTCGTCCGGATCGATGACGAGCATGTTCGGGCCTTCGTGGAAACAGTCCACCGGACACACGTCCACGCAGTCGGTGTACTTGCACTTGATGCAGCTTTCGGTAACAACGTAGGTCATTCAAAGAGTCCTTTTTGCAGGGCCGGTGAGCCCCTGAATCGATGCGATTCGCATAGTTGCGGCACTGCGCGAAACGCGGTCCAAGGCCTGCATTCTAACAAAAAGATGCGGTTGCGCCTCTGGGAATGGAGCCGCAAATACAGATTATGTCCCGGAAAGTAAAGGGGTTTTGTGGCTGCGCACAACTCCGGTGCGCCGCTGGGAACGCTTCCCTTCCAATTTCTTTTTCGCTAGCATAGGTCCTACCCTTCGACCTGCAGTCCGTCCGGACAGCGTCGTTGCAGCAAACCCCCCCGTCAAACTTTCGAGGCAATCCGCATATGAGCGAGCACATACATCATGTCACCGACGATACTTTCGAGCCCGAGGTACTCCAGTCGCAGGTTCCCGTGCTGGTGGACTACTGGGCCGAATGGTGCGGACCGTGCAAGATGATCGCGCCGATACTCGACGAAGTCGCAAGCGAGTATTCGGGCCGCCTCAAAATCGCCAAACTCAACATCGACGAAAACCAGGGCACGCCGCCGAAGTACGGCATCCGCGGCATCCCCACACTGATGATCTTCAAGAACGGCAACATCGAGGCGACCAAGGTCGGCGCCGTCTCGAAATCCCAGTTAACCGCCTTTATTGACAGCAATATCTAAAGCCGTTACGCTTGGCCCCGTACTGGTCAGCAAGCGCGTGGATTGAAAGCGTTTGCGGCCGGTAGCGGGTAAGGTTCCCTTCCCGCCCCGTCGTCTTCCCGACCTTTCCTTTGTTCCTCACCTCGCAGGGCCCCCCTCCATGCATTTGTCTGATCTGAAAGACCTCCACGTAACCGAACTCGTGGACATGGCGATTCTCAACGAAATCGAAAACGCCAACCGACTCCGCAAGCAAGACCTGATCTTTGCGCTCCTGAAAAACCAGGCGAAGCGCGGCGAAAGCATTTTCGGCGAGGGTACTCTCGAGGTGCTGCCGGACGGATTCGGCTTCCTGCGCTCCCCCGACACTTCCTACCTCGCCGGACCGGATGACATCTACGTCAGCCCCTCGCAGATACGAAGGTTCAATCTGCATACCGGCGATTCGATCGAGGGGGAGATCCGGACGCCGAAGGACGGAGAGCGCTATTTCGCTCTGGTGAAAGTCGACAAGGTCAACGCCGAGCCGCCCGAGAATTCCAAGCACAAGATCCTCTTTGAAAACCTCACCCCGCTCTTCCCCACCGAGCAGTTCGTCATGGAGCGGGACATCAAGTCCGAAGAAAACCTCACCGGCCGCATCATCGACATCATCGCCCCGATCGGCAAGGGGCAGCGCGGCCTGCTGGTGTCCAGCCCGAAGAGCGGCAAGACGGTGATGCTGCAGCACATCGCCCACTCGATCGCGGCGAATTTCCCGGACGTGTATCTGATCGTTTTGCTGATCGACGAGCGCCCGGAGGAAGTGACCGAGATGCAGCGTTCGGTGAAGGGCGAGGTCGTATCCTCGACGTTCGACGAACCGGCCACCCGCCACGTGCAAGTGGCGGAAATGGTGCTGGAGAAGGCCAAGCGCCTGGTGGAGCACAAGAAGCACGTGGTCATCTTGCTGGACTCGATCACGCGCCTGGCGCGCGCCTACAACACCGTGGTGCCGGCTTCCGGCAAGGTACTCACCGGCGGCGTGGATGCCAACGCACTGCAGCGGCCGAAGCGCTTCTTCGGCGCCGCGCGCAACATCGAGGAAGGCGGCTCGCTTACCTGCATCGCCACCGCGCTGATCGACACCGGCTCGCGGATGGACGACGTGATCTACGAAGAATTCAAGGGCACCGGCAACATGGAAATCCATCTTGACCGGCGCATGGCGGAAAAACGAATCTACCCGTCGATCAACGTCAACCGCTCCGGCACCCGCCGCGAAGAACTATTGATCAAGCAGGAAATCCTGCAGAAGATCTGGGTGCTGCGGAAACTGCTGTACCCGATGGATGAACTGGAAGCTACGGAGTTTCTCGTAGACAAGTTACGCACCACGAAGAACAACGCGGACTTCTTCGATAGCATGCGCCGGGGGTAACAGAGGTCATCGGGTACAACCGCGCCCTACCCGCAAACGGCCGGCTGCGCCGGTAACGAGTCCGGGCGCGACCCGATGGATGAACTGGAAGCGACCGAATTCTTGGTCGATAAGTTACGCACCACGAAGAACAACGCCGACTTCTTCGACTCGATGCGGAGAGGTTAACGCCTGTGCACGAAGTCCGGCGCGCTACCCGCAAACGGGCGTACCGCTAACGAGTCCGCGCGCGACTTCTTTGACTCCATGAGGCGTGGTTAACGCCGTAGGACGAAGTCCGGCGCGCTGCCCGCAAACGGGCGTACCGCTAACGAGTCCGCGCGCGACTTCTTCGACTAAATGCGGCGTGGCTAGAACCAGGAACTGGTCCAGGGGTCGGTTATTGCCTTCACCCCTCGCCCCTCGCCCCTTCACCGCCGTGCGGGCTTGCAAAGCCCGTCTGGCTTGGGGATAATCCGCCCCCTTACAGGAAGCGCAAATCCCGCTTCCGCCAGAAAGGACCCAAAATGAAGCCCGAGATCCATCCGGAATACCAGGAAATCGCCGTCACCTGCAGCTGCGGGAATAAGTTCAAGACCCGCTCCACGCTGGGCAAACCCCTGCACGTGGAAGTCTGCTCGGATTGCCACCCGTTCTACACCGGCAAGCAGAAGATCGTGGACACCGCCGGCCGCGTGGAGAAATTCCGCCAGAAGTACACCAAGAAGACCGCTGCCAAGACGCCCGTCGCCTGAGGCGCGCGTTCGGCCGGCAACCAAAAAGGCAGCGCAAGCTGCCTTTCTGTTTTTCCGGACGCCGGATTTTCGGTGCTCGCTGCGGGACGGGGCATTAGAATGATCGTATCCGGGTACGCCGCCGACCCGGCAGGCAGCACGGCCATGTAACGATTCTCTTGAAACGCGGTCGAACGCTGCAAATACCGCACACAACAACATGCTTCGCCCCGCCCAATTACTGCGCAACGAGAAGCTCGCCTCGTCGCTCGCTGAAAATCCGGTACCGCTCGTCTTTCTGATCTGCCTAGCGTGGACGCTGCTCGGGCTGGTGGGTCACGACCCGTGGAAGCCAGACGAGGCCTACACCTTCGGCGTGGTTTACCACATGTTCCAAAGCGGCGACTGGGTCGTGCCGATGCTGGCCGGCGAACCCTTCATGGCGAAGCCCCCGCTGATCTACCTGTCGGCGGTGCTGTTTGGTGCCGTGTTCTCCCCGGTTCTGCCGCTTCACGACGCCGCGCGGCTGGCGATCGGCGCGTACATGGGCATCACTTTCGTTTTCGTCGCGCTGACCGCCAGGGAACTCTACGGCGGCAACAAGGGCTGGATGGCCGCGCTCATGCTGCTCGGCTGCGGCGGCCTGCTGGTGCGCGGACACCAGTTAATCAGCGACGTGGTACTGCTATCGGGACTGGCGATGGGTCTGTACGCGCTCGCCCTGTCGGTGCGCCGGCCCCTGCCTGCCGGATTCTGGCTGGGTACCGGGCTGGGCGTCATGTTCCTTTCCACTGGACTGGCCGAATCCCTGATGCTGCTCGCCATCATGGTGTTGCTGCCGGCGGTTTCCCCGCACTGGCGCACGCGCGCTTACGTACTTACCGTGCTCGTAGCCCTGGTGGTAGCGGCCCCCTGGGCGCTGATCTGGCCCAACGCCCTGTATTCGCGTTCGCCGGAGTTGTTCGCGCAGTGGTTCTGGACTGAGAATGTGCTGCGCCTGCAGGGCCTGTTTTCGTTCAGCAACGACGAGGAATATTTCTACTACCTGAATGTGCTGCCCTGGTTCGCCTGGCCGGCGCTGCCGTTCGCGTTGTGGACGCTGTGGGCGGTGGGGTGGGCGGGAATGCGCAAGCCCGGGATCCTGTTGCCGCTGGTCGCCTTCGCCGCGTTCTTCGCTTTCCTCAGTGTCATCGGCGAGGCCCGCGACGTGCTCGGCCTGCCGCTGCTGCTGCCGCTGTCGCTGCTCGCCGCCGCCTGCTTCTCGACGCTGCGGCGTGGTGCGACCAACGCGTATTACTGGTTCGCGATCATGCTGTTCAGTTTCTTTATCCTGGTGGGATGGTTCTACTGGATGGCGATCGATTTCGGTGTTCCGGCACGGCTGTGGAAACACATGATGAAATTGCAGCCGGAGTATCAGGCGCAAACCCATCCGGTGGTGATACTGCTCGCGTTTGCTTTCACCGCCGCATGGTTCGTGCTTTTGTTCAACCTCAAGCGCAGCGCCGAGCGGCCGGTCATCATCTGGGCCGCCGGGGTAACCATCGTCTGGACCCTGGTGGCGCTGCTGCTGGTGAATTACATCGACACCGGCAAGACCTACCGCTCGATGGTCATGCGGCTCTCGCAGGCGCTTCCCGCCGGACACGGCTGCATCTACAGCCAGTCGCTGAGCGAGCCCCAGCGAGCGATGCTGGATTATTTTGCGAACATCATCACCGTGCAGCTGGAGAAATCGGGGCCGCGCCCCGACTGCGACCTGCTGATCACGCAGGACAACTGGAAGGATCCCGGCCAGGCCGGCGGTCCCTGGGAAATAATCTGGGAAGGGGGGCGTCCGGGTGACAAGGAGGAGCGCTACCGCCTCTACCGGCAGCGATGAGCGATTCCCTGCAAAGGTTTCGTTCCGGCATGACCTGAAGGTCAGCCTGCACTGAAACTTTGTTGCCTCCGCGATCACTAATTGCCAAACCTACCCGTTACTTCTCGATTGACGATGTCTGATTCCTTACAACGTTTTTTGTTGGAGAGCACGCCGGTGCGCGGCGAGATCGTGCACCTCGATGCGACCTGGCGCGCGGTGCTCGAGCGCCGCCGCTACCCCGCACCATTGCAATCGCTGCTGGGCGACATGATGGCGGCGGCCGCGCTGCTCTCGGCGATCCTCAAGTTCGAAGGCTCGCTGATCATGCAGATGCAAGGCAGCGGCCCGGTGCAGTTGCTGGTGGTCGAGGCGACCAGCGAGCACACGCTGCGCGCGACTGCCAAGTGGGAGGGTGACCTTGCCCAGGGCAACGTGACGGAGCTCCTTGGCGCCGGTCGTTTCGTGATTTCGATCGTTCCCTCTAGCGGCAAGCAGACCTATCAGGGCATCGTTGCCATCGAAGGCGACAGCATCGCCCAGGTGCTGGAGCATTACATGGCCAAGTCGGAGCAACTCGAGACCAGGCTGTGGCTCGCCTCCGATTCGCGCAAGGCCGCCGGTATGCTGCTGCAGAAACTGCCCGCCGCGCCGACCCAGGATGCGGACGCATGGAATCGCGCGACGCAGCTGGGCGAAACCATCAGGCGCGAAGAGTTGCTGGGGCTGCCGGCCCGCGAAATCATCCGCCGCCTCTACCATGAGGAGGACGTGCGCGTATTCGAGGCCAGGCCCGTGGCGTTTCGCTGTTCGTGCTCGCGCGAACGCGTGACCTCGATGCTGCGCTTGCTCGGCCACGACGAAGTGAGGTCCATCATCGCGGAACGCAACAGTGTCGATGTCGATTGCGAATTCTGTGGACGGCACTACGCCTTCGATGCAGTGGACGCGGAACAGGTGTTCGCGGCCGACGTGATTACTCGCCCCCAACCGACGAAGCATTGAGAAAGGCCGTGAATGCCGTGAATATCGTGATTCGTAAAAGCTGTCGGTGATCTTGCGACATTCACGACATTCACGACATTCACGAACGACTATCGGCCAAGGATTTCGACTGCCTGACTTACCGATGAGCGAATCCGAAGCTCCCCGTGTACGCATCGACAAGTGGCTATGGGCGGGCGCGCCGGACTCGTTAGCGACGGAGTCGCCCGCTCGCGGGCAGGCGCGCAATGCGGCCGCCCTCTGAGATGACCAAAGTGACTATCGAAGTCGATCGCGTACGCATCGACAAATGGCTCTGGGCGGCCCGCTTCTACAAGACCCGCGCGCTGGCAGCAGCGGCAGTCGAGGGCGGGAAGGCGCAGGTCAACGACGAACGGGTCAAGCCGGCGAAGCTGGTCAAGGCCGGCGATGCGCTGATCGTGCGCAACGGCCCCTACTCATGGGACATTACGGTGCTCGCGCTGAGCGAGCGTCGCGGCCCGGCAACCGAAGCGGCAAAGCTCTACCGCGAGTCTGAGGAGAGCCGCAAGGCACGGGAAGAAAAAGCATCGCTGATCAAAGCGGAGCGTCAGTCCTCGCCTGTTTACGCCAGGGGCCGACCGACCAAGAAGGCGCGCCGCCAGATCATCCGCTTCACCCAAGGCAATGACTGAATAGCGATTGTTGCTACTTCGTCACGATAATCAACGCTGCCACGGCATTTTCCGTACCGCAACATTTTTCTCGACACGCGCCGAATCCGGGGCGTAAACTGCGCCCTCTTTTCCGCCGCCCTCAGGACGCTTCAAGACGCCCCAGGGCAGCGCTGGTATTGCAGCAAATCCCGTATCGAGGAGCCTCTCAAATGGATGACGTGGTAATCGTCGCGGCACTACGCACCGCGGTCGGCAAATTCGGCGGCACGATCTCGGCAATTCCCGCAACTGAACTCGGCGCCAAGGTCATTTCGGCGCTCCTTCAGAAAACCGGCGTGAAGCCGGAGATGGTAAGCGAGGTGCTGCTCGGCCAGGTGCTCACCGCCGGCGCCGGCCAGAATCCCGCGCGCCAGGCGTCGATCCTCGCCGGCGTGCCGGACATGGTGCCGGCAATGACCATCAATAAGGTATGCGGCTCCGGACTCAAGGCGACGCATCTGGCCGCGCAGGCGATCAAGGCCGGCGACGCCGAGATCGTGATCGCAGGAGGCCAGGAGAGCATGAGTCTTGCTCCGCACGTACTGAACGGTGCGCGCGACGGGCTGCGCATGATGGACAACAAGCTCACCGACACGATGATCGTGGACGGCTTGTGGGACGTGTACAACAAGTACCACATGGGCGTTACCGCCGAGAATGTCGCAAAGAAGTGGGGCGTGACACGCCAGGATCAGGACGCCTTCGCGGCCGCGTCGCAGCAGAAGGCGGAAGCGGCACAAAAGTCCGGCCGCTTCAAGGACGAAATCCTGCCGATCACGATCCCGCAGAGGAAGGGCGATCCGGTGGTGTTCGATTCGGACGAATTCGTGCGTCACGGCACCACGGCGGAATCGCTGGCCGGACTCAAACCCGCGTTC
>JANOGP010000188.1:0-9977 GCA_031406075.1 Betaproteobacteria bacterium
CGATCTTTCAGTGGATGCCGCATGCGCATGGCTTGATCTGCTTCGACAGCGCGCCGGCGCCGGGGCGAAAGACGGCGGCGGACATTACCAGCTCGTGATCGTATCGCGTGAATTCGCGGGCAAGCCCGCCGTTGCCCGCCATCGGCTCGTGTACCAGGCGCTGTCGGACCTGATGCCGGGCAGGATCCACGCGCTGGCGATCCAGGCTTACACCCCGGAAGAATTGGAACCTTCAGCCAAGGGTTGAACGCTGAAGCTGAAAACAACCGGAAAACGTCCCTAGAAAGTTGCTGCCCAAGTTCAACTCCCGTCATCCAAAGGAACTGTAATGTATTTGGTCAAACCCACACTACTGTTTGCCCTGGCCGCCACGTGCCTCGCCGTACTTCCGGCGGGCTACGCTGCCGATACCAAGCAGAAAAACGTCGCCGTCGTGAACGGCGTGCCGATCCCGCAGTCTCGCATCGACTTCGTCGCGAAAGCGCAAATCGCGCAAAGTCAGGGCCAGCAGCAGGACGGCCCGGAATTTCGCGAGAACGTCCGCGAGATCATGATCACGCGCGAAATCCTTTACCAGGAAGCGATCAAGCGCAAGCTCGACAAGAATCCCGACTACCAGCTCCAGCTCGGCCTGGCCAAGCAGCAGATCATCCTCGGCGTGCTGTTCGAGGACATCAACAAGAAGACGCAGCCAAGCGATGCTGACGTGTTCAAGGAATACGAGCGGGTCAAAGCCCAGCAAGGCGGCGATGCAGGCAAGCAATACAAGGCCCGCCACATCCTGGTCAAGGAAGAAGCCGAAGCCCAGCAGATTCTTGCAGATCTGCAGAATGGAGGGGATTTCGCCAAGATCGCCGCGGAGAAATCGATCGATCCCGGATCAAAAGACAACGGCGGCGAGCTCGACTGGGCCGAAGCGCAGGCCTATGTGCAGCCGTTCGGAGAAGCTCTTAGAAGTCTGAAGAAGGGTGAAATGACCAAGGAGCCGGTGAAGACCAGCTACGGCTATCACATCATCGAGCTGCAGGATGTGCGCACGCAGCCCTTCCCACCACTGGAGCAAGTGAAGGGGCAGATCCAGCAGACCCTCGCCAATAAGGCGCGCGAGGACTATATCGCCGATCTTCGCGCCAAGGCCAAAATCCAGAAAATCGATCCAAAATAATTTGGCAAATCCTGGAATTCAAAAGGGCGCTGACCGGCGCCCTTTTTTTCGACTACAACAACTGACAATCTCACCACGAAGACACGAAGATCACGAAGGTGCCACGAGGAAAAGCAATGACCCCTATTCTGTGTTTCTTCGTGTTCTTCGTGTTCTTCGTGTCTTCGTGGTAAGTTTTTAGGTCTTCTCCGCGTTCAGTTCACCCACTTGCGGGCGTTGCGGAACATGCGCATCCACGGCCCGTCTTCACCCCACGAATCCGGATGCCAGGAGTGCTGAACGGTGCGGAACACCCGTTCCGCGTGGGGCATCAAAATGGTAAAGCGCCCGTCGGCGGTGGTCAGGCCGGTAATTCCCCCCGGAGAGCCGTTCGGGTTGAACGGGTAACGTTGCGTCGGCGCGCCCCTGTTGTCCACGAAGCGCAGCGCCACCAGCCCGCGGGACACCGCCAGTTGCGCCGGCGAGGCGAATTCGGCGTAGCCCTCGCCGTGCGCGACTGCGATCGGCATCCGGCTGCCGTCCATCCCGCGAAAAAACAGCGACGGGCTTTTCATCACTTCCAGCATTACCACCCGCGCTTCGAATTGCTCGGACCGGTTGCGCACGAAATGCGGCCAGTGAGACGTGCCGGGAATGATCTCGTGCAGGTTGCACATCATCTGGCAGCCGTTGCAGGCGCCCAGTGCGAAGGAGTCGCTGCGATTGAAAAAAGCCTCGAATTCATCGCGCGCGCGGCGGTTGAACAAAATTGACTTCGCCCAGCCCTCTCCGGCACCGAGCACATCGCCGTAGGAGAATCCTCCGCAGGCTACGACACCCTTGAATCCTGAAAGAGACACGCGGCCCGCAATGATGTCGCTCATATGCACGTCCTGCGTTTCGAAACCGGCGCGGTCGAACGCCGCGGCCGTTTCGATCTGCCCGTTCACTCCCTGCTCGCGCAGAATTGCCATCTTCGGGCGAGCACCGCGGCCGATGTAGGGCGCGGCAATGTCCTGCGCCGGATCGAAGGTCAGTTTCGCGTGCAGTCCCGGATCTGCCGCATCGAGAATGCGATCGTATTCCTGCTGCGCGCAATGCGGATTGTCGCGCAGCATTTGCATGTGATAAGTCGTTTCCGACCATGCGCGCTGCAGCGCGATCCCGGATTCGCTGTATATCTGTTTGCCATCCGCAGTGACGATCAGCCTGCCGGCGCGGTTCAAGGTGCCTAGACGATGGACCTCGGCGCCAAGCCCGGCCCGCGAGAACGCGTCTTTCACCGTGTCGAAATCCGCAGTCTTCACCTGCAGCACTGCGCCGAGTTCTTCATTGAAGAGTACAGCCAGCGCATCTTCCCCAAGCGCGCCGATTTCCGCGCTGATCCCGACGTGCGAAGCGAACATCATCTCCGCCATCGTCACAAACAACCCGCCATCGGAGCGGTCATGGTAGGCAAGAATGCTTCCGTCGGCGTTCAACTGCTGGACGGTTTCGAACAATGCTTTCAGTTTCTGCGGCGAATCCACATCCGGCGCTTCATCGCCGTTCTGGCTGTACACCTGAGCCAATACCGAGCCGCCCAGGCGATCGCGACCCGAGCCGAGGTCGATCAGCACCAGCACGCTGTCGCGGTCAAGCGGCTGAAGTTGCGGAGTCAGCGTCTTGCGGGCGTCCAGGGAGGGCGCAAACGCCGAGACGATGAGCGACAGCGGCGAAACGACCTCTTTCTTTCCGCCCTTGTCTTCCCACGCAGTGCGCATCGACATCGAGTCCTTGCCAACCGGGATGCTGATGCCCAACTGCGGGCACAGTTCCATGGCCACCGCCTTGACGGTATCGAACAGGGCCGCATCTTCACCCGGGTAGCCGGCTGCAGCCATCCAGTTCGCGGACAACTTCACGTCAGCGAGTTTCACGATGCGCGCCGCGGCGATGTTGGTGATCGCCTCGCCCACCGCCATCCGCCCGGATGCCGGGGCGTTGATCACCGCCAGCGGCGTGCGCTCGCCCATTGCGAAGGCCTCGCCGCGATCCGCCCTGAATCCCATCAGCGTGACGGCGACATCGGCGACCGGGACCTGCCAGGGCCCGACAAACGGATCGCGCGCGCATAACCCGCCGACGGTGCGGTCGCCGATCGAAATCAGAAAAGTCTTGTCCGCGACCGCAGGAAAGTGCAGCACCCGCTGCGCCGCATCTGCGAGGGTCACGGAGGAAAAGTCGTGGGGCGCCAGTTTTCTCTCCCGGTGCATGACATCGCGGGTCATTTTCGGCGGCTTGCCGAGCACGAACTCGAGATCCATGTCCACGGGATGGTTGCCGAACAGCGGATCCTCCATTTTGAGCCAGCCGTCTCCGGTCGCCTTGCCCACCACCGAGAACGGACAGCGCTCGCGCATGCACAGGGCCTCGAAGACGTCGTAGCGCGCCGCGGCGATCGCCATCACGTAGCGCTCCTGCGCTTCGTTGCACCACACCTGCATCGGCGTCATGCCCGGCTCTTCTGAAGGGATATTCCGGAGATCGATGTAGCCGCCGCGGCCGGCGCCGTGCACCAGTTCCGGCAGCGCGTTCGACAATCCGCCGGCGCCGACGTCGTGTATGGACAGAATCGGATTGGCTTCGCCCATCGCCCAGCAGCGGTCGATGACCTCCTGCGCGCGGCGCTGGATTTCCGCGTTTCCCCGTTGCACCGAATCGAAGTCGAGATCCTCGATGTTCGCCCCGGTATCCATGCTGGAAGCAGCACCGCCGCCCATGCCGATCAGCATCCCCGGACCGCCGATTTGCACCAGCAGCGCGCCGGCCTCTACCGCAGCCTTGTGCGATTGCGACGCCGATATGGCGCCTACACCGCCGGCCAGCATGATCGGTTTGTGGTAACCGCGCGTCTCGCCGTTGACGGTCTGCTCGAACGTGCGGAAATAGCCGCAGAGATTCGGGCGGCCGAACTCGTTGTTGAACGAAGCGCCGCCGATCGGCCCTTCGAGCATGATCTGCAACGCCGACGCGATGCGGCCCGGCTTGCCAATTCCGTTCTTTTCCCAGGGTTGCGCGAACCCGGGGATGCGAAGGTGCGAGACCGAGAATCCGGTGAGCCCCGCCTTCGGCTTGGCGCCGCGGCCGGTAGCGCCTTCGTCGCGAATCTCGCCGCCCGAGCCGGTGGCCGCACCCGCAAATGGCGATATCGCGGTCGGATGATTATGCGTCTCCACTTTCATCAGGATATGGGTGGGCTCGGTGGCGTAACGGTAAACTCCCGAGGCATCCGGATAGAATCGAGCGGTCTCGGCGCCTTCCATGATCGCCGCGTTGTCGGAATACGCCACCACCGTACCTTGCGGATTCTGCGCGTGCGTGTGACGCACCATGCCGAACAGTGATTTCGCCTGTTTTTTCCCGTCGATGATCCAGTCTGCGTTGAAGATCTTGTGCCGACAGTGCTCGGAGTTCGCCTGCGCGAACATCATCAATTCCACATCGGTGGGATTGCGGTGCACGCGCCGGAAATTGTCCGCCAGATAATCGATCTCGTCCTCGGATAGCGCCAGTCCCATTCCGCGGTTCGCGGTTTCGAGCGCGGCGCGTCCGCCCCCGAGTAGATCGACCGTGGTCAGCGGCTTCGGGGTGAAATGATGGAACAGTTTTTCCGACTCTTTGAGCGAACCCAGTACGGTTTCGGTCATGCGGTCGTGGATCAGCGGCAGCAGCGCCGAACGCTCGGCGGCAGTGAGCCTGCCGCCTGCGCGTTTAAATACGTAATACGCGACCCCGCGTTCGATGCGCTCCACCGCCGCCAGCCCGCAGGAGTGGGCGATGTCGGTTGCCTTGGATGACCATGGAGAAATCGTGCCGATGCGCGGGACCACCAGCAGCATGTCGCCGCGCTCCGCAATATCGACGGAAGCCGGACCATAACTGAGGATGCGTTCGAGTACACCGCGGTCCGGCGCTGCCAGAGGCGCCTTGAGCGATACGAAGTGCCAGTATTCCGCGGCGATGGCGGAGATGGCGGGAGCGGTCTTCTGGAGGGGTTGGGAGAGCTTTTTGAGGCGGAAGTCCGACAGGGCGTTGCGGCCGCGCAGCGTCAGGAGGTCGGGCATTTAAGCGGAAAACATATTCGGCAAAGCCGAATTATACCCGCGTGCCTCTGGCACTGCGAAATCAACATCGTTTCCGCTAAACTCCCTTTATGTTGCAAACCATGACCAGAGTTTTTTTGACGGCCGAGATCCGCGAAACCGAGCGTGCAGCGCTGTCGCAGCCGTTGGCGCAACCGCTGATGGAACGCGCCGGACTTGCGGTCGCCGAGCATGCCCGCGAGCTGCTGGGAGACAAGGAGAAACGCATCCTTCTGCTTGCCGGCCCCGGCAACAACGGCGGAGACGCACTGGTCGCCGCCCGCCATCTCAAGCAGTGGTGGTTCGATGTCACGGTCGTGTTCACCGGCGTCGAATCGAAGCTTCCCCTGGATGCAAAAGCCGCGCTGGCAGGTTGGAAGGCGGCTGGCGGCGCACTGCACGAATCCGTTCCCGCCGGCCGGCACTTCGACCTGATCGTCGATGGACTGTTTGGCATCGGGCTGGAACGACCGCTCGAAGGCCCTTCTGCCGAATTGGTGAAACTGATCAATGCGGCCGGCAGCCACGTGCTCGCGATCGACATTCCCAGCGGTCTGCATGCCGACAGCGGACGCGTGCTCGGCAGCGCAGTACGCGCGCATCACACCCTCACCTTCATCGGGCTCAAGCCCGGCCTGCTGACGCTGGACGGACCGGATCATGCCGGGGAAGTGCGTCTCGACACGCTGGGCATGGCGATACCCGCGAAGCCCGGCCCGGTCGGCCGGCGCATCGAGTCCGCGCTGTTGGGCGCGGTCCTGACGCCACGGCTGCGCAACAGTCACAAGGGCACGTTCGGCAACGTCGGTATCCTCGGCGGCGCGACGGGAATGGTCGGCGCCGCGTTGCTGGCGGGCCGCGCGGCTCTCAGGCTAGGCGCGGGCCGCGTGTACGTCGGCCTGTTTGCCGATTCGCCGGCCGTGGACCTTGATCAGCCGGAGCTCATGCTGCGACCGGCGCAGGACCTGTTGAAGATGGAGGGACTGGACTGCATCGTCTGTGGACCGGGTCTCGGTCAGACGCAGGCTGCGCTGCACGCACTGGCCGCGCTGCTGGGACACACCGCACCTCTGATCGTGGACGCCGACGCACTCAACGTGATCGCCTCCGATGCGAAGGCGCGGCAGGCTTTAGCAGCCCGCGGCGGTGCGACGCTGCTCACGCCCCATCCGGCCGAGGCGGCCCGGCTGCTGGGCAAATCCATCCCGGACATTCAGGGCGATCGAGTAGCCGCCGCGCGCGAACTGGCGGCGAGGTTCAAGTGCGGTGCCGTGCTAAAGGGCAACGGCAGCATCTGCGCGCTGGAAAACGGTGACTGGTACGTTAATACCACCGGGAATCCGGCAATGGCAACGGCTGGAATGGGAGACGTCCTGTCCGGCATCATCGCGGCGCTCGTGGCACAGGGTGCCGATCCCGGAACTGCGCTGCTTGCCGGCGTGCATCTGCACGGACTCGCCGCCGATCATCTGGTGAGACAAGGGATCGGGCCGCTGGGAATGACTGCGTCGGAAGTGATCGATGCGGCGCGCGAGGCGCTGAACCGCGCTATCCCACCAACGCGCGCACGGTAAAGATTCCCAGGAAGGTCATCGCGATCGACCCGACCAGGTGGCTCGAGATCATCAGTGCCGCCCAACCGTACTGCGCACGCATCATCAGTTCCGCCGCTTCTGCGGAAAACGAAGAGAAAGTGGTCAGGCCGCCCAGGAATCCGGTGATGACGAACAGGCGTAGTTCCAGCGGCAGCGTGCCCTGCTGGAAAAAATATTCGATGGCCACGCCGATCAGATAACCACCGATCAGGTTGGCGGCCAGTGTGCCGAGCGCAAGATTCGGAAGAACAGTATTCAGTCCGACGTTCAGCATCCAACGCAGCCAGGCGCCCAGCGCCGCGCCCACGCCTACAGCAAGAAATCCCGTGCCTGTCATCTCGCCTCCGCCTTTTCCCTGATTTCCACGCCTAAAGCCGGGGTGGGAGCAATCGTCTCGCAACCGAGGCAGTGTAACGAAAAATGCTTGCGCAGAAATGCTTCCGAAAGGGGGAAGAGCGCAAATCAGATTCCCTCTCCGCCCGCGCTCGGGGGGAGAGGGTTAGGGTGAGGTGGGTCAGGGTTTACGAAAACCGTACTTCGCGAGAATCCGTTGTCCGGCGTCGGAACGCACATAGTCGATGAATTTCATCGCAAGATTTTCATTTCCGTTGCCCTTCACCGCAGCGATCGGATACAGGATCGGCGTCCTGGTCGGCACCTCGAACAGAACCTCGACCTTGCCGGGCATGACCGCCGCGTCGGTGCCATAGACGAAACCCGCGTCCGCTTCTCCGCGCGCCACATAGTCCAGGCTCTGGCGAACATTCTGGGTGTTGAGCGATTTATCCTTCACCGCATCCCACAGGCCGGCAGCGTCCAGCGCCTCCCTGGTATATCGCCCCGCGGGCACGCTTGTGGGGTTGCTGATCGCGAGCCTGGTAATCGCCGCATTCCTCAGGTCGTCGAGAGATCTTGGCGCGGACAGGGCCTCCTTCGGTCCAACGACAACCAGCGTATTGCGTACGAAATCCGCACGCGAGGTGCGCACGATCAGGTTCAGGCTGTCGGCCCGATCCATGGTTTCCTGGTCGGCCGACGCAAATACGTCAACCGGTGCCCCGCGGGCAATCTGCTGAAGAAGAGCGCCCGAGGCAGCAAAATTGAATACCGCCCGGTGACCCGGATTGCTTTTGTCGAATTCCTTGCCAATCTCGGTAAAGGCGTTGGTCAGGCTGGCCGCCGCCGAGACGATAATATCGGCAGCAGCCGCAGGGCTCATCCAAAACATCGCAGCCACTGCGATCGTCAGGCCCTTCCGTTTTCTCATATCACTCTCCTATCTCGAACCCTCGTCAGAAGTCGATTTGGGCACGCAAGGTCAGTGCTTTCTCTTCATCCATGGTGATGCCGTTTACAACGATCGGCGTATCGAACTCGGTTACCGTGTAATTAGCCATCAGCCGGGTGTACGGATTGGGAATCCACTTCAACCCGAACGTCCACGCATCGGCTTTCTGCGCCGGTATCGATGCGGTGATTCCCGTGCCAGTCGTTGAGACGCGCCCGGTATTGGCAACGCCGGTGCCGGCGGCGTCGAAATCGCCTGCATCGAAATAGCTGTATCGCAACCCCAATTCCCAAGCTCCCGATCCGCCGCTTTCTTCCATCGAAAAATTGTTGCGTGGACGGATACGGCCGAATACGCCATTGCTGTAAGAGTCGGAATAGTTCTCGCCGGTAATCAGCCAAAGTACGCTGACGTATCCCGCTTTGATCTTCCGGTCGAAGGGGGTCTCGGGAGCGCTCGTGCGGGTGCCCTCGTACTGCGCTTCCCAGTATTCTCCCTGCAGCTTGACCGACTTGCGCGCAAGGGCGATTTCTCCGACCGAAAGCGTACGATCGACGTTCGAGGCCTCTACCGCTGCAGCCGCGAAGGGTTCCGGATTGAAGAAAATCACGCCCGCGCCTTCTGTCCGACCAGAGGCAGCGGCGAACGGACTTGCAGAAGTGTTCACTACCGATCCGGTCTTGTACGAGGCGCCGATATGAATCAACGAGTCCCTGATGTCCAGGAACTGGGCGAAATCCGCGGTAAGTCTGGTCGTGAGCAGCTTACCGTCGGCGTCGAGTTCCTGCGGGCTGCCCTGCCGCTCTTCCAGATTGAGGCCGGTTCCGTTACTTACAGTAACTCCGTAATTCAGTCCCTTGATCGGTGCGCCGTACACCATGACTCCGCGGTCGTAGTTCAGATTCTGGATCAGGTTCTGCGTCAGCGCGCGCTCCTGGAAGTCGCTGAAATTTCCGGACGCGGTGTTCTCGAGGCCGAACTGCGGTTTGAACTGCCCGGCACGAAAGCGCGCCTTGCCGAACCAGTTGAAATCCATGTAGGCGTTGGTGACCGCCGTTCCCTGTGTGCTTGTTCCCTGCGCGCTGCCGGTCGCGTACTCTCCCTCTACCGTGAGGCCGTAGTGCTTCATGAAATTCATATTCACGCCCAGCCTGGCGCGTCGAATTGCGAACGTGCTCGCGGCGGCGCCCGGGTCGTACTGACGGTAGTCGAGCTGGCCCCGGCCGAAGAGTCGCAGCGCCCAGCTGCCGTGCGGATCCCTGAACTGCACGCCCTCGCCCCAGGCGACCGCCGGCACGTCGGAATCCGCCTTTGGGGTCATTGCCACGGCTTTGGCGTCGGCTTCCTTGAGGGCATCGATCTCCATCGAGAGGTCTTTGAACGCCTGCTCAAGCTCCTGAAGCCGCTGCGAAGAATCCTGGGCCTGAACCGGGCCCGCAGCAACCAGCAACGCTGCGACAATCGCGACGGCAGGTTTTTCCCATCGAAGATTCGCTTTTTTCATCCGCTTTTTTCCTTTGTTGATCCGGTACACTGGCATTTCGAAATGAACAATCTATTCGTAATATTCATTTCGATATAACGAATTGCAAAAAAATCAGGACACGGCGCGAGGCGGGGTCGATGCCGGCGCGCCGTTGGCATCCGCCGACGTGTCCATCAGCAACCGGCGAATGACGCCGCGCACAGGAACGCCCTTATCGTCCCGATACGGGGCACCCTTGAGATCCACCGTCCGCTCCACGATTCCCTTGCGCAGGATCACCAGATTCTCGGCCAACGCCGCCACGTCCTGCGGGTCATGCGTGATGACCAGCATCGGCACC
>JANOGP010000202.1:0-8537 GCA_031406075.1 Betaproteobacteria bacterium
GGAAAACACCCTGCCGATGATGATGGGCGAAGGCCCATTCGGGCCGATTGAAATGGGCGGAATGTTCACCGTGGTCAAGATCCGCGAAGACCTCGCCCCCGGCGACTACAGCGACCCGGGTTGGTATCGGCACCCGCCGGGAACCGTGGCCCGGAAGCTGGAAGGCGCCACATCCGAAATGCCGGACG
This sequence comes from Betaproteobacteria bacterium, assembly GCA_031406075.1. Lineage (GTDB taxonomy): Bacteria > Pseudomonadota > Gammaproteobacteria > Burkholderiales > JACQAP01 > JACQAP01. Next base: position 189 of record JANOGP010000202.1, read on the forward strand.
AGCCGACGCAGCACAAGGGCCAATCGCAATGAATTTTTGACCGACGCCGACGCCTGACGCATCAAGGCAGATGGCATTTGTTCTTAACTTTGACCACCAGATGGAGAATCACATGAAAACAACTTTCCTTGCGGTTTCACTTGCTTTGAGCATGACCGCCCTGCCCCCCGCAATGGCGGCAGACCAACAGGACGCGCCCGGCGACGCCCACAAAACGACGGCAACTGCGGCCGCAACCCATGCCGGTCGCGGCAAAGTCATTTCCGTCGACATTCAAGCGGGAACGGTCAAGCTGACTCACGACCCGATCGAGAGTCTGAAGTGGCCAAAGATGACCATGGACTTCAAGGCTCACGATCCGGCGATGTTGAAGGACCTCAAGCCCGGCGCGCAAGTTGACTTCGAACTCATGAAGATGGGCGGCGGTTACCACATCATGAAGATCTCGCCCTCCACCAAATGAGCCATGCCGCTCTGAACCGGCCTGTTGGCTGCACCACCGGCCAGCAGTCTCCGACCGGAATTTGAAACGCCGATTACCAATTCAGCAAAGGTACAACATGAAAACCCTTATTCAAACCGCTTTCGCCGCCCTGTTTCTCGCGACTATCGCAACGGCTGGCGCCGCAGATGAAGAACACAAACATGGCGACGACGCGACCACCACGAAGGAATCTCACCACGCTCAACACGGCACGCATGGCCATGGCGACTCCGCGGCCGGCCGACCCGGCAATCCCAAGAAGATCAGCCGCACGATCAAGATCACCGCACTGGACATCAAGTACGACAAATCCGAAATCAGGGTCAAGGCCGGTGAAATCATCAAGTTCGTCGTGACCAACAGCGGCAAGCTGCGGCACGAGTTCATCATCGGTGACATGGAGGAGCAACGTCAGCACGCCGAAATGATGAAGCAGATGCCCGACATGGTGCACGAAGATGCGAACACGCTCACCCTTGAGCCCGGGCAAACGAAAAGTCTGGTCTGGCAATTCACCAAGACTGGCAAACTGGAAGTGGCGTGCCACATCCCTGGGCATTACGAAGCCGGCATGAAAAGTCAGATCGTAGTTGGTCGTTAGGCCTGATTGCCGTCATCTCAAAACTTCGATCCGGTCAACAACGGCAAACGAAAGCCAGATGAGATCCGTTCGCCTCATTTTCACAGCCTTGGCGGTCTGTGCATATCCGGTACAGCCTGTCTTTGCAGAAATGGAACACCGCATGGGCGGATTGCCAGGCATGCCGGCCCATGTGCTCAAACCCGACGGGGAGTTCGAGCATCACCAGCAATTCCACCCCGGCCCCGCCCGGTCGGGCGCCGAGATGATGTTCAGCTTCGGTCAGCCCGGCGATCCGCGCGTGGTCAAGCGCAGGATCCATATCGAAGCGCGGGGAAACCGGTTCGAAGCGGCCAACCTGGAATTTGAATCGCGTGAAACCGTAGAGTTCGAATTCCGCAACATGGATACGCGTCCTCACGAATTGCGCGTCGGCAATCCACGTTACCAGCAGGAACACGCCGAAATGCTCACGCGCATGCCCGGATGGGAACACAGCAGCGTGAACAGCATGCTCGTCGCACCGGGAGAAACCGGCAAGCTCATCTGGCAATTTGGCGACGATTCCGTCGTGGAGCTTGCCTGTCACGTCGCAGGAAGTTACGAGGCGGGCATGCTGGTGAGGGTGCAAGTCACCAAACCGTAGGAAGAGTGAGCGGCAAACATGACAGCCGCACACAGGTTGCTGCGGGGCATGCGAAGACTTGACGTACGTCAATTGCCTAAGAGCAATTTGAGGTAACTATCCCATGTCCGGAAAAGCTCCAAGGTAAGAATTCAGACCGGTCTTCATAGACAGCCCAAGAGGGGTAAGAAAATGCGAAATTTCATGGCGATTGTGTTATCGGGCGTACTCGCGGCGACGGCCGGCTTTGCGGCTGCCGACGAGAAGACAATGAAAGAGCACGAGGAAATGGGAAAGCAGGGCGTGTCTCCTCACATGCCCAAGGGCAAAGACAAGGAACTCTCAGCTAATGAGCGCGAAGAAGCCAAGAAGCGGCATATGGGGGAAGGCACCAAAGGTGTGACGCCGCACGCGATGAAAAAGAAGCGCAGCGCCGCAATGGACAAGGAGATGATGAAGAAGCACGAGGAGATGGGCAAGAAGGACGTCTATCCCGAGGGCAGGCCGGACAGCAAGAAATAAGGGTGCTGGTGCGTCGATTTACAAACTTCCTTAAAGGAGACTTGAATGAACAGATTCACATTGACGATTCTCCTGTCCTGCCTGTTTGCCGTACCTGTCGTCCAGGCGGCAGACGAAGAAGATCATGCCGTGCACCATCCCGGCACCGACCAGAGTCAAGCCGCCCCCGCGCAGGACGACAAGGCTGCGGGAATGAAGATGGACAAGATGCAGGAAAAAATGAAAACGATGCAGGAGCAGATGGAGAAGATCCATTCAGCCAAGGATCCGGCAGAGCGCCAGAAACTCATGAAAGAGCACATGCAATCCATGCAAGAGAGCATGAAGATGATGGGCGGCATGGGCGCAGGGATGAAGGGTCGTGCCATGATAGCCAAGGCCAAGAAAGATCATTCCGAGTCCATGACTGACACCGGCGACGGCATGGGGATGTGCATGATGATGATGAAAAAGCATCAGTCCGTGGAGTCCCGCATGGACATGATGCAGCAGATGATGGAACAGATGATGGAGCACGAAAGCGCCGAACAGGAGATGGAACGCGGTCGCTGAGGCTGCCCAACAATCTCACGGCAGGCACTCGATACTCAAGCCGTCCCTCACGAACGCCCGCGTAGTCCTGGAAATGCACCGACTATTGTTGGAAACGAAATTGGGCAAAACCTCCTTGTCGCGCATAGCTTGGGTTCTGGCCCTCCTCTGGCCATTGATCTGGACCGCCAACGCCTTTGCCAACAATTGCAAACAATATGCCGACAGCAACCATGGGGCCATGGGGCACAGCGTTGTTTCCGGGCACGACGATCACGGCGAGGGTCAACGCGGTGCACATGAACACGGTAGTGACGATTCCAATGACAAGGGGTCGGGCTCGTGGTGCTGTGTCAAGCTCACCGCAGCATCTGCGACCGTGGGACACGATGCTGCTCCACTGTCCGAAATTCGCGGTGACGATCGGCCGGACCTGGCCTCACAGGTCGGAGTTTCAGGTCACCTTCACGCTCTGCAACTGGTGCGCGCGCGCAGCCAACCACCACCGCGAAACCGAACTCCTCTTTTTCTCCTCCACCTTCGGCTATTAAATTAGCCGTCCCCTAGTCCACGGACGGGAATCCCACCTCGTGGTTACTAGGCATTGGGTATTGGTCCGTCGGCCGCACCACGCGGTAATAAGCACGCGCCGCGGAAAGTTCGAGTCATCTGGTTGGGTAAGTACTGGAGGAAAAGCCATGAATGTCAGCGAATTGGCGAAACAGGCGAGGCTTTCGCCGCATGTGGTCAGGTTTTACGCTAGAAACGGGCTTCTTAAACCGGGCAGGAACCCGTCGAACGGCTACCAAGTCTTCGGCCAAAATGAAGTGAAGCGTCTACGCTTCATCCGCATGGCGCAATGCCTCGGCTACAGCCTTGCGGAGATCACGGAAATGCTGCGTCGCCTGGAGGACGGCGAAACGCCATCCGACCTGATGGAGAAAATCCTCCGCGAGCGGTTGGTGGAACACCAGGAAAAAATCGAGTTGTTTGTAAAGAGGCAGGCCCTGATGGAGCGGGCTCTACGGCACCTGGAGAATCGCACCTGGAGCACGGCCAACATGGACGGCCTCTGCGATCATTTTCAGAGTCTTGTCGCGGAAAGCAGGCCTTGACCTGTGCGTGGCTTACAGGTTTAGGTTACCGCAAAAAAACCGAGCCTGCTTTTCCTGGGCTGTCGGCGCGGGGTTGTTAATGATGAACGTCAGCGAAGTGGCAAGAAAAGCCGGGGTGACCGGGCATACGGTCCGCTATTACGCGCGCTTGGGACTGTTGAAACCTCAGCGCGACCCTCGGAGCAGGTACAAGAAGTTCACCGAGTTGGATATCGCGCGGCTGCAATTCATCCTGAGGGCGCGGAGCCTCGGTTTCACGTTGTCCGAAATCGGGCAGATCTTTCGCCGAAGCGCCCGCCGGGAATCGCCGTGCCCGATGGTGCGGGATATTATCAGGGGCAGAATCGAAGAGACCTCCGAAAGGCTGGATGCCGTGCTTGCATTGCGCGACCGCATGAAGCGGGCGCTGGCGTTGTGGGAGACGATGCCCGATCAAGTGCCCGACGGGAATGCAGTTTGCGCGCTCATCGAAGCGGCTGGAGGTTCGCATGACAACGAATAACGCTCCGCGAATGTCGAGACTTTTCGCCGTCTTCTGGCTGGCTGCTTCCCCGGGTTGGATCGCGGCCGCACCACCCGCCACAGCATTCTCTGGAAACTCCGGCGTCGTGGAGGGGGTAACGGTCTATCTGGGCGTACTGCCCAGCCAGATGATCCGAGGGCACCCGATCGGACACCCCGAAGCCTCGATGCATGGCGGGCCGTCGTCCAGCCGCGGCGAGCACCATGTGCTGATCTCGCTGTTCGATGCCGGAGGCACGCGCCTGGAGAACATGGAGGCGCAGGCGCACGTAGGTGAAGTCGGTCTGTCCGCGGTGAAGAAGCCGCTCGAGCCGATGCAGATCGCCGGCACGGTCACCTACGGCAACTTTTTCTCGATGCCCAAACCCGGTCCGTACAGCATCGAGGTGGACTGGCGCACGAAAGGCGAGAAGCAATGGTCGCACGCTGTCTTTATTTACCGGCATCCAAAGAAATAGCTTCGCACTTCAGGCATTCGAGGAGACAAACATGGAACACGATCACCAAAGCGAAAACCGAAAGGGATGGTTCAACTCGAGATCGAACTGGGTCCTGCTGGCATTCTTGATCATTGCGGGCTTCTACCTCATTACCGAACACAAGGCCCACGTATTCGGCCTGCTTCCCTTCCTGATTCTTCTCGCCTGCCCGCTGTTGCACGTGTTCATGCATCGCGGCCACGGAGGGCACGGCGACGATTCCACGTCCGCAGGCCACGATCATGGAAATAAAGCGGGAGGCAAGCGATGAATATGGAGCCTGCTCAGGCATACGGTTTATGGTGGCTGGTTGTCATCAACTCGCTGGTGTTCATCATTTTCGCCTTCAGCTTCGCAAAGCCGCAAAGCGCGCGCGACTGGCGCTCGCTCGGGGCGTTTTCCGCATTTATCGTGGCACTGTTCACCGAGATGTACGGATTTCCGCTCACCATCTATCTGCTTTCGGGCTGGCTCGGCAGCCGTTTCGCCGGCATCGACTTCATGACCCACGACGCCGGCCATCTGCTCGAGACGCTGTTCGGATGGCGCGGCAATCCGCACTTCGGCCCATTCCATTTTCTGAGCTTTGTCTTCATCGGCGGCGGGTTCATCCTGCTCGCTTCGGCGTGGGATGTCCTTTACAAGGCGCAGCGCGCCAGGACATTGGCGACCAGCGGCCCCTACGCCACCATCCGCCATCCGCAGTACGTCGCGTTTGTGCACATCATGTTCGGCTTTCTGCTGCAATGGCCCACGCTGCTCACGTTGATCATGTTCCCGATCCTGTTGCTGGTGTATGCGCGCCTGTCTTTCAACGAGGAACGCGATTCCCGGACGCGCTTCGGTGAGGAGTACACGCGCTATGCAGCACGCACGCCGGCTTTCATTCCTCGTCTCGGCGGCAGTGAAGACAGACAGTCTTTACGCTGAGCCGCCCAGATGGCCGGCGGGGCGCCACCGGGCAGTGGCGAACCGATATTGCGTAGGCAAGCGCGGAGCGTGTATTGCGACTACCGCTCAAAACAATCAGAAGAATAACTGACATGCAGCTAACTTTTCTCGGCGCAACCGGGACCGTCACCGGGTCCAAGTACCTGATCACCGCCGGCCCCAAGCGAATACTGGTGGACTGTGGCCTGTTTCAGGGCCTGAAGCAACTCCGTCTGAGAAATTGGGAGCCGCTTCCGATCGACCCAAGAAAGATCGACGCGGTCATCCTCACGCATGCACATATCGACCACAGCGGCTATCTACCGCTGCTGTCAAAGAACGGATTCTCCGGCACGGTGTATTGCAGCCGCGCGACGGGCTTGTCCGCTGCATTCGAATTGGCAAAACGCGCACTGTGGATCTATCGCAAGGCCGTTCTGAGCCCGAGGCACTTCGCGTCGACGATCGGGCCGGCAATCGCGGGATCGGCCCGAAGTCATGGCATTTCCGTGAATACCGGTGCGAATCCTCCTCCGGGCGTGCGGAAGTTTGTGGTCTGTCCCTGATACAGGCGCGCCGCGACGAGCTTGACCACCCCGGCGTAGGCATAGTTGCGAACATCGGCCTTCAATGCCGTGGCCGTCTTTATCTCGGCAACGTGCCGCTCGCTGGGTGTGACCAGCGCCTGGGCAACGTATGTACTCTTTGCCATTTCCTCCCACACCCGCTTCGTGAGCTTGTCGCCGCGATAGGCGGCCTTGCTACCGTAGCCGGCGGCAGGTTTGAAGAAGAGCTCGCGCCGCTTCGCCCACAATGCCTCCCTGTTCTCGGCGGTCATGATCTCGGTGCGCGGGATCCCGGCGAGCAGCGTGGAAATCGCGTCATCTGCGCTGCCCGTCTCCCGCAAGAACGCCTCGCCGCAGAGCAAGCTGAGGTTGCGCTTGTCTGCATAAAGCGCATGCGCGCGCGGATGAGGGCTGACAACAACTTCGCGGGCGAGGTACGCAAGCTTAAGCGCCGTCTGACTAGGCTGCTCCAGCGCGAAATCCGTCAGCCGGTTGTAGACGAAATCGATGGGCTGGCTTCCATGCCACAACCGCGCATCTTTCCGGGCGAGCTCGCGAGGATCGCAGATCGTCACCTCGATACCGTGACGACTGAAGAGTTGCCGGTACAGGAGAAACTCGGGGTAAAGATACTGCTGCTCCGGCGCCTCGTCGACGATAGTCACGGACATCAGCGGAGCGTCCTTGCGCTGCCGACGCCACTCCGTCATGAATACCTCGAACAGCGCTTCCTCGATGGCGTCGGCTTCCATCGGCGCCATCGCGAGCCCGGCCGCGTCTGCGCAACAGGACCGGTGCGCGCGCCCCAGTACCGCGTTGAGAAGCGCGCCGCCAGGATTCGTATTGATCTCTATCAGTTGCGGCCCGGTAACGGCCAGGTGAAAGTCATATCCCAGGAGACCGCCGAGCGAACCCGGATCGAAGCGCGCGATATCGGGAGCCCATGCCAGCGCCGCGCGGCGGAAATGCGGCGTTGCGACAACTGCTTCCACCGCGCGGATCACACGCGCCATACGTTCGACGTGCTCGCGCGAGACGAACATCGGCACGGACGCGAAAAGATGCGGATGAGTCTCGACCATGGCACTGGACAGACCGCGAGTGTCCAGATCCGCTTCCAGCCCGCGTCGCAATGCCTCCTCGTCCAGGCTGAGACAGTAGCACGTGCGGTTCAGCACGTCGATCGACGTAGCCGCTTGGCAACTGTTGCTGCAGTTCTCCGGTCCGGGCTGCGCGGTGAACTCGGCCATTTCAGGGACCTCCAGTGACAGGCGCAATTTCAGACCACTTGCGATACGACGTTCTGCAGCAGACCTTGCGCAAGAGCCCCGATGCTCGCGAGGGTGGTGTCCGGGATACGTCGCTAGCGCTTCTTCTGTATTGTAAGCGACGTGCGGCGTTACTCTCGCACATCGTTTTCGCTGCAGTCGGTGCTGCCCCGCGGCGCGGCGCTTGGACTGCAGCCCACACACTGTCCAGCCCGGGACAAACGATGGGCTCCACTGCCGCGGGGGCGCTGTATGGGCTAATCGCCGATCGCCTGTTCTGGATCAGCGCGATACTGTTGGGGCTCGGTGCGGCGGTTGCCGCGTTCATGATGCGTCGCCCGCTAGGCCGACTCGATAAAGCAAACGTGCGCACGGCCGGGTGGGTGGCTTCGCATTGAGACCGGTTGCACGTTCATCAAACAAAGGAGCCAAGCTTGTTTAGCCCCATACGCTTCATCCAGATCGGCATTGCGGTATACGGTCACCTGTTCTGGTGGGCACTGGTGCGAGCCGGCTTGTGGCGCTCGCGCCTGACTCCGGCGCAGAAGTTCAGCGGGATGCTGGAGAAGCTGGGCACGCCATTCGTCAAGTTGGGCCAGGGATTGAGCATGCACACGGAGTTTCTTCCCGACGATTACGTCGCGGCGCTCACCAGCCTGCAAGACCATGTTGCGTCCTTCCCCGGCGAGCAGGCGGTGCGCGAAATCGAACGGTCATTCGGCCGCAA
>JANOGP010000220.1:0-2359 GCA_031406075.1 Betaproteobacteria bacterium
TCGGCCTGTCGCAGCTGTTGTTCCTGTACGTGGTGCTGAAATGCATCCGCAGCGGCGAGAAAGCGCCGCAGATGCCCTGGGAGGGCGCAGACTCGCTGGAGTGGACGCACCTGCCGACGCCGGCGCCGTATCACAGCTTTGAGACGCCGCCGACGGTGAAGTAAATTCGGGCGTGACGGCGCAAGACGTCATGCCGTTTCTGTCATGAATGATCAGCAGGCGAAGCAACTTCAGGCCAGGAAAGTCAGATCCGCGCTTATTCTGTGGTCGGTTGTGCTTGCCTGTTTTGTCGGGGTGATCCTGCGTTACTGGACATGAACCGGGCTGCAGAAAATCGTTCGATCCTTGTCAAACTGCTCGTCGTCACGGTGGGCATGTTCGGGTTCGGCTATGCGCTGGTGCCCTTGTACGAGATGATCTGCGAGGCCACTGGCATCTATCAGATCGAGAAAGCCAGCGCGGCGACGGCCAATACGCAGGTCGACCTGAGCCGGCTGGTGACGCTGGAACTTGACGCCAACATCCGCAGCGATCTTCCCTGGCAGTTCAGGCCTCTGCAGACCAGTGTCAAGGTGCATCCCGGGCAACTGGTGCAGGTGATGTACGAAGTGCGCAACCGCTCGGATCAACCCATTGCCGGCCAGGCTATCCCGAGTTACGGGCCGCAGGTCGCGGGGCAGTATTTTCGCAAGCTCGAATGTTTTTGCTTTACCACCCAGAGTTTCGCGGCGGGGGAAGTTCGGCAGATGCCGGTGGTCTTCGTGATCGAACCGGGATTGCCGCAGGACGTGAATACGGTGACGCTGTCTTATACCTTCTTCAAGGTCGAAGGCGCGGCGCCGACCGCAGCAAAGCGGCGCGGTGGCGGAGCAGCCGGGTAAGCGGGGAAAGGCATCCCCGCTGCGTGTTTTCAGGACCGTGTTCTGGTCGTTTTTCGGCGTGCGCGGGCGGGCCGACAACCAGGCGGACCTGGCAAATATCACGCCGGTGCAGGTGATCATCGCGGGCATTATCGGTGCGGCAATATTTGTCACCACGCTGGTATTGCTGGTCAGATTCATCGTCGGCTGAGTTGCACAAGCGGAAGTGAGCCAGGGGCAAAAAATCTTAGGGAGAATCCGGAATGCTTAGCCAGTCCCCACGTTATTACTTGCCCGAGCCATCGCACTGGCCCGTCATCGGATCGTGTGCGCTGTTTCTGATGGCGATCGGTGCGGTGCTCTGGCTGAACGGCGTCGCTCCCGGTCCCTGGGTGGTGCTGGCCGGCATGGCGGTATTGGTCTACATGATGTTCGGATGGTTCGGCACTGTGATCCGCGAAAGCGAGGGCGGCAGTTTCAACAAGCAAGTGGATAATTCCTTCCGCTGGGGCATGAGCTGGTTCATTTTTTCCGAAGTCATGTTTTTCGCCGTTTTTTTCGGCGCGCTGTTCTATATGCGAGTGCTGTCGGTACCTTGGCTGGGCAGCGGCGATACCCTGGCGCAGATATGGCCGGGGTTTTCGGCGCAGCGCTGGCCGGTTTCCGGTCCCGGCATCGAAGAGACCTTCACGCCGATGGGCGCCTGGGGCATCCCGGCGATCAACACGATCATCCTGCTGACATCCGGCGTAACCGTGACCTGGGCGCATTGGGGAGTGCAACGGGGGAGCCGCGCGCAGCTGATCTGGGGCCTGGTGGCCACTGTTGTGCTCGGCGCGCTGTTCCTGAGCCTGCAAGCGTACGAGTACGTACACGCCTATCACGAGCTCAACCTGACGCTGAACATGGGGGCGTACGGCGCGACCTTTTACATGTTGACCGGGTTCCACGGATTTCACGTCACCATTGGCACCATCATGCTGATGGTGATACTCGCCCGATCGATCAAGGGGCACTTCAGCGCCGGTCATCACTTCGCTTTCGAGGGCGTGTCGTGGTACTGGCACTTCGTCGACGTGGTCTGGCTGCTGCTGTTCGTGCTGGTTTACTGGTTATAGAAATACTGCGTCACGGAACAACAAGACGAAAAACACAAGGAGGAGGAGACCCGCGGGACATGCGGGCGATTGGGGCCGCACACGACATCTGTGCGGCTGTTTTTTTAAAATCCCTGCCGCGGAATGATGCCGAAGTAGTAGCCGATCATGAGCAACAAGAACAAGGTAACGGAAAGCGCAACGCGGACAGTCAGCGCCTTCACCGTGCGGTCCGATTGGCCTTTGTCGCGGATCAGGTAGATCAGCGCCGAGGCGAGACTGGCGACGATGACAATGAGAAAGGCGATGACGACAAGTTTCAAGTTCGCGCAGGTCGCTGCAGGGGAAACCCAGTGTAGCGGATACGCCTGGCGGCTTCCACTTGCGCGACGGATGGCGTGA
>JANOGP010000274.1:0-6057 GCA_031406075.1 Betaproteobacteria bacterium
CCGAAATATGCGTCTGCGAGTCGAATGCCACCACCGCAAACTGGTGCTGCTCTTCCAGCAGGTCGAGCGCCGCGCGGGTGGCCTCCTTCGCCAGTTCGATCTTGCGCCCTCTCATGCTGTAGGAACGGTCGAGCGCAATCACCAGCGCGAGGTCCTTGCGTTTTTCCTGGGCGCGAAACTGCACCGGCAGAACTTTCTCCACCGGCGTGCCGCTGTAGCCCTGCTCGCCGTAGACATTCTCGCCACCCGCGAACAACAGTCCGCCGCCGGCATCGCGCACGTAGGACTCGATCGCCTGCATTTTCGCGGGGCTGATCGAATTTGCCGGCGCATCGCTGAGGATAAGCGCGTCGTACGGCGCAAATCCCACGGAAGATTCGGGCATGTCCCCGGGCGCCGCGACGCTGACGTCGATGCCTTCGCGCGTCAGCGCATCGCGCAGGTACACGGCGCTGCCGGGCTGCCCCTCCACGTACAGTACCCGCGGCGCCTTGGCGACCCACGCGGATTGCTGCACACGATTGTTGTCGGGCACGCGGTCGCCTTCGGCAATGAGTTCCGCCAAAAGCGTGTTGCTGCCGACGCTGGACAGTTGAATCTCGAAGGCAACTCGGTTCAGTCCTGCGGTCAGGCGCACTGCTCGATTGCCGACCACGGTGTTGCCGGCCCTGAGCACCACGCGCGCCCGCGCCTCGCCAGGCGAGATCGCGCGCACAGTCACCGTCACCGGTTCGCCCTGGCGAATGCCCTGGGGCACTTCGATGCCTTCCAGCCAGGCGTCGCCGTCATCGCGCAATTTCGCCGGGATCGGAAACACCCGGACGTTGGCTTCCTTAAGACGCGCCAGCACGCGCCAGACGTCACCTTCGGTCTGGTTTCCGTCGGTAAGCAACACCACGCGCTTGACGTGATCACGATCCAGTCCCAGCAGTGCTTGGTCGAGCGCGCGCTCGAGATTGGTCGCTGCCTGGTCGATCGCCCCTTCGCGTGGATTGCCTTGGGTGACCGCGAGACTGCGCACCTGCTCGGGCTTATCCAGCAACACCGGCCGATCGGCGAACGCCAGGTAGCGCGCCTGTGCCGGCTTGCCTTCGCGATCGGCATCGCCGATCCAGGCGAGTGCCGAGTCGATGAAGGATGAAGGAACGCTGCGCGATACATCCAGCGCGTACACCACCGCAACATCATCCGAACGTGCGTGCCACAGCGGTTGCATCAACGCCAGCGCCAGCATTGCAACCGCAAGGCTGCGCAGCACGGTAACCGCTGCAAGGTGCCGGCGGACGAGATTGGTGCGGGTACTCCGCGCTGCCCACCACAGCAGTGGAATCGCCAGAAGCAGCAACAACGGCCACGAGTGCTGAATGCTGATCGCCATGCTCATTCCGTTACCCGCCGGTTCCACGTCCACCACTCGAATACCAGCAATAGCGCCGAAGCCAGCAGCAATGCCACCCAGGGATCGAGCGGGAATCGCGGCGACTGCGGCGGTTCGATTGCCAGGGACTGCAGCGGTGCCAGCGGCGAACGGTTGACGTCGGTCACGCGCCGGTCGAGCAGGTTGGCCGCGACCCGCAGCCGCTGACTGGAGGAGATGGCGGTGAACATGCCTGGTTCGCTAACTTCGAACAACGTGCCTCCGGGAATGGCCTGCGCCGGCAACTCGGTGCCATCCGGCGCCACAATTCTCGCCTTTGCAACGGGCACTTCGACCACGCCCAATCCGGCCGCAAAAGCGCCGCGCTCGCCCGCCAGCCAGTCCAGCGCATTGCCGAGGAATAGTGGAAATTCGGCGTGCAGTGCGAAATTTGAATCCTCCAGCCCGAAAGCGAACGACACCCGGCGTGGGGCGTCCTCGTGCGCCACCACCAGAGCCATGTCGCCGCGCGCGCCCACCAGCACCACGTCGCGCTCGGCCACGCCAGTTGCCGGGCGCGTCGCTACCGCACGTTCGACGACCAGATCACGCAGTGAAAGGTTCTCGAGCAGCGGATGCGCGCCATCCAACGCGACCACCGAGACATCGGCGATCTCCATGCCCGGCGTCGGCAACCACGACACTGAGTTTGGCCGGAACATCAGTGCCGGCGCACCCGGTCGCGTCGCAGGAGCGAATCGATCGAAAACCCATACGTCAATATCGCGTCTTTCGGCGAAGCCCCGCGCTGATATCGTCGTAAGCCGCACCCGCGGCTGCGCGCGCAAAGCCTTCTCGAGGTAGGGATTCCCGTTGCTCACCAGACCTACTCGCACGACCCGCCGCATCGGCAGCATTGCGTAGGCAACATCATCGGCCTCAAGGCCGTCTCCCGGCATGCTGAGCGAGGCGCGCACGGGACCGGCCTCCAGACTGGATATATCAATCACTTGTGCGCGTGCGCCGCCGGCGGGCACGTTCACGGTCCTGGCAATGCGCCGGCCGCCGACGCCGGCAATCACGATGTCGATACTTTTGTCCACGCCGCCGGCATTGCTGACTTCGACAAAGGCCTGGTAACGGCGCGGATCCGCAGGCAGCCGCCGGACTTCGAACGCAGTAATGCCGGCGTTCTCCACCGGCTCGAACACCGACTCGAGTCTGGCCGACTTCGGCACTCCGGTGATCTGCACTCCGTCGCTTATCACCACGGTTTCAATTTCGCCGGCCTGCACAATGTCTGGAACCCGCGGCGTGCCACCATATGCCACATGGAGTTGCCGCATGCGCTCAAGCGCCGCGTCACGGTACTCGAATCCGGGAGTAGCGATGCGCCGCATGGTATCGACCAGCATCACCTGGGTACCCGGGCCGTGCGCTGCGAGCGTCGTGCGCGCTTTGGCCAGTGCGTGGCTCCAGCGGGTCGCACCATCGGTTGTGCGGGTTGCAAGCGTGGGCGAGTTGTCGAGCACGAGCACGAGCCTGTCGGCGGCTTCGCCTGCGCCGGTGAACTGCGGCCTGGTCACGGCGACAACGATGCTTACGGCTATGACAGCGGCCAGCAGCAACGACAGCCACCAGCGCAGGCGGTCGCTGCTGCGATGGCTCTCGCGCAGCACCCGATCCCAGATCAGGCTGGAAGGTACCAGCAACCTGCGTGGAGGCGGCTTCAGCAGATACAGCACGGTGACCACCAATGCGGCGGCAAGCGCCGCAAACGCGGCCCACGGAGGCGAAGCCGAAAGCAGGTTCATCGCAACAATCCTTGCTCGCGCAACGCCTTGAGCATCAGGTCCTCGAAAGGCGTGGTGGTCGTGGTGCGCAGATAGCCCCAGCCGTGACTGCGGCAGAAGGCTTCGATCTCGGTGCAATAGCGCAGGAAAGTGTCGTGATAGGCCTTCACCAGTTCGGGCGTCACGCGCACCCGCGCAGCGCCGCCTTCCTCCGAGTCCACCAGCAGCACTTCATCCGCGAGCACCGGGTCGAGTTCGTCCGGGCTCATCAAGTGCACCGCAAATACGTCGTGGCGGAACCGGCGAATCACCTGGAAGCTCTGCTCGAAACCCTCGCGGTCGAGAAAGTCGGAAATCACCACCGTCAGTCCACGAGTGCGTCGGGCACTGAAGAAACTGCGGAATGCCGATTGCAGGCTGGTGCCACCGCCGGCCTCGATGCGCTCGAGAAAATGCAGCGCGCGCCACACCTGGTTCTTGCCGCGCCGGGCCGGCATCTCGCTGATCACGCCGTCGGAAAAGGCGACGATGCTGACCCGGTCGTGGTTAATCAGGCTTATATAGGCCAGCGCTGCAGCGAACTTGCGGGCGAAGTCGAACTTTGACGGCGTACCGAAATTCATCGAGCGGCTGACGTCCAGGAATATGTAAACCGGCAGGTCCGCCTCTTCCTCGAACAGCCTCAGAATCAGCCGGTCCAGCCGCAGGTAGGTACCCCAATCGAGGTTGCGGGTGTCGTCGCCGGGCGAGTACGGCCGATAGTCGGTGAACACCATCCCCGAGCCGGTGCGGCGAGAGCGATGATGGCCGCGCAGGTGACCCGCCACGGGACGGCGGGTTAGCATGGTGAGATGCTCGAGCTGGCGAAGAAATTCTTCGCTGAACAGCAGGCTTTCCTGGACCAAGTTGAATTGCCTCAGTGGGGCTGCATGGCAGCAGCCATGGAGCCGGTGAATATCCTCAAACAGCGGTCACCCGGCGATCGGGCAGGGATTCTCCTGCTGGGAGGGCTGGATCAGCGTCAACGGGTCATTCGCGCCAGGCACCGCGCGGACCATCTCGAAGATGTCCCATTGGTCCTGCATCGCGCTCCTTTCCTTGATGCGCACCACGTACATCTCCTGCAGCAACTGGTGATTGCCGGCAAACACTCCGCGCCGGCCTTTGAGTAAGTCGAAAGACGCGCCCTTGTCGAAATACGCGATCAGCTTTTCCGGATCGGTGCTCCTGGTTTCCGCGATAGCCGTACTCGCGATCTGGCCGAGAAAACCGGTGCGAGGGGTGAGGTGACCGATCCTGACGGCCTCGCTCTGCGCCTTGAGAATCGCCGGAAAACCGAGCACGGCGCTCGAGGCCAGCGCGACCGAGGCCCTGAGCGCGTCGCGGCGCGTGGGAGAGAAGTTTTTCATGGCCATCGTTTTCTACTTTCGCCCTGCGGCAGTCATTCCTTTGGTTCCGGTACCCATTCGAGGATCCTGTCGAGGATCGTGTCGGTATCGATGCGTCCGGCTTCGGCTTCGAAATTCAGCAGGATCCGGTGCCGCAGCGCCGGCACCGCCACTGCGCGCACGTCCTCACAGGACACGTAGACGCGGTCATTCATCAGCGCGTGCACTTTCCCCCCCAGGATCAGCGCCTGGGTTCCGCGCGGGCTGGAGCCGAATCGCACATACTTCTTGCTCATTTCGTGTGCCTGGGGCGATTCCGGATGGGTCGCCAGCGTCACCCTGATCGCATAGTCCTGCACCGGCCGCGCCACCGGGATGGCGCGCGCGGTATCGCGCATCTCCAGAATCTCGCCCTGCTGCAGCACCCTGTGCACCGCCGGCTCCTTCTTTCCGGTAGTGCGCTCGACGATCAGGTGCAGTTGCTCCACGTCCGGGAAATCGAGCTTTAGTTTGAAGAAGAAGCGGTCCATCTGCGCCTCGGGCAGCGGATAAGTGCCTTCCATCTCGATCGGGTTCTGCGTTGCCAGCACGAAGAAGGGCTGGTCCAGTGCGTGGGTACGTCCGGCTGCGGACACGCTGTTTTCCTGCATCGCTTCCAGCAGTGCCGATTGGGTCTTGGGCGTGGCGCGGTTGATTTCGTCGGCCAGCACCATGTTGGCGAAGATCGGGCCGTGCTGAAACTCGAAGGCTTTGCGGCCGGATTCGTCTTCGCGAACGATGTTGGTGCCGATGATGTCGCCAGGCATCAGGTCGGGGGTGAACTGGATGCGCGAGAACTTCAGGTGCAGCACGTCCGCCATGGTCTGCACCAGCTTGGTCTTGCCCACGCCGGGGATTCCCTCCAGCAGCACGTGGCCGCGTGCCAGCAGGCAGGTCATCACTCCCGAGATGATTTCGTCGTTGCCGACGATGACGCGCGAAATCTCGTCGCGGACAAGCTGGAACTGATCACGGAATGCCTGGATCTGGCGGTCGACGACGGTATTCATTTCTTCTCACTTTCATGCAGGTTCAGAAAATAATCTTTAACGGCCTGTTTCTGGCGGATCGGTACGCGCTCGAAGCTCATCGCGTTCTCGCGGTCGAAGTTCGGGCGCGCGCGCACGTCCTCGAAACCGAGCAGCGATTTCTGCTCCTGGCTGGCGGAATAGAACCAGCCCTGATCGGCCTTCTCCTCGTCGTTGCCGCCGTCCTCGCGGCGCTGGATGGCTTCGAGCTTGAGTTGCGCATCCAGGCGCCCGGTCGCCGCACCTTCCAGCGCCAGCGCCTCGGAGTTGCCGGCGGCGCTGCCGCTCATGTTGCCGTCGCGCGCCGGCTTGTCGTCATTACTGCGCGTCACCGCGCCCTGGCGGAACATGGTGCCGCCGCGAATATCCGCGTTGCCTGTATCCGGCGAAGCGGTTGCGTTTGGAGCATTGTCGCTGGAATCGAATTGGCTCGCGGACAGCGCGCTACGCTG
>JANOGP010000286.1:0-6085 GCA_031406075.1 Betaproteobacteria bacterium
CCCGAATTCCTTCAGTCCGACGATGTACTCTCCCATCAGTCCGAAGATCGGCGAATGCAGCCCGGGGTGCGCAAGCCGGCGGATCTGAAACACGTAGTCCTCGGCGACCAGCTCGCGCGTGCCGGCGTGCCGGAAATCGCGCAGCTCGAATATGTTTTTCAGATCCTCGCGCCCGAGATTCAAGTAGCGCGGCTTACCGGTCTCATCCACTGCAAAGGCCGGATGCGGCTGGTACATTACCCCCTGCCTGATACGGATATCGTATACGCTGAATGCCACCCGCTCGGCCGGCGCAGTATCGGGCAGGCGGCGGCCATCGGCGTCAAGGTATTCGGCGCGCGGAATCTCCGCCGCGCCAAAGGGAACCAGTTCGTAGGGCCGCCTGAGATAGTGGTACTGCAGCGGCGGCATGTAGATCTGGGCGATAAAGACATACTCGTTCTCAGCGTAAGACTGCACCGGATCGAGGTGCTTGGGCCGCTCCACGAAAGCCGAATACAGGATATTCAGGCCGCCTTCGCGGGCGGGATAAGGGTTGTTCCATGGTCCGCCACAACCGCCCAGTAAACCAAGCAGCGCGAGCGCCACGGCTGTCGTTCTCAGCCGGCTCATACTCGGGCCGAAGTGTAGCGGAATACCACGCGGTCGACCCGCGCGGATCCGTGGGTCCCGTACGTCGCAACCGTGGGGACATGTCGGTTCGCTATAATGTCGGGATTAAGAAACGAGAAAGAAACAGCGAGGAAAAGTCATGGGATTTCTCGACAACAAGAAAATCCTCATCACCGGCCTGCTCAGCAATCGTTCGATCGCCTACGGCATCGCCAAGGCAATGCACCGCGAAGGCGCGCAGCTTGCATTCAGCTTCCAGGGGGAGCGGATAAAGGATCGCGTGGCCGACCTGGCGGCCGAATTCGGCAGCCGGCTGGTGCTGCCGTGCGATGTCGGCAGTGACGCAGAGATCGATGCGTTGTTCGTCGAACTGGGAAAGCAGTGGGACGGACTCGATGGCATCATCCACTCGATCGCGTTCGCGCCGCGCGAAGCGCTGGCCGGCGATTACCTGGACTCGGTCACCCGCGAGGCATTCCGCATCGCCCACGAAATCAGTTCCTACAGCTTTGCCGCGCTTGCCAAAGCCGGCCTGCCGATGATGCAGGGCCGCAAAGCCGCGCTGCTCACGCTCACCTACCTAGGCGCCGAGCGCTCCTTCCCGAGCTACAACGTCATGGGGCCGGCCAAGGCCAGCCTCGAAGCCAATGTGCGCTACATGGCACAAAGCCTCGGGCCCAGGGGCATTCGGGTAAACGCGATATCCGCGGGCCCGATAAAGACGCTCGCCGCCGCAGGCATCAACAGTTTCGGCAAGCTGTTGGCGCTTGCGGAAAAGCAATCGCCGCTGCGCCGCAATGTCACCACCGGGGAAGTCGGCAATGTTGCCGCTTTCCTGTGCAGCGACCTGGCCAGCGGCATCACCGGCGAGATCACCTACGTGGACGCCGGATTCAATACCACCGGCGCCGGCCAGATCGAATAGGCGGGACTCTGAAACAAGAAAAGCCTGCATGGCCGGACCATGCAGGCTTTTCTTTTGCGAATCCGGCGCTACTGTTCCGGCTCCAGCCTCTTCCTGTCGATCTTGACGTCGGCGCGTTCCCGCAGGCTCGCGAGATAGGCGACATACTGTTCCTGGCCGACCATCTCCGCGAGTTGCCGGCCCAGCGCCTTGCGCTGTTCCGGATCCACTGCGGTCACGTCCTTGACCTTGGTGATGCGGTAGATGACGAATCGGCCCTGTGCCGCCGGCACGCCGGCGTAGGCCGGGAGTTTGCTCACGTCGGCGCCGAATACCGCCTGGGCGCCTTCGGGATGAAGACCCCGGCGCTTCTGTAGCGATACCGGCTGCGACGGCGACCATGACAGCGCCACCGACTGGCCCTTGTGCAGCTTTTCCAGCGCCGCGCGGCCTTCCTTCTCGGCCATTTCAATCGCGCCGTTGTCGGTGAGGTATTGCATGACATCCTTGCGCACATTCTCAAGCGGCATGGTGGTCGCCGGCTGATGCTCGATCATTCGCGCTGCCAGAAGCATGCTGGGCTGCACCTCGATCGCCGAGGTGTTGCGTTTGTTCTTCAGCACTTCGTCGGAGAACACCGCGTTGAGAAGCTTCTCATTGTTGAACAACGGGTTCGCATCACCGCCGGCCCGGCTAACCCAGTCGGACATCTGCACGGTGAGCTTGAGCGCCTCCGCCGCCGGCAGCAGACTGTCGAACTGCTCGTACACCAGATTGTTAAAACTGTCAGCAGCCTCGGCATAGGCCTTGCCAAGCTTCGGCTTGCGAACTTCATCGACAATCTGTTGTTTGACCGCTTCGAATGGCGTGGCCTGCGACGGCTTTACGGCGTCGAGGCGAATGAGGTGATAGCCGTACTGGGTTTCCACCGGGCCCACCAGTTCGCCGACTTTGAGCACGAAGGCGGCGTCGTCGAATGGCTTCACCATCAGACCGCGGCCGAAGAAACCGAGATCACCGCCCTTCTCCGCCGACCCGGGATCCTTCGAGAATTTGGCTGCCAGTTCGGCAAACTTTTCCGGTGAAGACTTGATCTGCTTCAACAGGTCCTCGGCTTGTGCCTTTGCTTTTGCCTTGTCGTCGGCGCTGGCGCTCGCGGCTGCCGCGATCAGAATGTGGCTGGCACGCCGCTCTTCGGGGGTCCGATAACGTTCGATGTTCGACTGGTAATAATTCTTCAGTTCTTCGTCGGTGACCATTGCCGCATGCGCCACCACATCCGGGGACAGCACCAGGTACTCGAGGCGCACGCGTTCGGGGATCTGGAACTCGTTCTTGTGCTCCTCATAATACTTCTCCACATCCGACTCGGAGATCTTTACCTGCTTGCGATAGTCCACCGGGTTGAACACGAACTGGCCGACTTCACGCTCCTGCTCCCCGATCTTGAGCAATCGCTCGACCACCGACTCGGGCAGGAAGCCGGAGCCGGATGCAACGCCGCGTAGCTGCTCGAGGACGATGTTCGTGCGGATGTCATTCTCGAATTCAACCGGCGTCACGCCCTGTCCCTGCAGCATCTGCCGGTAGCGTGTCTGCGAAAAGCGTCCTGTTTCGTCGCGGAACGCCTCGACCGCGGCGATGATCTTCTGCATTTCCGCTGTGGAGACGGTCATTCCAGACTTATAGGCGTGCGCCAGCGCCACCTTGCGTGCGATAAGATCGTTCAGTACCGATTCCTTGAGTTGCGGGCTGTCGAGCAGCGCCGGGTCCGGCTTGTTCTGCGTCATTTCGCGCATGCGGTCCTGCGCCCGCCGCAACGCCTGAGAGTATTCCAGATCCGAGATGCGGATGTCGCCGAACCGGGCCAGCACGGCGCTGCTGTCGCCGTCGCGAAAATAGTAATCGATTCCGAACAGTGCGAACGGCGGCACGATCAGAACCAGCAGAACGATCTGCAGCCATTTCTTGTGCTTGTAGATTAAATCGTACATGTGTCAACCTGGTCCGAAAAACTGCGAAGATCGCAGAGTATGCCTGATACGCCATCGCCAAGGGCGGCTCCAGAATCGGCGCATTCCGCAAACCAAACGACAATTGAAAAAGGCGAACTCGCGTTCGCCTTCCTGTAGGGAAGCTCTGCGTAAGTCCCGCATGCGCGACCGAGGCGATTCGGGTCGAGGGCAAGACGGGGAGGACGCCGTGTAGCCGGACGGCTGCGACTCGTTAGCGGTACGCCCGTTTGCGGGAGCAGCCGTATAAGCGCTCCGTTTACATTGACTGACACAGCCTCCACGCGCTCCTACCCGCCCCGAAGCTACGCTCGCCGAGTCCGGAGCGCACATAAGGAGGAGCCGACGCTGACATCGGCCCGAATCGCCCGGTCCCTCGAAAGAGTCGAAATATTGTTGGGTTGCGCCAAGGTGCGGCGCCTGCGTTGTTACGCTCCTTGTTGGGGCTTCAGCCGCATCTGCGGAGTGACGCCTAGCAGTCATCCGCACCTGGCGCAACGCGCGTCGTCGGACTCACGCAGAGCTTCCCTATATTCTGGCGGAGTGGACGGGACTCGAACCCGCGACCCCCGGCGTGACAGGCCGGTATTCTAACCAACTGAACTACCACTCCTCATGCAAATCGTCAGTTCCGCTGGTGGGTGCTGAGAGGCTCGAACTCCCGACATTCGCCTTGTAAGGGCGACGCTCTACCAACTGAGCTAAGCACCCGTCGCAGCCGCGAAATCTCCGCGTTGCTGCTGGTTTGTGACCCCGATTACTGGAGGAAATGCCGGTATGCGGCCCAACGAAGCGCGCTAGTTTACTGCATCCTTGAGTGCTTTTCCAGCGCGGAACTTGGGAACCCTGGCGGCCTTGATCTTGATGGTCGCGCCGGTGCGGGGATTGCGGCCGCTGCGTGCCGCGCGCTTGCCGACGTAAAAAGTTCCGAAACCGACCAACGTCACCATCCCGCCCTTCTTCAGCGAGGTCTTGATCGCCGCAACGGTACCTTCCAATGCCCGGCCTGCGGCGGCCTTGGAGATGTCGGCGGACTTTGCAACGGCCTCAATGATCTCGAATTTGTTCACTTGGGTCCCCTTTCGTTATTCGTTGACGGGAGAAACAGAAAACTGTTTTCGACGGCTGGCCGAAGACAGAAGAATTATATTGGCGATCGAATTCCCGGACGCACTTTATAACAAGGCGAAAATCCTTATGTCAAGCGAGCTTCCGCCGGATCGCGGCTTTTGGGGGCAATGTGATGTCGCAAAAAAAAACGGGAATGCCTTTCGCATTCCCGTTTGCCGGAAACAGCTAATTCAGTGCTTGACCGCGCTCACTACCGCGACGGGCTCCACGGCCGGGATCGCCACTACCTCGGTTTTCTCAGGCAAGGGCTCTGGCTTGCGCTCGAGCGCGTGTTCCAGAACCTCGTCGATCCACTTGACCGGACGAATGTCCAAACGATTCTTGATGTTGTCGGCTATCTCGGTGAGGTCTTTGACATTCTCTGCCGGGATCAGAACGGTCTTGATTCCGCCGCGGTGCGCCGCCAGCAGCTTTTCCTTCAGGCCGCCGATCGCAAGCACTTCTCCACGCAGCGTAATTTCGCCGGTCATTGCCACATCCGCACGCACCGGGATCGCGGTCAACGCCGAAACCAGCGCAGTGGTCATGGCGATGCCGGCCGAGGGGCCGTCCTTGGGTGTTGCGCCTTCGGGCACGTGGACGTGGATATCGCTTTTCTCGAACGCGTCGTCCCTGATGCCGAGCCGCGCGGCGCGCGCGCGCACCACCGACCGGGCCGCCTCGACCGACTCCTTCATCACGTCGCCGAGCAAGCCGGTGCGCTGGATGTTGCCCTTGCCCGGCATGACGGCAGCCTCCACCGTAAGAAGCTCGCCGCCGACCTCGGTCCACGCCAGGCCGGTCACCTGACCGACCTGGTTGTTCTTTTCCGCCAGACCGTAGGTGAAGCGGCGAACGCCCAGGTAGTGGTCGAGATTGCGCGCGCTTACCGTCACCCGGCGGTCGCGCTTCTTCATCAACAGCGATTTGACGACCTTGCGGCAAATCTTGGAGATTTCACGCTCCAGGCTGCGCACGCCGGCCTCGCGCGTGTAGTAGCGGACGATGTCGCGGATTGCGCTCTCGGAGACCGATAGCTCGCCTTGATTAACACCGTTGTTTTTCATCTGCTTCGGAAGCAGGTAACGCATTGCAATATTGATCTTCTCGTCCTCGGTGTAGCCGGACAGGCGGATCACTTCCATCCGGTCCAGCAGCGGCGCCGGTATGTTCATGGTGTTGGCCGTGGCCACGAACATCACGTCCGAAAGGTCATACTCCACTTCGACGTAATGATCGACGAACTTGTCGTTTTGCTCCGGATCGAGCACCTCAAGCAGCGCGGAAGAAGGGTCGCCACGGAAATCCTGCCCCATTTTATCAACCTCATCCAGCAAGAATAGTGGATTTCTTACGCCGATTTTGGTCATGCTTTGCAGCACTTTCCCTGGCATGGAGCCAATATAGGTACGGCGATGACCGCGAATCTCGGATTCATCACGTACGC
>JANOGP010000329.1:0-5466 GCA_031406075.1 Betaproteobacteria bacterium
TGCGCGACGCAAAAATTCGGGGCCGCGGCGGTCAAGGTTTACGAGGCCGACTTCACCCCGATGGTTCACGCCTTCACGCATCGCAAGGTGAAGTGCGCAATGAAACTGGTGGTCGCAGGGCCCGAGGAAAAAGTCGTCGGCGTGCACATCTTCGGCTCCGGCGCCGACGAAATGCTGCAGGGCTTCGCTGTGGCGGTGCGGATGGGGGCGACCAAGCGTGATCTGGACGACACCGTCGCAATTCATCCCACGGTGGCAGAAGAACTGGTTACGCTGCGCGGCGCCCGTGCGGCGCAGGGCTAGAGGCTAGAGGTCTAAAATGCTAGAGCCAGCACGTAAGGCCAAATGCATGTTCTTCCTCTCTCTCCCCTCGCCCTCGCCCCTCGCCCCTCGCCCCTCGCCCCTCGGCCCTTGTTCCGGCGGCTTCCGCGAATCGCCGGAATAGGTTACCTTAATGCCGCCTCGCGTGAACGACCGGGGGCCCGTCCAGATAGGTTTACCGTCCATAGAGACGCGACAAGAAACAATAGATAGAAGAGGAGATGTATATGTCCACAGCATCCGCACCGATCGGCAAGGCTGTCGAAAAAGGCCATTTCGATCCCTACGCACTCAATCCCAGCGACATACTCGAACCGCCCACGACTTTGGGCAAAATATTGCGAAAAATCGGACCTGGGATCGTGCTTTCAGCGTCGATTGTCGGCTCCGGTGAACTCATCGCGACCACCACGCTGGGCGCAAAGGTCGGCTACACGGTGATGTGGCTGATCATCCTGAGCTGCCTTATCAAAGCAGTGATACAGGCCTTCCTCGGCCGTTACACCATCGCGGTCGGCGAAACCGGGCTGCAAGCATTCAACCGCATTCCCGGAAAATTCGGCAAGGTGAACTGGGTGCTCTGGGCCTGGATCGCGATGGTTTTCACGACCCTGTTCCAGATCAGTGCAATGTTCATCGGCGTGGCCCAGGTGATGAGAATTGCCACCGATATCGAAGTGACGTGGTGGGTGCTCGCCTTCTTCGTGCTGACGCTGATCCTGCTGCTGGGCGGCGCTTACGAGCGCATCGAGCGGCTGGCGATGATCAAGGTCGGCCTGTTCACGCTGATCACGCTGCTCGCGGCCGTGGTGCTGACGCGCATGCCGGAGTATTTCTCGTGGGCCGACGTGGCACAGGGCTTCAGGTTCGAGCTGCCGGCCGCGGGGGTGGCCATTGCGCTTGCCACGTTCGGCATCACCGGTGTCGGCGCGACCGAACTCTACATGTACACGTACTGGTGCGTGGAAAAGGGCTACGCGCGCTATACCGGTCCGCACGAGGATTCTGAAGCTTGGCGCCGCCGTGCCAGGGGCTGGGTGCACGTCATGAACGTGGACGTGATTTTCTCGATGATCATCTACACCGTCGCCACCATCGCGTTCTATCTGCTCGGCGCGGGGATTCTGCATGGCATGGGGCTGGTTCCCGCCACCAGCGACATGATTCCGATTCTGTCCAATATCTATACCCAGACCCTCGGCCCGTGGGCGAAGTACGTGTTCTACGTTGGCGCCGTCGTCATCCTCTACGGCACCATATTCGCGGCCACCGCAGGCCACTCGCGCATGCTTTCCGATTTCATGCGATTGCAGGGCGTATTCGAGCACGACGATTACAAGGCACGCACGCGTTGGCGCGATATTTTCATCGTGGTGCTGACGATCATACCGGTGGTGATGTTCTTCATCTTCGGCGAGCAACCGGTGGCGATGGTGACCTGGGGCGGCCTGTCGCAGGCGTGGACGCTTCCCGTCATTTCCTTCGGCACTGTT
Organism: Betaproteobacteria bacterium; assembly: GCA_031406075.1. Lineage (GTDB taxonomy): Bacteria > Pseudomonadota > Gammaproteobacteria > Burkholderiales > JACQAP01 > JACQAP01. The sequence continues at coordinate 1,815 of JANOGP010000329.1, forward strand.
TACCTGATTCAGCGCTATTTGCCCAAGGAACTGAATGCCCCCGCCTGGATGACCGCCCTGTTGTGGCTCGGCGCCACGGTAATCACGGCATTCGTGCTGATCAGCGAGTTTCGCAGATGGTTGATGTAACTTCACAAACTTAGCGATGAGGAGCGAAGCATCATGGCCATAAAACGCCTTCACGTCGGCCCGCGCCTTTCGCAGGTCGCCATACATGGAGACACGGTCTACACCGCCGGCATCGTCGCCGACGACGGCAACGTGGACGTGGCCGGCCAGACCGGCCAGATTCTCGACAAGATAGACCAGTATTTGAAGGAAGCCGGCACCGACAAAACCCGGATTCTGACCGCAACAATCTGGCTGGCGGACATCAAGGATTTTGCCGGGATGAATTCCGTGTGGGACATGTGGGTGCCGAAAGGCAATACCCCCTGCCGCGCCTGCGTAGAATCGAAGCTCGCGGCGCCGCAGTACAAGGTCGAAATTCGGGTGGTCGCGGCAAAATAAAACCGGCCTTCTCATGCCCGCTTTTCGCGTGGCGTCGAGTCGACGACCGGTGACTGGGAGGCAATCATGAGCACAGCGTCAGTGCCGGCTCAGGCCGGCGGTCACTTTGATCCCTACCGGCTGGATCCGGCCAATATCGTGGAACCGCCGGAAGGCATGGGAAACATCCTGCGCCGGATCGGACCCGGGCTGGTGCTGTCGGCCTCGATCGTCGGGTCGGGCGAACTGATCGCGACCACCACATTGGGCGCGAAGCTCGGCTACACCATGATGTGGCTGATCATCGTGAGCTGCCTGATCAAATCGGTGGTTCAGGCCGCCATGGGCCGCTACGTCATCACCACCGGCGAGACGACGCTGACTTTCTTCTCCCGGATACCCGGCCCGAAATTTCTGGTCAACTGGGTGGTGTGGGCCTGGTTCGCGGCCACTGTGATGATCCTGTTCGCACTGACTGGCATGTACATCGGCGTATCGCAGGTGATGTTCTCCCTGGTGCCCGCGGTCCCCGTCACCGGATGGGTGCTGATCGTGCTGGCGATCACCCTGGCTCTGCTGCTTGGCGGTGCTTATTCCCGGGTGGAAAAAATCGCCATGTTCAAGGTCGCTGTGTTCACCGCGATCACGGTGCTTTCGGCCATCCTGATGATGACGGTTCCCGAATACTTCTCCTGGGAAAAGTTTGCCGGGGGCCTGATGCCCAGCCTCCCCCCCGGCGACGGCCTGGCGGTGGCCATCGCCGTGTTCGGGATCACCGGCGTGGCGTCGGGGGAACTGTGCATTTATCCCTACTGGTGCATCGAGAAAGGTTATGCGCGTTACACCGGCCCGCGCGAGGACAGCGAAGCGTGGCGGCGGCGCGCCAAGGGCTGGATCGGCGTCATGCATGTGGACGTGGTGGTGTCGATGATCGTCTACACGCTGGCCACGATCGCGTTTTATCTCCTGGGCGCGGGCGTACTGCATACTCTGGGTCAGGTTCCGGCCGGCAAGGAGATGATTGCCGCACTCTCGAACGTCTATACCCAGACGCTGGGCCCCTGGTCGTTGTGGCTGTTCTACTTCGGCGCGGTCATGATCCTTTACGGCACGGTGTTCGCGGTCACCGCCGGCAACGCGCGCATACTGGCCGATTTTTCGCAGATGTTGAAAGCGTTCGAGCGGGACGACTACGGCAAACGCACCCGTTACCGTGACCGCTACATACTGATCATCAGCCTGCTGTCGGTGGCTTGTTATTTCATCTTCGGCCAGGCGCCGGTGAAACTGGTCGTCTGGACCGGGCTCGGGCAGGCCGCCCTGCTGCCCATCGTCTCGTTTGCGACGATTTTCCTGATGTATCGCCACCTGCCTCAGGAACTCCGATTGTCTGGACGGATGATGAGTCTGCTGTGGCTGGCGACGATCGTCATCACGATTTTCATCGTGCCTTCTCTGTATATCGAATTCGCCAAGATGTTTTGACGCCGTTGATGGAGCCCTTGCCAGACGTAACCCGCGGATCCGGGCCGGCGGGGGTATGAACCTGCTTTCCGAAGCTGCGATCTTTCTCGCCGCGGCAGTCGTCACCGTACCGCTGTTCCGCAGATTCAAGCTGGGTGCGGTGCTGGGCTATCTGACGGCCGGCGTCATCATCGGTCCCTGGTGCCTGAAATTTGTCACCGAGGTCGAGAACATCTTGCATTTCGCCGAGCTGGGCGTGGTGCTGCTGCTGTTCGTCATCGGCCTGGAGCTGCAGCCTTCTCGGCTGTGGGTGCTGCGCCGTTCGGTATTCGGGCTGGGCACCGCCCAGGTACTGGTTTCCGGCGCAGTGCTGGGAGCGATCGCGCTTGCGTTAGGGATGACGGTCCAGAGCGCGGTCGTGGTCGGGTTGGGCCTGGCGATGTCGTCAACCGCGTTCGTGCTGCAAATCCTGGCCGAGAAGGGCCAGCTCACCGCACGCCACGGACGCTCTTCGTTCGCCATCCTGCTGTTCCAGGATATGGCGGTCATTCCGCTGCTGGCACTGATTCCACTGCTTGGTGCCGGCGGCATGGATCTCACTGGCCGAAGCGCATGGGTAGCCTCGCTGACCGCGATCGGCGTGATCGTCGCAGTCGTCGTTGGCGGGCGTTACCTGCTGCGGCCGATTCTGCAGGCGATTGCCGGCAGCGGCATCCGCGAAATCTTCACCGCGGCCGCGCTGCTGGTTGTGATCGGCACCTCGCTGCTCATGTCTTCGGTGGGACTGTCGATGTCGCTGGGCGCTTTTCTTGCCGGTGTGCTGCTCGCCGACTCGGAGTACCGCCACGAGCTGGAGGCCGACATCGAGCCGTTCAAGGGATTGCTGCTCGGGCTGTTTTTCATTTCGGTGGGCATGTCTGCGAATCTCGGGCTGCTCGTTTCCCATCCGCTCGCCATCCTGGGCGCCACCGCCGTGCTGATGGCGGTCAAGGCGGCGATCCTGCTCGGCATCGGCCGCCTCTACGGGCACAGCTGGGAATCCTCGCGCGGACTGGCAGTGGCCTTGTGCCAGGGCGGCGAATTTGCCTTCGTGCTGTTCGCGCTGGCGGCAGACGGCGGCATCCTGGGCCGCACCCTGACCGACTCCCTGGTGATCGTGGTAACCCTGTCGATGGCGCTGACGCCGCTGGCCTTCGTCCTGAACGATTTGGTGATTGCCAGGTGGCTGAGAAAACCGGTGCAGGAGAAGTTCGACGAAATCGACGCCGGCGAAAACAGGGTCATCATCGCCGGCTTCGGGCGCGTTGGCCAGATCGTCGGGCGGCTGTTGCGGGCGAAGAGGATCGAATTCACCGCGCTCGACAAGAGCGCGGAGCAGGTCGAAACGGTGCGCCGCTTCGGCAGCCGCGCCTACTACGGCGATGCCTCGCGGCCCGACATGTTGCTTGCCGCAAAGGCGGACAGGGCGGAGATCCTGGTGGTGGCGATCGACGACGTGGAGTCCTCGCTGCGCACCGCGGAGACGGCGAAGAAGCATTTCCCGAAACTGCGCATCTACGCCCGGGCCCGCAACCGCTTCCATGCCTACCGGCTGATGGACATCGGCGTGGACTACCTGATTCGCGAGACCTACGGGTCGTCCCTCGAGCTCACGCAACAGGTGTTGCGCGGGCTGAACCTGACGGAGTGGGAGGCACAG
>JANOGP010000368.1:0-14884 GCA_031406075.1 Betaproteobacteria bacterium
CAGATAACGCGGGCTGGAGCCCTGCGCCAGCATGGCGCGGATGTGGGTGGCCGAAATGTCGAGCGCCGTGATTTCGCGGGTAATGATCGATCCGGCGTTCGCGCCCAGCGTTCCGCCTGCGCCAGCCATGCGACGCAGATAAATTTTTCGTAGCGGCGCGGGCAGCACTTTTTGCAGTTCCTGCAGCCGAAACCCCGGGCGATGCGCGATCACCACGTGGGCGAGGTCGAAAAGCTCCTGCCAGCGGTGCCACGTGGTGAGCGCCGCAAATGCATCTGCGCCCATCAGCAGGCACAGCGAACGCTCTGCAAATTGCTCGCGCAATTCGGTCAAGGTATCGTAAGTGTAGCTGACGCCCTCATGGTGGATTTCGCGGTCGTCCGCCTCGAAAAGTGGATTGCCCGCGATCGCGATGCGCACCATCTGCAGTCGGTGCGCGCCGCTTACCGTTGGCGAGTCGCGATGAGGCGGGGTGCCGGTGGGAATGAAGCGCACGCGTGCCAGGCCCAGCGCGTCCGCAAGTTCCTGCGCCAGCCGCAGATGCCCGAAATGGATGGGGTCGAACGTTCCGCCGAGCAGACCAATCGGAGCGAGCCCGCTCAAGTGGGGCTTGCTCCGGAAAGCAAGGATGAAGGATGAAGGATGAAGGATGAAGTAAAGGCGAGGCACTGCGCGCGCGCAGCGCGCACCACACTTCCGCCTTCCGCCTTCATACTTCTGCCTTGTCTCAGAGCAGCACCCGGCGGACGTCCGACAACACACTGTTGAGGTAGGTAATGAACCTGGCTCCCTGCGCGCCGTCGACCGCACGATGATCGTAGGACAGCGATAGCGGCAGCATCAGCCGCGGAACGAATTGGCCGTCTTTCCACACCGGTTTTGTGATCGATTTCGATACGCCGAGGATCGCGACTTCCGGGGCATTGACGATCGGCGTGAAGTGCGCGCCGCCGATTCCACCGAGGCTGGATATCGAGAAGGTGCCGCCCTGCATTTCCGCGGGTCCGAGCTTGCCGTCGCGTGCCTTGGCGCTGACGTCGCCCAGTTCTTTGGCCAGTTGCAGCACGCCCTTCTGGTCCACGTCGCGAATCACCGGAACCACCAGCCCGCCGGGCGTGTCCACGGCCACTCCGATATGGTAGTAGCGCTTGAGGATCAGCGCATCGCCGGAAGGCGCAATCGAGGAATTGAATTCCGGGTGGACCTTGAGCGCGGCCGCCACGGCTTTCATGATCAGCGCCAGCGGCGTCAACTTGACGCCCTGCTTCTGCGCTTCCTCCGCCATGCTCTTGCGAAAGGCTTCGAGTTCGGTGATGTCGGCTTCGTCGTTCTGGGTCACGTGCGGGATGTGCACCCAGTTGCGATGCAGGGCCGGGCCGGAAATCTTCTTGATCCGCGACATTGGCTGTGTTTCGACCGGGCCGAACTTTGCAAAGTCCACCTGCGGCCAGGCCGGGAGTCCCAGTGCCAGACCGGCGCCGCCGCCGGCAGCGCCGCCAGGTTGTGCCAGCGCGGTCTTCACGAAATTCGCGATGTCATCCTTGAGAATGCGCTCCTTGGGGCCGCCGCCTTTGACCCGGGCGAGATCGACGCCCAGTTCGCGCGCGAAGCGCCGCACCGATGGGCTGGCGTGCGCCCTGGAAGAGCCGGCCTCGTCGATTGGCCCTGCGGCAGGCTGGAGTGGTGCCGTTGGAGCAACTGGCGAGACCGGTTTGGCGGCAGGAGCGGCAGTCTGAGCGGTTGGCGCCGTCGGCACTTGCGCCGGCGCGGCGGGTTTTTGCGGTGCTGCCGCCGCGGGAGCCGGCGCAGCCTCGCTGACTTCCAGGCTCAGTATCGCCACGCCTTCCGACACCTTGTCGCCGGCCTTGATCTTCAATTCCTTGACCACGCCGGCGAAAGGCGCCGGGACTTCCATCGTTGCCTTGTCGGACTCGAGCGTGATCAGCGAGTCTTCCGCCTTGACGGAATCACCGGGCTTGACCAGCACTTCGATCACCGGAATGTTCTTGAAATCGCCGATGTCGGGAACGAGCACGTCGCGTAAGCTTCCCATGTTTTATGCGGTAATCAGTGATGAGGGTGAATGAGTGAACGAGTGAATGAGTGAATGCGGAAAAGAATGGATTGACACCTTCACCCCTTTACCGTTCTCGCCTTCACTGTATTTCATACCGTTACCGGGTTCGGCTTACCCGGATCGATTGCGTACTTCTTGATCGCCTTGGCCACCGTCGAGGCAGGCACGCTGCCTTCGTCGGCAAGCGCCTTGAGTGCGGCCACGGTAACGTAGTAGCGATCGACCTCGAAGAACTTGCGCAACTGCCGCCGGTAATCGGAGCGGCCGAAACCGTCGGTACCGAGCACCAAATAGGGCTTGTAGATGAACGGCCGGATCTGGTCGGCGAAGATCTTCATGTAATCGGTCGCGGCAACAACTGGACCGGGCGCGTGATTCAGGCACCGGCTCACATAGCTTTCGCGCGGACTCTGTTCGGGGTTCAGCAGATTCCAACGCTGCACGTCGAGGCCCTCGCGGCGCAGTTCGTTGAAGCTCGTCGCGCTCCAAACGTCGGCGGATATGCCGAAGTCCTTCTCCAGCAGTTCCTGCGCGGCAATGACTTCGCGCAGAATCGCGCCGCTGCCCAGCAACTGCACCTTCGGCGCGTCCTTCCTGCCTTTGCCTTCGGAGAACGCGTACATCCCCTTGAGAATACCGTCTTCGGCGCCTTTCGGCATCGCCGGGTGAGAGTAATTCTCGTTGAGCAGAGTAATGTAGAAGAATACGTCCTGTTGTTCCTTGATCATGCGGCGCAGGCCGTCCTGGATGATTACCGCCACTTCATAGGAGAAGCTCGGGTCGTAGGAAACGCAGTTGGGGATGGCCGAAGACAGGATGTGGCTGTGCCCGTCCTCGTGCTGCAGGCCCTCGCCGTTCAGCGTGGTGCGGCCGGAAGTCCCGCCCAGGAGAAAACCGCGTGCACGCTGGTCGCCGGCCGCCCAGGCCAGGTCGCCGACGCGCTGGAAGCCGAACATCGAGTAGTAGATGTAGAACGGGATCATCGACACGCCGTGCGTCGAATACGACGTCGCGGCGGCGATCCACGAGGACATCGCCCCGGGCTCGTTGATGCCTTCCTGCAGGATCTGGCCCTGCTTGTCCTCCTTGTAGAACATCAACTGGTCGGCGTCCTGCGGGGTGTAGAGCTGGCCGACCGAGGACCAGATGCCGAGCTGCCGGAACATGCCTTCCATGCCGAAAGTGCGGGATTCGTCGGGCACGATCGGCACTACGTGCTTGCCGATGTTCTTGTCCTTCACCAGGATGTTGAGGATGCGCACGAACGCCATCGTGGTGGAAACCTCGCGCTCCTCCGAGCTCTTCAGCAGCGGTTCGAAGGCTGACAACGCTGGTATTTCTAGTGCGTCGCCCTTGAGGCGGCGCGTCGGCAGGTAGCCGCCCAGCGCCTCGCGATGCTTGCGCATGTACTCGAGTTCGGCTGAGCCTTCGTCGAAAGTGAGGTAGGGCACGTCCTCCAGCTTGTCGTCGGGAACCGGCAGGTTGAAGCGGTCGCGGAACGCCTTGAGCGAGGTCGTTCCCATCTTCTTCTGCTGGTGGGTGATGTTCTGCGCCTCGCCGGCCTCGCCCATCCCGTAGCCCTTTATGGTCTTGGCCAGGATCACCGTCGGCTGGCCCTGGTGCTTTACCGCCGCGGCATACGCGGCGTAAATCTTGTGCGGATCGTGGCCGCCGCGATTCAGCCGCCAGATGTCGTCGTCGGACATGTTGGCCACCATCTCCAGCAACTCCGGGTACTTGCCGAAGAAGTGCTTGCGCACGTAGGCGCCGTCCTTGGACTTGAACGTCTGGTACTCGCCGTCCACGCACTCTTCCATGCGCTCGACCAGCAAGCCGTTCTTGTCCCTGGCCAGCAGCGGATCCCAGTACGAGCCCCAGATCACCTTGATCACGTTCCAGCCGGCGCCGCGGAAATCCGATTCCAGCTCCTGGATGATCTTGCCGTTGCCGCGCACCGGCCCATCCAGGCGCTGCAGGTTGCAGTTCACCACGAAGATCAAATTGTCGAGCTTTTCGCGCGACGCCACACCGATCGCGCCCATCGACTCGGGCTCGTCCACCTCGCCGTCGCCGACGAAGCACCAGACCTTGCGGCCCCCGGTATTGGCCAAGCCGCGGTCTTGCAGGTACTTCATGAACCGCGCCTGGTAGATCGCCATGATCGGTCCCAGACCCATCGATACGGTCGGGAACTGCCAGAAGTCCGGCATCAGCCACGGGTGCGGATACGAAGACAGGCCCTTACCTTCCACTTCCTGGCGGAAGTTGTCCATCTGCTCCTTGGTCAACCGCCCGAGCATGAAGGCGCGGGCATAGACCCCCGGGGCGGAGTGTCCCTGGACGAATACCAGGTCCCCGCCGTGGTTCTCCGAAGGCGCATGCCAGAAGTGGTTGAAGCCGACATCGTAGAGCGTGGCGGCCGAGGCGAAGCTGGCGATGTGTCCGCCCAATTCAGACGACTGCTTGTTAGCGCGCAACACCATCGCTGCGGCGTTCCAGCGCACGTAAGAACGGATCCGGTGTTCCAGCGCGTGGTCTCCCGGCGAGCGCTCCGCCTTGCCGGGCGGGATGGTATTGATATAACGGGTATTGGCGCTATACGGCATATACACGCCCGAGTGCCGTGCCTTCTCGATCAGTTTTTCGAGGATGTAGTGCGCGCGCTCCGGGCCCTCGTGCTGGAGCACGCCGTCAAGGGCGTCCAGCCACTCGTTCGTCTCTTGCGGATCGTCGTCCGGAAGCGCTGCCATAGATTCTGCCCTTGGTGAGGTTGCCATCGTTGAACGGGACTGCGGAGTTTGTGACCCCGTGCCCGATTTTGGCAAAAATTATATCACCCGCAAGGTACGCAAAACCCTTGCCCGACAGGGGTTTCGGCTGCTTATCCGGCTGACGGCGGAACGCGCCCGAGCAGGTAGAACTCGTCGTTGGCGCGCATATTGATCAGATGCGCCATGCGGTTGGAAAGCGCGAATAGCGCGGTTATGGCGCCGATGTCCCAGATGTCCTCTGCGTTGAAGCCGTGGCTGCGCAGGGCCTCATGATCGCCTTCGACCATGGCCTCGGGCGTGCGTGCGAGCTTGCAGGCGAAATCCAGCATCGCCTTCTGGCGCGGCGTGATGTCGGCCTTGCGGTGATGGATCGCCACCTGGTCGGCGATCTGCGGGTTCTTTGCGTAGATTCGCAAGATGGCGCCGTGCGCGATCACGCAGTATGGACACTGATTGAGTCCGCTGGTGGCGACCACGATCATTTCCCTCTCGGCTTTCGATAAACCGGATTCCTTCAACATCAGCGCGTCGTGATACGCGAAAAAGGCTCGAAACTCGTCCGGGCGGTGCGCCAGCGTCAAGAAGACATTCGGAACGAACCCGGCCTTTTTCTGGACTTCCAGTATCTTTGCGCGGATGTCCTGCTGCAGGTCTTCGAGCTTCGGGACGGGATATTTGCTGATCGATGGAGTGGACATTGAGTCATTTCCTTCAAAATCCAAACCTGAACCGCAAAGGCGCGGAGGCGCAAAGGGACCGCAAAGGAAAACAGCAAGGAATAAAGGGCGGACTCTCGATACCTCAACGGTTCCGGTTATCCGTTCAATTTCGCATTTCTTTGCGTGTATTTCTTTGCGTCTTCGCGCCTTTGCGGTGAAGATTTAGAAAGTCTTAGTCATATTTCCGCAAATCCTCGATCACTTTACCGTCGTTGGGCAGCGAACCGATTTCGGCGAACTCGATTTCGCCGCGCAGCTTGCAGAAATCACGCATGCTGTCGGCAATGGTCCGTGACAGCGCATCGCTGCGGCCGCGGACTTCGCAGCGCAACGTCATTCGGTCGTTCTTGTCGGCGTCGTGATCCACCACCAGCCGCGCCTTCAGGATTTCGGTGTGGCGTTTCACAACCTGTGCGACCTGCGAAGGATGCACGAACATGCCCTTCACTTTTGTCGTCTGATCGGCGCGCCCCATCCAACCTTTGATACGCGTGTTGGTGCGGCCGCAGGGACTGATGCCGGCGGCAATTGCGGACAGATCGCCGGTGGCGAAGCGGATCAGCGGATACTCGGTGCACAACGTCGTCACCACGACTTCTCCGGCTTCGCCTACGGCCACGGGGTCGCCAGTGCCGGGGCGCAGGATCTCGACAATGACGCCTTCGTCCACGATCAGCCCGCCCATCGGTTCGGTCTCGTAGGCAATCAGCCCAAGGTCCGCGGTGCCGTAGCATTGGCGCACATCGATGCCGCGCACTTTGAGCCACTCGCGCACCAGCGGCAGCAAGGCCTCTCCCGACACCAGCGCTTTCTTCAGGCTCGAGGCGTTGGCCTTCAGTTCGTCCGCTTTTTCGAGGAGGATCTTCAGGAACGAAGGCGTTCCGGCGTAGCCATTCGGTTTCAGATCAACGATCGCCGCGACCTGCAGTTCAGTTTGCCCGATCCCGGCCGGAAATACCGCGCAGCCGATTGCTTGCGCGCCCAGATCCATCATCATTCCCGCCGGCGTGAAGTGGTAGGAGAACGTGTTGTGCACCAGGTCGCCGCGCCTAAACCCGGCCGCGAACAGCGCTCGTCCCATGCGCCAGAAATCGCCCCTGGCGCCTTGCGGGTCGTAAATCGGCCCGGGCGACGAGAACACCCGGCCCAGTGCGCCGGCCGCAACCGCGGCCATTCCGGCGAACGGCGGCGAGGCTTTCTGCAGCGTGATCAGATCGGACTTGCGCGTGACCGGCAGCTTCGCCAGCGCCTTGCGGTCGCGCACCTCGTTCGGCTCGACATCCTTCAGCAGGCGCGCGAAGTAGGGAGCGTTTGCCCTGGCGTGCGCGATCTGTCCGGGCAGCGCGGCAAACAGCGCTCTCTCCCGCACTTCCGGCTCTCGGGTTTCCAGATCGTCGTAGTACTCAGTCATCAAAAAAACCTATTAGCCACAGATCACAGAGAACACAGAGAAAAAGCGGAGAGACGTAAATTGATCTATATCCGATTAGGAATACTTTGGGTCTGGGTGATGGCATCTTTGAGAGTACCCAAGAAACGTTCTTCTTTGACAATATCCTCCTCGACGTGAACCGAAAGCCGGCGTACTCCGGCAATAAGTTGCTCCAGAACCGCAGGATCTGAATGCTCATTGTGTTTTTCTGCAACATTGCGATGCTGGTCGAGCCAGTAAAGATCGTTGTTGCATTGAGCCAATCAGGCATAAAACAACGTCTCCAAGCGTAGGATCTCCATTATTGTTCAGTCAAAAACTACACCCTTTGCTGTCTTTGATTTCTCTGTGACCTCTGTGTCCTCTGTGGCAAAGAAGTCTTAAGCAAGCCAGCGCTTGCGGCGGCGGTAATGCTTCGAATCGCGGAAGCTCTTGCGTCCGGAAGTCGAGAGACCAAGATAGAACTCCTTCACGTCCTCGTTGCTGCCGAGATCCGAGGCCGGACCGTCCATTACGACGCGGCCGTTTTCGAGGATGTAACCGTAGTCGGCGTGGCGCAATGCGACGCTGGTGTTCTGTTCGGCCAGCAGGAAACTTACTTTTTCTTTCTCGTTGAGGCCGCGCACGATTTCGAATATTTCTTCTACGAGCTGTGGGGCTAACCCCATCGAGGGTTCATCGAGCAGGATCATGCTCGGGCGCGCCATCAGCGCGCGGCCGATCGCCGTCATCTGCTGTTCCCCGCCCGAAGTGTAACCGGCCTGGCTCTTGCGCCGTTCCTTGAGTCGCGGGAAGTACTGGTAAACCATTTCCAGGTCGCGCCGGATCGCTGCGCGATTCGCGCTGCGGGTGAACGCGCCGGTGAGCAAATTCTCCTCGACCGTGAGGTGTTGGAAGCAGTGGCGGCCTTCCATCACCTGCACCACGCCAAGCTTCACCACGTCCCAGGGCGTGAGCTTATCGATGCGCTTGCCTCGATATTCGATCGAGCCCTTCGTGACGTCGCCTCGCTCCGAGGACAGCAGGTTGGAGATCGCCTTGAGCGTAGTGGTCTTGCCCGCGCCGTTGGCGCCGAGTAGTGCCACGATCGTGCCGTCCCGGACCTCGAGGGAGACGCCCTTTAGGACAAGGATCACGTGGTCGTAGATGACCTCGATGTTGTTGACGGTCAGTAGCGGCGCCGCGATTGAGGACATTGGAGGGCTAGGTCATCTGTTCGTGGTTGTCAGTCACAAGGGGCGAGGGACGAGGGCCGAGGAACGAGGGTTTGTGCTTCGCGCCTTTCCCTCGGCCCTCGTTCCTCGCCCCTCGTCCCAGATTTTCACCCCTTCAGGCAGCCTGGCGTGATGCCTTTTTCCGCGGCGTACTTGGCGGCCGATTCCTCGACCATCTTGCGGATGAGTTTGCGGTCGCCGCTCATCCAGTCGGACACGGCTTTCCACTTCCCGCCTTCCCATTGCTGGAAACGCACCAGCCCGCTGCCGCCGTGGTCGGCGCAGGAAATCTTCAGTTGCGGGACCATCGTGCCGAAACCGAGCTGGTCGAGGCGCTTCTGGTCGATGTTCAAGTTCTCGATTCCCCAGCGCACTTGCTCGCCGTTAACCGGCTTCTTGCCGTATTTTCCCTGTGCCGTGCGCACCGCCTCGACGGTAAACATCGCGGCCGCCAGTCCGCGATTCCACAAAACCGTGCCAACCAGCCTCGGATCACCGCCTTTGCCTTTCGCGTATACGAATTTCTCGACGTCCTTCACGACCTGGAAGTCCTTGCCGGCCAGGTTCAGGCTGGCGGCGTAGTAACCCTCCGACGCGGGCCCGGCCGCTTCGGTGTCGATTTCGGAGCCGGCCCACCAGTTGCCCACCATCTTTTCGCGTGGGTAGCCGACCTTCTGCGCAGTGGACAGGGCGGTCGCATTCATTACGCCCCAGCCCCATAGGATCACCCAGTCCGGGCGGTACTGGCGGATCTGCAGCCACTGCGACTGCTGCTCGTTGCCCGGGTGCGGCACTGGAAACATCTTCAGCTCGAATCCCAGTTTTGCGGCTTCCGCTTCCAGCACCGGATGCGGTTCCTTGCCGTAGGCGGAGTCGTGATAGAGCAGCACGATCTTCTTGCCTTTGAGCTTGTCCGCGCCACCCTCCTTGTCGCCGATGAACTTGACGATGCCGGTGGCGGCGTCCCAATAGTTGGAGAGGATCGGGAACACCCACGGGAACACGCGGCCGTCCGTCGCGTCGGTGCGTCCATAGCCCAGGGTAATCAGCGGAATCCTGTCCACCGGCGCCTTGTCGATCAGGCCGTAGGTGATTCCGGTGGACATCGGATGGATTGCGGTGGGACCGGTCGCGGTTCTGGCCTTGAGGCGTTCATAGCACTCCACGCCCTTGGCGTTGTTGTATTCGGTTTCGCACTCTTCCCAGGAAATTTTTATGCCGTTGACTCCGCCGTCGCGCTCGTTGACCAGGTTCAGGTAATCGATCATGCCGGTGAAGAATGCCGCGCCGTTGGCGCCGTAGGGGCCGACGCGGTATCCCAATATGCCCATGAACTGGGTGCCCGCTTGTTGCGCTGTGACAGGCAGTATGACCGCGAAGCCGCAGGCAAGGGCGAGCAGCGCAACCAACATCGTTTTCCACGTTCTCATCGCGTCCTCCAATTCGTTGTTTTCCGCAGTCCTAGTAAGGGAATGGCCAGAGTCTCAGCTTTTCTTTCGCAATTTGCCACAAACGCGCCAGCCCATGCGGCTCGACGATCAGGAAGAAAATGATCAGGCCGCCGAATACGAGCAGCTGCGCCATGGAGGTAACGCCCGGGTCGAGGTTCAGGTTGAACGCCGCGTTCATTTCCGTCAACAGCACCTCGAGGAAGATCGGCGTCAGGGTGATGAATGCGGCGCCCAGGAAGGAACCCAGGATGCTGCCCACGCCGCCGATGATCACCATGAACAGGATGCGGAACGAAAGATCGAGGTTGAAGCCGTCCGGCTCGACGTTGCCGAGATAGGCAAAGGCGTACAACGCGCCGGCCACCCCGCAGTAGAACGAGCTGACAGCGAAGGCGACGAGCTTGGTGCGCAGGATGCGGATGCCGATTACCTCGGCCGCCACGTCCATGTCACGCACCGCCATCCACGCGCGCCCGATCGCACTGCGCACCATGTTCTTGGCCAGCAACGCCAACAAGGCGACGATCGCCAGGACCAGCAGGTACTTCCGCAGTGGGGTGTCGAAGGGCAGGCCGAGAATCTCGATCGGCTGCGCGCTGATGACTCCGGAGGCGCTGTAGTTCGAGAACCAGCCCACCTTGGTGATCAGCCACGGAATGAAGAACTGCGCGGCCAGCGTGGCCACTGCCAGATAGAAGCCCTTGATGCGCAGGCTGGGCAGGCCGAAGACCGTGCCGACCAGCGCGGCCGTGACCCCGCCGAGCACGAAGCTCAGCAGGATCGGCATTCCGGGGATGCGCAACTGAAAGTTGTATGCGGCCACCGCGCCGACCGCCATGAACGCAGCCGAGCCCAGCGACAGTTGTCCGGCGTAACCGGTCAGGATGTTCAAACCCAGCGTCGCAAGTGAAAACACCAGGAAGGGGATCAGGATCGCGGTCAGCCAGTAGTCGCCGGCGAACAGCGGCACACCCACGAAAGCAATCGCCAGGATGGCCAGCATCGCGTAGCGGTCCTGGCGGATTGGCAGCAGCGCCTGGTCCGCGGCGTAGGTGGTCTTGAATTGTCCTGCTTCGCGATAGAACACGTGTCAGATCCAAAAAGCGTGAGGAGTGAGGAGTGAGGGGTGAGGAGTGAAGGCGAAAGAACGATTCAACCCGGCGGTCCGAAGTCTGGACCACACCGCCGCAGAAAAATTAACCACAGGTTTACCCCTCACCCTTCACCCCTCACGCAGTTCTCAGACCCGATCTATGCGCTTCTCTCCAAACAACCCTTCCGGCCTTACGAGCAGGAACAGCAGCGCCATGACGTAGGCGAACCAGCCTTCGATGCCGCCACCGATGTAGGGACCCAGGTAAACCTCGGCGAGTTTCTCCAGCGCGCCGATGATCAGTCCGCCGACGATGGCGCCGAGCACCGACTCGAAGCCGCCGAGGATCAGCACCGGCAGCGCCTTCAGCGCAACGAAAGTCAGCGCGAACTGCACGCCGTTGCGCGCGCCCCACATCAGGCCGGCGACCAGCGCCACGAAACCGGCGACCGACCAGACGATGGCCCAGATCTGCTTGAGCGGGATGCCGACCGCGAGCGCCGCCTGGTGGTCGTCAGCGACCGCGCGCAAGGCGCGGCCGACGCGGGTGACCTGGAAGAACACCGCGAGCACCGTAACCAGCACACCGGCGACCAGCGCCGCGATCAGGTCGAAGCTGCTGATCACGATGTCGAAACGCTCGAGCACCGCCGCGATCGGCTCGTCCTTAATGCCAATGTCGAGCCGGCGCACATTGGTGCCCCAGATGAGCTGAGCCAGCCCCTCGATGAAGAAGGCCAGGCCGATGGTGGCCATGAACAACGTGATCTGCGGCTGGTTCACCAGTGGTCTCAGCACGATGCGTTCGGTCAGGATGCCCAGCACAACCATCACGGCAAGGGCCAACACGAAGGCGCCCCAGAACGGCAGCGCGAACTTTTCCTGCAGACCGACGAAAGTCAGCGCGGCAAAGAACACCATCGCGCCTTGCGCGAAATTGAAGACTCCCGAGGCTTTGTAGATCAGCACGAACCCGAGCGCCACCAGCGAATACATCACCCCCGCCAGCAATCCGCCTATCAGCACTTCAAAGAAGAACGACATTTTTCAGACCCCAAATCTCAACGCAGAGGCGCAGAGGAAAACGAGGGCACAGAGAAAACTTGAAATGTCAGTCATATCAATCCGTCCGATGTCGAAAGATCCACTTGCAAGCGATTCGCCACATGCTTGCCGTTCTCGATCTTCTCTGTGCTCTCTGCGATCTCCGTGCCTCTGTGTTGGGTTTTCAGTGGGCGACGCCGAGATAGGCGTCGATCACCGTCTTGTTGTTGCGGATGTTCTCCGGCGTGCCGTCGCCAATCTTGCGGCCATAGTCGAGCACGACGATGCGGTCGCAGATGTCCATAACCACCCCCATGTCATGTTCGATGAGCACGATGGTGGTGCCGAATTCCTCGTTGACGTCGAGGATGAAGCGGCACATGTCCTGTTTCTCCTCGGCGTTCATACCCGCCATCGGCTCGTCGAGCAGCAACAGCGTTGGCTCCGCCGCCAGGGCGCGGGCCAGTTCAACGCGTTTCTGCAATCCGTACGGCAGGCGCCCCACCGGTGTCTTGCGGATGTGCTCGATCTGCAGGAAGTCGATGATCTCCTCGACCTTGGCCCGGTGCGCGATTTCTTCGCGCCGATTGCGGCCGATATAGATCGCCTGCTCGACAAGACTGGAACGCATTTTCAGATTGCGTCCCGTCATGATGTTGTCCAGTACGCTCATGCCTTTGAACAGCGCAATGTTCTGGAACGTGCGGGCGACGCCTTGCACCGCGGCGCGATAGGGATCCATCCTGCGGCGCACTTCGCCGCGGAAGCTGACACTGCCCTGCTGCGGATGATAAACGCCGTTGATGACGTTGAGCATGGAACTTTTTCCAGCGCCATTCGGCCCGATAATCGCGCGAACTTCGCCTTCGCGAACATCGAAACTCACATCGGATAATGCGCGTACCCCCCCGAAGGAGAGCGCGATGCTCTCCACCGACAGCATTACATCACCGATTTTGCGTTGGCCCGTCATATTCAGGTGAATGCGTGAAGGCTTGCTTTGGCGTCGCGTATTCTAATGTCGGCTTCGATCGTGCCGCGCCGGCCGTCTTCGAACTTCACCTCGGTTTCAATCCTGCAATGGGTCTGTCCGGAATAGAGCGCATCGACCAGCAGGGAGTACTTCTGCGAAACAAAGGTCCGGCGTACCTTGCGGGTGCGCGTGAGTTCGTCGTCGTCGGCATCGAGTTCCTTGTGCAGCACCAGGAAGCGCCGGATCTGCGAGCCGGCCAGATGCGCCTCCGCGGCGAGATCGGCGTTGACCTGTTCGACGCATTGCTGGATCAGGTCGTAGACCTCGGGCTTGCCGACGAGATCGATATAACCGCTATAGGGCAGGTTGCGCTTCTCGGCCCAATTGCCCACCGCCTGTATGTCGATGTTGACGAAGGCGCAGGCCATTTGGCGCTTGTCCCCGAAGCAGACCGCTTCCTTGATGTACGGGAAGAACTTGAGCTTGTTCTCGAGAAACTGGGGTGCGAACAACGACCCGTCCGCGAATTTTCCCACATCTTTCGCCCGGTCGATGATCTTCAGGTCGCCGTCAGCGTCCAGGAAGCCGGCATCCCCGGTCAGGAAATATCCGTCGGGCGATATGGATTCCGCGGTCGCGTCCGGGCGCTTGTAGTACTCCTTGAGCATGCCGGGCGTTTTCACCATGACTTCGCCGTTCTCGGCGATCTTGATCTCCACTCCGGGCAACGGCGGGCCGACAGAATCGAGCTTGGCGCCGCCGGTCAGCTGCTTGCAGACGTAGACGCTGGTCTCGGTCTGGCCGTATAGCTGCTTGAGGTTGATGCCGATTGAGCGGTAGAAGCGGTACAGGTCGGGCCCGATCGCGGCGCCGCCGGTATAGGCCACGCGGATGCGGCTCATGCCCAGCACGTTGCGCAGCGGCCCGTAAATCAGCAGATCGCCGAGCGCGTAAAGCAGCCGGTCGGCCAGCGCCACTGGCTTGCCGTCCATGATCTCCGCCCCGCAGCGGCGCGCCACCTTCATGGAGGCGTGGAACAGGTGGCGTTTGATGCGGCTGGCGTCGTCGATGCGGATCATGACCGTGGTGAGCAGGTTCTCGAAGATCCGCGGCGGCGCGAAGTAATACGTGGGACCGATTTCGCGCAAGTCGTTCATCGCGGTTTCGGACGATTCCGGGCAGTTGACTGTGAAGCCCGCCACCATCGCCTGCCCGTAGGAGAACAGATGATCGCCGACCCAGGCCATCGGCAGATAGGAAAGTACCTCGTCGGAAGGATTCAAGCCGTCGAATTCCACGTCGCCACGGGCTGCGGCGATGAAACCCGCATGGGTGTGGCACACGCCCTTGGGTTTGCCGGTGGTGCCCGAGGTGTAGAGCATGACGCACACATCCGCGGGCCGGACATCGCCGATGGCGCGCTCGAAGAAGCCCGGATCCTGCCGGTCGAATTCGCCGCCGATTTCGCGCAGCCGGTCATAAGACATCAGTTGCGGGTGGGCGTAGTTGCGCAGGCCGCGCGGATCGTCGTAGAAGATGTGCTTGAGGTTGGGATATTGCGGCAGGATCTCGAGCAGCTTGTCGACCTGTTCCTGATCTTCGACGATGGCATATTCGATCTCTGCGTTGTCCAGGACATACAGCATCTCCTGCGCCACTGCATCCTGGTACATCGGCACCGGCACACCTCCGAGGCATTGCGCTGCAGCGAACGACCAGTACAGTCGCGGCCTGTTGTCACCGATGATGGCGAGGTTCATGCCGCGGCGAAACCCTTGCGCCGCCAGGCCGCAGGCGAGAGCGCGTACCTCGTTGGCGACCTGCGCCCACGTCCAGCTCTGCCAGATGCCGAGGTCTTTCTCGCGGATCGCGGTCCGCTCCCCGCGCACGCTCGCGTGATGCAGGAGCAGAGCCGGGAACGTATCTGCGACCCCGCGGCCGGCCGTGTCCGGGTGCTTCAAGGCTCTCTCCTGTTTTCGTTAATCCGGACCGGCTCATGTCCGACCCTGATGCTTTTTATCACCTTCGCGCCGTGATGTCTCGGGCGCGATTCCGGGACAGACGATAATCCGGGTTGTTGCACGCACTGAGTGGTTTGGCCGCTGGCACG
>JANOGP010000381.1:0-2397 GCA_031406075.1 Betaproteobacteria bacterium
CCTGGAGCGCGTCAAGCAATGCTGAACCAGACCGCATCAACGCAGTTCTATTGTTCTGCCGTGAACGGTTATGCGCTCGACGCGCATTTCATTCGGATCCTGGCGGCTGGGATAGCCTTCGACAGTGGCTTTTGCGCCGACGGTCAGGTCCGAACTCGGCAGTCCGCGCGCGGACATGCGCGAGGGCGGCGCCAGCACCGCCAGCCAGATCTTGCCAGGAGTTTCGAGCATGATGGTTCCGTGAGGATAGGTGTACGAGGCCTCGGTGATCGTCCCTGTGAGGGTGATGGCATTATTGCTGTCATAGCTGCTCCAGCCGTGATGCGCGGCAGCCGGCGCCGCAATCAGAAATACGGCAAGCAAAGCGAGTGCGATCGATTTAGTCATCGTTCCTCCAAATTAAATAGGCTGTCGTGAGGTCGGGCACTGAGCCCAAACAGGGTTTACTATAATTCGATCCGTGAGACAGAAAACCCCTTTCCTTCGTTCCCCTACAGGTTTGTGCCCCTTCGTCACATGAAAATCACATGCGCCACCGCGAGTGTCGTGGATCGGCGACGCCGCCGCGACAATGCGCGGACTTGTGCGACGCCTCGGCAGCCACCGCCGTGAAGATTTTCGGATTCGCCGCCTGGTCCGGCAGCGGCAAGACAACACTGATCGAAAATCTGATACCGCTGTTCGTCGCACGCGGGCTGAATGTGTCGTTGATCAAGCATGCCCACCATGCATTCGACGTGGACCAGCCCGGGAAGGACTCCTACCGTCACCGGCGGGCCGGGGCCACCGAAGTTCTGGTGAGTTCGAGCGCACGTTGGGTGCTGATGCACGAATTGCGCAAGGAAGCCGAGCCGGAGTTGCCGCAATTGCTGGAACGGCTTTCACCCTGCGACCTGGTGCTGGTGGAAGGATTCAAGCAGCAGCCGATTCCCAAGATCGAGATCCATCGTCGTGCCGCCGAGAAGCCGTTGCTGTATCCGGACGACCCGCATATCGTCGCGATTGCCACCGATGTCGATCTCGAAACCCGGCTGCCCCGATTCGGTCTGGACGACTACGAGGGCATTGCCCGGTTCATCCTGAGCCATGTCGCAATGCGCTGAACCGGCAAGTTGGGGATAATATCCAGATATGAAACCAGACGACACCCGCATTACCACTATAGAGGTGCTGTATTTCGCGCGGCTGCGGGAAGCGTTCGGCTGTGACAGCGAACAGATCGCCGTTCCCGAGTCGGTGAAGGACGTTGCCGGCCTGACGGCGTGGCTCAGGCAGAGAGGCGCAGCCTGGGCGCTTGAGCTGGCGCCTGGCAAGCCGGTTCTCATTGCGGTCAACCAGGACATGGCGGGCGCCGATACCCCCATCAGAAGCGGCGATGTGGTGGCGCTGATGCCGCCGGTGACAGGGGGCTAGCTAGCATGACCGTACGCATACAGACCGGGGACTTCGACATCGGCGCCGAGATTGCGGCGATGCGCCGCGGCAAGCCCAAGGTCGGCGCAGTGGCAAGTTTCATTGGTGTGGTGCGCGACCTTAACGACGGCGACCACGTCGCCGAAATGACGCTCGAGCATTACCCTGGCATGACCGAGAAGGCGTTGGAAAAAATGGTCGCCGAGGCCCTGTCGCGCTGGAGTGTTTACGATGCGCTGGTCATACATCGTGTCGGTACGCTCAAACCGGGTGACCAGATCGTCCTGGTTGTGGTCACCGGCGCGCATCGCGGCGAGGCCTTCCAGGCTTGCGAGTTCCTGATGGATTATCTCAAGACGCGCGCGCCGTTCTGGAAAAAGGAGCGGACGCCCGCTGGCGCGCGCTGGGTCGGGGCACGCGAGAGCGACGACGCTGCCGCAGACCGCTGGTCCTGATCGCGCAGATCCCGATGGCGCAGGCCAGGTCGAGGAAACGTGCGGTAAAAGGCAATCTGAGGCCGCAGATTCGCATCATGTTCCGCAAAGCCATCGCCATGGGTCCGGGAAAGGCCGATTTGTTGCAGGCGATCGGCGAAACCGGCTCCATCTCTGCCGCAGCGAGGCGCATGAAAATGTCTTATCGCCGTGCCTGGCTGCTGGTGGACACCATGAACCAGTGTTTCAAGTCTCCGGTGGTAGGGACGCTGACCGGTGGCAAAGCGGGGGGCGGGGCCCGAATCACCGAGCTGGGCAAGGAAGTACTGCGGCGCTACCGCGAAATGGATGCAAAGGCCTCGGCAGCCGTTTCGAAGGAAATTACCGCGTTCACCCGCCTCATGACCCCGCAGCCCGAGTCCTGATCAGTCCATCCATTCAGCGTTTCCCTTGACGTGCCGCAGGCACGCAGACTAATCTTCGCCACCGTTATATATTAATGTATACGACGCTTTGCCGCCACCCCGAATTCCTTCAACGTTTCCGGTCC
>JANOGP010000030.1:0-7768 GCA_031406075.1 Betaproteobacteria bacterium
GGTCGAGCGCCACCCAATAGATCTCGCCGCGACGCGGGAAGGACTTGCGGCCGACAGGATTACTCGTCCCAGGCTTCATCGTGCGGCACGCCCTGCCACAAGTCCTCGGTATCCGCCGCGTTTGCCTTGGCGAACGCTTCCTTCCACCCCTGCCGGACCTTGCGATCGGGCCGGATCACGATAGTGTCCTCGACGACCTCGAGTCGAACGCGCTGCCCGGCCGACAGCCGCGTCTGCTGCAGCGCGGCCTTGGGAATGCGAACGCCCTGGGAATTGCCGATCCTGACCACCTTCGCTTCCATACACCTTCCCTCCGCGCAAACTGATGACGTAATTACATTGTAAGCATTTTATACCGAACGAAGAATAGTGACGAGTGACAGGTGAAGGGTGAGGAGTGACACCCCTCCGGGTGCATGTGAGGGTGAAGAAAAATAGGGATGCCCCGCAAGGGGATACCGGTCTTCGACCATAAGGGGCGAGGGACGAGGGAAAGGCACGCGGCCAGATCAAAGGACCTCTTCAAGATACGCCCGGAGGCTGAGCAGCTTCACTTTGCGAAAAGTCTTGAGGTCCAGAAGCGCCTTGTCGCCGGTCACGATCGCGTCCGCGCCGCCAGTAACGGCACATTCCAGAATCCGGTTATCGGGGTCATCGGCGAGAACCGCAAGCTTGCGCCGAGGCTTGACGACAATAGACAGGTCGGAAAGAAACACCGCAACGTGCGAAAGTTCTTCGCTATCGCGCGAGAATTTCCGCGCAAGGATGCCGAGCAGTTCATCCAGAATCGGCTTGGAGAGGAGAAGCCGGTCTCTTTCTTCGATGATCCGGCGAAGCGCGATGTCTGCGCGCCCACCTGGAAACACCAGCGCCGACACCAGAATGTTGGTGTCGAAGACGACCTTCATTGGCGAAGGTAGCGTTCCAGGTCCTGCTCGGAAAGGATGCCCTTCGCGCGGGCCTGCCGGCTCCAGTAGCCTTGCAGGTCACGCAACTCCTGGAGACGACGCTCAATGCCCGCAAGGCGCAAGGCGTCCTGAATGACAGCGCTAAGCGTCTTGCCTTCCGCGCGGGCGAGCGCCTCGGCATCCCTCGCGAGATCCGGTGGCAGGGAGATGGTTTTCTTGACCGCGGTGCCCATGGGTCACCCCTTTTGTCGACGGTGTGAATTAATCATACCAGACAGCAGGACTGTGAAGGGCCGAAAAGAAGTGAAGGCGTGACACCCCTCCGGGTGCATGTGAGGGTGCCCCGCAAGGGGATACCGGCCTTCGGCCATAACACCCCTCCGGGTGCATTTGAGGTTGAAAGGGACAAACAGAGGCGGTGCTGCGTGCGGAGTGCTGAAAAGCACGTTCCTGATTTCGCAATCAGGCTGCCTTCGTCGTAACGCGAAGTTTCATGCGGGTCTTCTTTTGCAGCACGCTCACAATCCCGAAAAAGTTCTCAGTGCTCGGATTGCCGTGTGGTGCCAACATGCGATGCAGGCTCTTGCTGGGCTTCTTGATCTCGGCGGCCAGACCCTCGAAGCCGACAGTGGCATTCACAAGGTCACGCAGTATCGCCTTGCCCGTGCCGGTGTCCCCGGAAAGATAGGCATTGATTGCCTCAGTAAAAAGAGACTCGCGGAACCGCGCATCATTCTGCGCACGTACCAGGATCGTGCTCTTGAAATCTTTTGTCAGCGCCACGTTGCCTCCAAATCGTTCGATTCTAATTGCCGCGGCGACGCCGGTAGTCAACCCAACGCTCTTTCGCCGCCTCGATTGCATCCTGCTGACGCTGCTTGCTGCCGCCGCCCAGCAGTATCACGACCGTATCGCCGTCCTTGCCGAAATAGATGCGGTAACCGGGACCAAAGTCCAATTTCCTTTCGAACACGCCCGCCCCAACGCTTTTGACGTTCGAGAAATTGCCGCTGGCGAGCCGATAAACCGCAGATGCGACCTTCGCCGCTGCCTCGCCATTCAGTCCGTTGAACCACTTGGCATAGGGCGAGCGGCCTTGCGGATCCAGGTATTCGAACACACGGACCATCGGCATGGGTCATAGTAACATTAGTGTTACCTCTTAGAAAGTCCTTCGACGCAAGGGGCCCCACCGCTATCGATCCGTTATGCCGCCGGCTCTTGCATCGGATTCGTGAGGGGCGAGAAAAAGTAAGGATGAGGGCGGAAGGATGACACCCCTCCGGGTGCATGTGAGGGTGAAGGGTGAAGAAAAACAGGGACGAGGGGCGGGGGACGAGGGATGAAGTGCCGCGCCTACCAGGGCATGCTGACCGGCACGCCGATTTGCCGGGCTGCCTTGACGAAGACCTTGTCCAAGGTCAGCAGGCGGTTCGCCCGGTTATTCTCGGCTACGGCGGCATGCAGCGCGTCGCCGCCGCGAAGCCCGGACTTGATGTCCTGCAGATACCAGGCCGCCCGAACATAGTCTTCGCGCGACGGTGTGATAATCGTTACGCCCGGTTCGAACGCCTCGTAGTAATCGGCCAGCGCGCGGCGCGCCAACGGCTCGCTCAGTTCGCGATCCCTCACCTCGATGCCGATCGCGCTGGTGAATTCCACCCGGGTCCACTCACTGGTGCAGAGCGGCTCGACCACCGCAGCCAGGACCGACTCGACCCGGTCCGAGTCCGGCTCCGGCACGCAAAGCGCGACAACGAGACTGGTGTCGAGATAGATCAATCAGTACCTTTGGTCGCGGATTTTCCGGACCAGTTTGCCCGCCGGCGTCTTCGCCTTGGGCATGACGTCACGCAGCGCCCGCAGGCGCGCGAAATCGACACCGGGTTTGACGGGCTTCACCGGCGCCAGCTCGGCAACGGGATGCCCGCGGCGGCTGATGACGACCTTCTCGCCTTTCTCCGCGCGATCCAGCAACTCGCTCATTCGTGCCTTGGCCTCGGCCACGCTATAGGTGCTCATGGGATTATTCCTTGTTGGTCATTCAGATGGTCATGTTACACGACAGGGTCGAGGGTCGAGGGCCGAGTGAAAGGCCGTGACGAGGTGACCGCGTGACGAGGTGACCGCGTGACGAGGTGACCGCGTGACGAGATAAGCGCGTGACGAGGTGGCCGCGTGACGGCGTGACGAACGTGACGGCGTGACGAGGCGAGACCCGAGGGCCGAGGGCCGAGATTCCAGGGGCGAGGGGCGAGGAACCAAGCCTGACGGTTTCCGGGTCACTCTCGAAAGCGGACAATACCCGGGGAGGTGTGCCATGCGACTGCCGCCATCGTGCGCAGCTTGTTTGTTGCTTCTTGCAGCAACGTGGCTGCACGCCGAAAACCTGCCCAACGAGATTCGCATCATCGTTCCGGTCACTGCGGGCAGCAGCCTCGACGCGCGCGGCCGGGTGATCGCGGATGCGATCGGCCAGCGGCTCAAGCAGCGGGTCATCGTCGAGAATCGGCCTGGCGCGGGCGGCATCATTGGCGCCCTGGCGGTGGCCCACTCGAAGCCCGATGGCTCGACGCTGCTGTTCACCAACAACAGCCACGTGATCAGCCCGCACATTTATCCAAACGCCGGCTACGATCCGATCAGGGATTTCACGCCGGTCACACAGGCCTATGTTTCCGGGATGGTGCTGTCTGCGCATCCCAGCCTCGGGGTTACTTCGGTAAAAGAACTGGTCGCGCTGGCACGCCGCGAGTCCCAGGCGCCGAGCTATGCGTCGAGCGGCACCGGAGGGCTACCACATCTCGCGGCGGAGTTGTTCAAGCAGGTTGCCGGCATCGAGCTGCTGCACGTGCCTTACCGGGGTGACGGCCAGGCTCTGACCGACGTGCTTGCGGGACGCGTGCCGGTAATGATGAGCGGCTATGTCGTGGCGCTCCCCCACATCAGAGCCGGGAATCTGCGCGCGCTGGCGGTGACCAGCCGGACCCGCGCCGCGATCCTGCCCGAAGTCCCGACTATCGTGGAGTCCGGCTATCCCACTTACGATCTCGAAACGTGGACCGGCTTCTTCGCGCCCGCCGGGATGTCCGCCGAGTTGATCGACAAACTGAACCGCGTGATCGCGGCGGCGCTTGCCACGCCCACGGTGCAGGCGCATCTCGCCGCGACCGGCGCGGAAGCCGCGGTCACTTCACCGGCCGCGTTCGCCGCGTTCGTCCGACAGGAGTGGGAAACGTATGGGAAGTTGGTACGGAAGCTGCGGCTGACGCCGGAGTGAAGGGCCGAGGTTCGAGGGCCGAGGACCGAGTGAAAGGCCGTGACGGGGCGAAACCCGAGGACTGAGGGAAAAAGATAGTCCTCAGTGCTCGGTGCGACGAAGGACAAGGGGCCAGGGATGAGGGCTGAGGACTGAGTAAAGGCAAGGACTCGGGACTAGCCTTGATCGCGGACGAACCATGGATGCTCAGTGCGTTGCCAGCTCAGGCGGAATGTGGATGGGAAGCAGATCGGAGGCCTTGGCATCGAGAATGGTGATCTGCCCAATGCCTTTCGCTGTCATGCCGACATTGACGTTCCAGCCGTGGGACACATCCCTGACAATCGCCTCATCACTGAATCTGACGAAGAGTATGTCTTCCTTCTCGTCGTATCGAATATCCACAGACGGGGCCCCTCGCAGCCATGTCCAGGCTTCACGCCGCCGTTGACAATGCGCGCTGAAATCTGCCCTCGAGAATGCCGCGAACGGTAATGTCCTCATCAAGCTCTTCCCAGCGCAATGCATAGCCGTTAAGACGCAATTTGACATTCTGCAACTGCTCGTCGGTTGCCCGGCTCAAACGGTCGAAACGGTCTGCAGGAAACCCCAGTTGCCGTCCGTCTGTCAGTTCGACGAAAACCGTTCGGCGGTCTACCCATGCCCGCGAGGCGAGCACTTCGAATTCAGCGGCGGTGGAATTCATGGAATCGCTCCATCAGCAAAGTCCGATGTTCAAAAACGAGTCTTTCGATTTTTCTCACTTCTACGGGGGCGACGTTGATACTCCGAGCAAGCACTATCGGGTCCAGCCAAAACTTGCATTCACCATCCCCGGTATCGACATGGATGTGCGCGGGTTCTTCTCCCTCGTCGGAATAGAAATGGATTCGAAAGGATCCTATTCTGAGGACGGTCGGCACCTGCTCATACTACTGTACAGACGCAATAGTCGTCCACGGGGGCGGGGCACCTGTCAAAGGATTCTTGGTCTGTGTGCTGAGGGCTGAGGGAAAAAGATGGCGCCTAGTGCGCAAAACGTAGAATCGGACTCGGAGCTTGCCACCCGGGATCTGTCAGGCGGCCAGGCGCATCTTGACCGGTATCTCTGCTTTCGCGCAAAGTCCTACGAGATAATCGAGCGAAAGCAATTCCACCTTGCCGCGAGTAATTTCGGAGAACCGAGGCTGCGAGATGCCCAGCTTTCGAGCCGCTTGCGCTTGCGTTAGTTCGTTTTGCTCCATCCAACTGCGCAAGGCTTCGGCCAGCTGCGCACGCAGCAACATCACCGCCGCCTCGTGCGGCGGGAACCCGAGGTCGATGAAAACATTGCCGCTGGACTTTCTGATTTTTCCCACCATGCCCTGCTCCTTAAAACCGGAAAGGTCCTCCCTTGCACTACCCGCGAAGCGCAGGGGTTTCATCAGCGGATTATACGAATATTCGTATTATCTTCAAACCTCCCGGGTCAAACAGACGGGATGGCCGGGACGAGGGCCGAGTGAAAGGCCGTGACGAGGTGACCGCGTGACGAGATAAACGCGTGACGATCGTGACGAGTCGAGACCCGAGGGCCGAGGGCCGATTACTGTGGTGATTTGTCGCGCGGCTCGGGTGTTTTCTGTACGCGAACAGCGAATGCGTCGAGGTCTTTGTCGCTCTTGAAGAAGAGAACGCTTGCGCGCCCGATTCCTGCGGCGCGCTCGACGGATTTGGAAGGCAGTGCGGTTGAGTCTTTCGGCGGTCGCGATTCGGTCATGAGGGCGTTTACGCCGATAACCAGCGCAATCGCAATAATCAAAAGAACACCCGTCGTGCCGCGCGCGGCATGCCAGGCACTTGCGAGGACGAAGCCGTAACGGTCGTTGCGCAAGAGTTTGCGTTGCGCCGAGTCGGCCAGCCGCTTTTGCCGGCTCTCGGCCGCGTCGCGTTCGATCCTGACTCGCGCGGCGATCGTGGCGGCCAACGCCTGTTCGGCTTCAAGTTTGCGGTGCGCCGCATCCGCGCGGCGCTCCTCGGCCTGCTGCCGCCGCTGCGCCGCTTCGGTCGCGCGCACTTCCGCCTCCACGCGCTGCTGCGTGAGCGCCTTGTCCCGATCATCGAGCTTAGCCGCCTGTGCAGCCGCCTGTGCCGCCCGCGACTCGGCTGCCTCCAGCAGCTTTGCCTGCTCGATTTGCAGCCTTTCGGTCTCGAGCTTCGACTTCGCGGCCGCCGCTGCGCGTCCGATCTCCTCCTCGTGCTTCTTTACCTGTTCCAGCGCTTCGGCATCTTGCCGGGCGCGCCGGGCGATGGCTTCCTGAAGCGCGAGATCCCGATCGGCGCGTTCGCGCGCCTCCGCTGCCATGCGTTGCTCGACCTTGCTGCGCTGCTGCGCCGCCAGCGTGGCCTTCTCTTCGATACGTAGCCGCGCCGCGGCGTCGCGCTCGGCGCTTCGCTGCGCCTCTTCCCGCAGGGAGGCAGCCTTTGCCGCGGCGTCTTCCGCAGCCATGCGCGCATCGGCCCGTTCCCGTGCCGTCCGCTCCCTTTGCGCACGTTCGTTTGCAACCTTCGCCGCTTCGGCATCGGCTTGCGACCGCG
This sequence comes from Betaproteobacteria bacterium, assembly GCA_031406075.1. Lineage (GTDB taxonomy): Bacteria > Pseudomonadota > Gammaproteobacteria > Burkholderiales > JACQAP01 > JACQAP01. The sequence continues at coordinate 6,745 of JANOGP010000030.1, forward strand.
CGAGCGCTGCGGCTTCCAGTTCCTGCTCGGCATCGTGCCTTGCCTTTGCCTTGGCGAGCGCCTTGCCCTCGACTTCTAGCTTCTCCCTGGTCGCGGCTTCGGCCCTGCGTTCAGCTTCGATTCGCGCCTCGATTTCCGCCTGCGCTTGTGTCTGCGCCGCGAGTTTCGATTTCGCCGCGGCTGCGGCCTCGAGTTCGGCACTGGCCCGCGTTTCGGCCTGGGCCTTCGCCAGGCCCTCGACTTTGACGCGCTCGGCCGCAATTGCCGTGGCTTCGGCGTCGGCCCTCGCACGGGAAGCGGCCGCAGTTTCCAGCTCCTGCTCCGCTTCACGCCTCGCCCGGGCTTGCGCGAGGGCGATGGCTTCGGCTTCGCTCGCCGCCTTCGCTGCGGTGTCGGCATCGCGATCTGCCTTGAGCCTGGCCTTGAGCACCACTGTGGCTTCGCGTTCTGCGGCCAGGCGCGCTGTGGCACGGCTTTGCGCCTCGCGCTCGGCTTCGATCCTGGCTCCGACGGCGGCTTCAGCTTCGCGCTCGGCCTCCACTTTTGCCTTGGTCGCGGCCTCGGCTTCACGCTCGGCGACGCTGCGCGCTTCGGCCTGCTCACGCGCCTGCCGGTCGGCTTGCGCGCGCTCGGCGGCGAGCGTCGCAGTTACGGCATCCGCCTGCGCGCGGGAAGCGATCGCCACTTCCAGTAACTGCTCGGCTTCCTGCCGCGCCTTGGCCTGGATCAGCGCCTTGCTCTCGGCTTCCAGCTTCGCCTTGGCCGCGACCTCAGCCCTGCGCTCGGCCTCGATGCGGGCTTCCGCTTCGACCAGCGCCTCGCTCTCGGCGACAAACTTTGCCCTTGCGGCCGCCGCAGCCTCGCTTTCGGCAGCGATGCGCGCCTCGGCCAGCTCCTTGGCCTGGCGTTCGGCCTGCATGCGCGCGCTTTTCACCGCCGCGGTTTGCGCATCGGCGACCAATCGGGCACTGGCTGCCGCATGCAGCGCCTGCTCGGCATCCCGCCTCGCGCGGGCTTCCGCGAG
>JANOGP010000081.1:0-4583 GCA_031406075.1 Betaproteobacteria bacterium
AACGGGCAAGGGTGCGCAGGCCATCTTTGTCGTGGGCTCGGATGCTTTTCTTCTGCGCGCCGACAGCAGGCTGGAAATGAAGGGCAACGACACTATCGTCAACCTGCTACGGCTGATAACCGGCGCGCTGCTCTCCGTGTACGGTGGAGGACCGCGCACGGTCGCCGGCCCCAATGCGATCGTCGGCATTCGCGGCACCGGCCTGTACGTCGAGGCCGAGCCCGACCAGACTTACGTCTGCACCTGTTACGGCGAGACCGACATTGCGGCGGCGGACGATCCGACGATTTCCGAGACCATCGTCTCCTTCCATCACGACTCGCCGCGCTACGTTCTGTCCAAGCCCGACAAGGGCAGGCGCATCGTGCCCGCGCCTTTCAAGAACCACGACGACCTCGAACTGATGCTGATCGAAAGCCTGGTGGGCCGCACGCCGCCTTTCTCGTTGTTCGACGAGTCCTACGGCAGCCCACGGCGCTATTGAGAAGCAGGGCGAACCACCAAGGCACCAAGGACACGAAGAAGGGCTTAGACTTTTCTGAGCACTGAGCACTGAGCACTGAGCACTGAGCACTGAGCACTACGCACCGAGCACCAATTCCCAAGTCCATAGTGGCGCCAACAAACCAATGAATCCCGAGAGTGACCTCTTTCCCTGCAGTTTCGTGATCTTCGGCGCCACCGGGCATCTCGCCGCCACCAAGTTGCTGCCGGCGCTGTATCGCCTGGAATTGGACGGGCGGCTGCCGGAGGTGACCAACTTTATCGCGTTTGCGCGCCGGGAATGGGCTGATGCGGATTGGAAGGCGCACATGGAGCAGACTCTCCGCCCGAAGCTGGGAAAGCAGTTTACACCGGAATGTTTCGCCAGATTTGCCGCTCGTTTCAGCTATGTACGCGGAGACCTTCAGGACGCCGAGTCCTTCAGGCGCCTGTTCGAGGAACTCGGCAAACCAAAGACCGGCGTGTGCTCGAACATGGTGTTCTATCTGGCCATCAAGCCCGAGGACTTCAGCGCCGTAACCGGAAATCTTGCCGCGGCCGGCCTGAACCGGCCGCGAGGCTTGCACCGCATTGTGGTCGAGAAGCCCTTCGGCGTGGACCTGGAAAGTGCGCAGGCGCTGAACCAACTGCTGCACCGCCACTTCGACGAGCAGCAGATCTACCGAATCGATCACTACCTGGCCAAGGAAACGGTGCAGAACCTGCTGGTGTTCCGCTTTGCCAACCTGATGATCGAGCCGCTGTGGAACCGCAACTTCGTGGACCATGTCCAGATCACCGTAGCCGAGCAGGCCGGTATCGAGAACCGCGCCGACTACTACGACAAGGCCGGTGCGTTGCGCGACATGTTGCAGAACCACCTCATGCAGTTGCTCACCCTGGTGGCAATGGAACCGCCGGCGGCGCTGGAAGCCGACACGCTGCGCGACGAGAAAGTGAAGGTCCTGCGCTCGATCCGGCCGGTCCCGCGGCGCGCGGTTCACGCCCATGCCTTCCGCGCGCAATACGGCGCCGGCACGCTGGACGGGAAACAGGTGCCCGGCTACCAGGACGAGTCCGGAGTCGTGAAGGATTCCATCACGGAGACCTACATCGCCGCGAAATTCTTCATCGACAACTGGCGCTGGCGCGGGGTGCCGTTCTATCTGCGCACGGGAAAACGCCTGGCAAGGCAGGCATCGCTGATCGCGCTGCGGCTGCGCCACCCGCCGCAGCAGTTGTTCCGGGAAACACCTCTGGAAAACATGACGCCGAACTGGATACTGCTGAGCATCCAACCCGACGAAAGCATGCACCTGGAAATCCACGCCAAGCAGCCGGGACAGGGGATGCAGACGCGGGTGATCCAGATGAACGCCGGTTACCGGCAGGATCACGAACCGCAGCCGGATGCGTATGAGGCGTTGCTGGCCGACATCATCCGCGGCGATGCCACCAATTTCATCCGCTTCGACGAGGTGGAGTGGGCATGGCGGGTCGTCGATCCGATACTCAGGTTCTGGGAGCAGGAACGCGATTTCATTCACACCTACGCCGCAGGCGGCTGGGGACCGGAGGAAGCCAATCGCCTGTTCGAAGGGGAAGATCAGATCTGGCGCGACGAAGTGTGAGGGCTGAAACGAGTGAAATGCGAGGACTCAGGACTCGGGACTCAGTGAGAAATCATTGCTCAGACCTCAGACCTCAGGCCTCGGCACTCTGTACTTCGCATCGGGTACTGCGCACTGAGCACTGAGCACTGGGCACCGAGCACTGCGCACTCGGCCCCCGTTACGCTGCGACGACGATCCTGTCGCGGCCGGCTCCCTTGGCCGCGTACAGGGCCTTGTCGGCTGACTGAATCAACGCCTTCACCGTCTCGCCGTTCTGCGGATGCATGGCAAGACCGATGGACGCGGTGATCGATCCCAGCGCCTTGCCGTTGTGAGTGACATGCAAGTCCCGCACGGCAGCGAGAATGCGCCCGGCCCGTGTGGCTGCTCCCTCCCGGTCGGTATCCGGCAGAACGATCACGAATTCCTCGCCGCCGAATCGGCAGGCGATGTCGCCTTCCCGACTGCTTTCCTGCAACACCCGTCCCACGGTGCGCAATACGCTGTCCCCGGCGTCATGGCCGTGCGTGTCGTTGAAGCGCTTGAAATGGTCGACGTCCATCATCAGCACGCTGAAAATTGCCCCATTGCGTTTGCACCGCGCCATCTCCCGGTTGAGCGACTCTTCGAGAAAACGCCGGTTGTACAGTCCGGTCAGGGCGTCCCGGATTGTCTGCTGGCGAAGATTCTCCCGCAACCGGATATTGCTCAACGCCAACGCGATCTGCTCCGAGAGCGCAATCGCTAATTGCTGCCTGCCATTCATCGGCGTATCAGTCTCGCCGCCGGAGGATGCCGGGTCGGCGAGCGTGATCCACATCAGCCCCAGCAGATCGCTCTGCACGACTATTGATTCCTGCGTAATTAATGTCCTATACTGTGCTCCGGAGGTGCTTCATGAGGCCCACCGGAAGTCCAGAAGAACTCGAACATCGTCGTGTGCGCGCGCTGGCGCTGCTCAAAGAGGGATTGCAGCCGGTCGAGGTTGCCCGGCGCGTGGGCGTGGATCGGCGCAGTGTGCGGCGCTGGAAGGCAGCCGCGCGCACCCAAGGTAAGGCAGGAGTGCGCGCGAAGCCCGCCCCGGGGCGACCATTGAAGCTTCAGGCCAAGCACCGGACCAAGCTCGAAGCGTTGCTGCTCAAGGGTGCCCAGGCGGCAGGGTTTCACACCGATCTGTGGACCTGTCCACGGGTGGCTGAGCTGATCGAGCGGCGCTTTGGTGTGCGCTATCACGTCGATCATATCGGGCGGCTGCTGCACGAGTTGGATTGGAGTGCGCAAAAGCCCACGCGCCGCGCCTTGGAGCGCGATGAGAAGGCCATCCGGCGCTGGGTGCATGAGGACTGGCCTCGGGTAAAAAAAACGCCAGCCGCCTCGGCGCGGCGATCGTCTTCATCGACGAAGCAGGGTTCCTGATGGCGCCGCTGGTGCGGCGCACTTGGGCGCCACGCGGCCACACCCCCGTTCTGAGGCAGCGCGGCCGTTCGCGGCGCAAGGTTTCCGTGATCGGCGCTCTGGTAATTTCGCCCCGGCGCCGCCGCGTACGCGCCTACTTTGGGCTTCTGCCCGATGCCAATTTCGACGGTGAATCGATCCTCGCATTCGTCATGCAACTGCGCCGTGCCCTGCGCGTCCCGATGGCCCTGATCTGGGATCGACTGGGCGCCCACATCGGCGCGCCCGTCGCCGCTTGGCTGTTGCGCAACCGCCCCCGCGTGAGCGCCCATCTGCTGCCGCCCTACGCACCCGAACTCAATCCCGTGGAGTTGATCTGGGGTCACACCAAGTCCAATCCCTTGGCGAACTTCGCACCCAGTGAGCTTGATGAGCTACTCGCCCAGACCCAAGTGGCCACCCTCGCGATCGGCGATGACGAACCTTTATTGCGCTCCTTCATCAAACACTGCCCTCTTTCTTTGCGCCTCAAATAGGACATTACTTATACAGCAGTCAATAGCGTGCTTCAGGGGTGAGGACGCGGGGCTTGTGATGATGGTGCGGGCGCTGTTGACAACCGCCGTATACGCTGCTTCGCCGTCAGGCCGCCAGATTGTTGACCGGAGCATCATTCCCGTACGTTCGGACCCGTTACCATTTGCTTGAATTCTCAACCAAGCAAGAAACTCGTATGAATCAGTATATTCCTGAACCCGCCTCAGGAGTTACCTGAGGCGAGTGCTGCGTGCCCCCCATCAAACCCCTTCAGGCAGATTTTCGCCGGCTCGCCGATGAAGGCGGCGTGGGTCCTCGGGTTCATGTACATCGAAAAAAGCTTCGCGGGTGATGCGGGCAGAACGACGGACTGCTGAAGTGTCCTAGGCATGGCGGCCTCCCGGCGGATTTGTGACCGTGACTGGAACTGGCGGGGCGAACCATAAACCGCCCGTTACGTGGTAGCGTACCCGATGGAAGATGCGATCGGCAAAGGGAGAAACGGCGATGACAGCAGAATCACGCACGGCAATTGTGACAGGCGGCTCGCGCGGC
>JANOGP010000099.1:0-4190 GCA_031406075.1 Betaproteobacteria bacterium
CGCAGGAACAGCTCAAATTCCAGGTGATCGCGCTTGACCTGGCGGGCAAGCCGATCAAGAACCAGCAGATAAAAGTGCAGCTTTACGTGCGCAACATGTTCACCCACAGAAAGCGCCTGGTGGGCGGATTTTATGGATACGAGAGTGGCGCCGAGGTGAAGCAGCTTGACGTCACCTGCGCCGGAAAGACCGACGAGCGCGGACGGCTGTTTTGCGCGGTGAAGCCACCGGTTTCCGGCAACATCCTCATGGCCGCGGAAACGAAAGACCGCGACGGCAACATCGCCTACGCCAACGGCTCTGCCTGGGTTGCTGGCAAGGACGCCTGGTGGTTCGACCAGAGCAACGACGATCGCATCGACGTGATCCCGGAGCGCAAACGCTACGAACCGGGCGAGACCGCGCAATTGCAGGTGCGCATGCCGTTCCAGACGGCCACCGCGCTGATCACGATCGAGCGGGAGGGCGTGATCGAATCCTTCGTGCAACTGCTCTCGGGAGCCGCGCCAGTGGTGAAGGTGCCGATAAAGGGCAATCACGCACCCAACGTCTTCGTATCGGTGCTGGTGGTGCGCGGGCGCATTGCGGACTTGCAGCCCACTGCGCTGGTGGACCTCGGAAAGCCCGCATTCAAAATGGGCGTAGCGGAGATCAGCGTCGGCTGGCGGGCGCACGAACTGGGCGTGAAAGTCAGCGCCGGCAAACCGGCGTACAAAGTGCGCGAGAAGGCGCGAGTCATCGTACAGGTGACGCAGCGTGCCGGCGGAAAACCGGTGGCGGTGAAGTCCGGTGAAGTGGCGATTTCCGCGGTCGACGAAGGCCTGCTCGAGCTGTTGCCCAATGACTCATGGACACTTCTGGATGCGATGATGCGGCCGCGCGGACTCGAGGTGGATACCTCGACGGCGTCCATGCAAGTAGTCGGCAAGCGCCACTACGGGCGCAAGGCGTTGCCGCAGGGCGGCGGCGGGGGGCGCCAGACTGCCAGGGAACTCTTCGACACGCTGCTGCTGTGGAAGGCGCGGGTGCCGCTGGACGAAAAGGGCAGGGCGGTAGTGGACATTCCGCTCAAAGATTCGCTCACTTCGTTCCGCATCATCGCGGTCGCGGAGTCCGGCACCGGAATGTTCGGCACCGGCGAAACATCGATCCGCGCCACGCAGGACCTGATGCTGCTCTCCGGTCTGCCGCCGTTGGTGCGCCAGGGCGACCGTTTCGAGTCGCGTTTCACCGTTCGCAACGCCTCGGAGCGCGTGATGGACGTGGAAGTGAACGGAAGCGTGGAAGGCCAGGCGCTTCCGGCCTCGCGCATGACGCTCGCCGCCGGGGAGGCGCGCGATGTTGGCTGGGAGGCGACGGTGCCCGTGAATGCGGATGTATTGCGCTGGGAACTCACCGCGTCGGAACTGGCGGCATCGGGCAAGGTGGTTGCGGACAGGCTCAAGGTATCGCAGAAGGTGATCGCCGCGATACCGGTCCGCACTTTTCAAGCCACGCTTGCCCAGCTCGATCAGTCTCTGGATCTCGCGGTGAGGATCCCCGAAGGCGCGCTGCCCGAACGCGGCGGACTGAGCATTGCGTTGGCACCGAAGCTTGCCGGCCCGCCGCCGGGCGTGCGCGAATACATGGGCGCGTATGCCTACACCTGCCTCGAACAGCGCATATCGCGCGCGATCGCGCTGCGCGACCAGGCGTTGTGGCAGCGAACCATGGACGCGTTGCCTTCGTTTCTCGACCGGGACGGCTTCGCCAAGTATTTCGCACTGGAACGCACCGGCAGTGACACGCTGACCGCTTACATCCTGGCGATCGCGCACGAATCCGGCTGGAGCGTTCCCGAGGACGCACGCGCAAGGATGCAGAACGCGCTGAGCGCTTTCGTCACCGGCCGGGTCAGGCGCGATTCGCCGTTGCCGACCGCAGACCTGACCATCCGCAAGGTGGCGGCGTTGGAAGCCGTGTCGCGTTATCAGGCGATCGAGCCGGGCTGGCTCGACTCGATCGCGGCAGAGCCGAACCTGTGGCCGACTTCGGCGGTGCTGGACTGGTACGGGTTGATGAAACGCGGCGATGCGCTGAAAGATCGCGACCAGCGCCTTGCCGAAGCCGAACAGATCGTGCGCTCGAGACTGAACTTCCAGGGCACGACCATGGGATTCTCCACCGAACGCATGGACTATTTGTGGTGGCTGATGATCTCCGGGGACGTAAATGCAAACCGTACGCTGCTCACTTTCCTTGATGCGGACCAATGGCGCGAGGACATGCCACGGCTCGTTCGCGGCGCGCTCGGCAGGCAGCAGCGCGGCCGCTGGAATACCACGGTGGCCAATGCCTGGGGGGTGCTGGCGATGGAAAAATTTTCCGCAAAATTCGAGTCGGAACCGGTGACGGGACAGACCCAGGCGCGGCTCGACGGGCAGCAAGGCATGCTCGACTGGGCCAGTCAGGCGCAGGGAGGCGCGCTGGAATTCAAGTGGCCGCCGGCTGAGGCGCAACTGTCGGTGATCCAGTCCGGCACCGGCAAGCCGTGGATCACTGTGCAGAGCCGCGCGGCGATTCCATTGAAAACGGTGCTGTCGAGCGGATTCAGAGTCGTGAGAACAGTCACGCCGGTTGAGTCCAAAGTGCCAGGAGAACTGCAGCCAGGACAGTTCAACCGTGGCGACGTGGTGCGGGTAAAGTTGGAACTGGAATCGCAATCCGACATGGCATGGGTAGTGGTGGATGACCCAGTGCCAGCCGGCGCGGCGATCCTCGGCACCGGCCTCTCGAAGGACTCGCAGAACCTGTCATCCGGCGAGCAGCAGCGCGGCTTCGTCTGGCCGGCATTCGAGGAACGGACTTTCGATGCTTTCCGTGCCTACTATCGATTCGTCCCGAAAGGCTCCTGGGTCCTGGAGTACACCTTGCGACTGAACAACGCCGGCCGCTTCGAACTGCCGCCGACGCGCGTCGAGGCTATGTATGCGCCGGAGATGTTTGGCGAGTTGCCCAATGTTGCCGTCATCGTGAATCCATGAATTCTTCTTGCCACAGAGGTCACAAAGAACACAGAGGAAATGCAAACCACTAGGACATCAAGTAATACAGGGATACGGAATCGATTTCCGGGGTTTCGTGACGTTTTAGTGACGACATTTTCGATTCAGTATTTCTCTGTGTCCTCTGTGTCCTCTGTGGCTAGAGGTCTAGTTGTCCTCTGTTTGAGCCTGATGGCGCAGACGGCGCTGGCGCTGCCGGCGTTCGACACTGTCAAGGCAAGCTGGATTTCCACAGAGGGCATGCTGCTCGACCGCCACGGCGTGCTGATCCACGAGCTGCGGGTAGTCGAGCAGGGCCGGCGCCTGGAGTGGACCAGGCTTGCGGAAATTTCGCCGGCGGCGCTTGCGACCATCATCCGCGCCGAGGACAAACGCTTCTACAGGCACAGCGGCGTGGACTGGCTGGCGCTGTCGGATGCCGCGCTCGATACGCTGTTGTTCTCGCAGCCGCGCGGGGCCTCGACCATATCCATGCAGGTGGCCGCGCACCTGGATGAGGCGCTGCGCCCGAACAGGCAGAAGCGCACGGTGTCCCAGAAGTGGGACCAGATCAAGGCAGCAAAAGAACTGGAAAAGTTCTGGAGCAAGAGCCAGATCCTCGAGGCATATTTGAATCTTTCGACCTTCCGCGGCGAATTACAAGGGATCGCGGCCGCATCGCGAGGGCTGTTCGGGAAGAGCCCCGACGGGCTCGATGAGCCCGAGTCGCTGCTGCTCGCGGTGCTGTTGCGCGGCCCGAACAGCAGACCGGAAACGGCGTCGATGCGTGCCTGCGCGCTGGCCGGGAGCATGAAGCTCGGCCTCGCCTGCCCGCAGCTCGAGGCCCTGGCACGGGCGGCGTTGCCAGGCGCGCCAAACATCGCGCCGAGAGCGTCGCTTGCACCGCACATCGCGCGCGAACTGCTTTCCGCGGAGCGCACGCGAGTTCAGTCCACGCTTGATGCAGAGTTGCAGGGCTTCGCGATGGAAGTCCTGCAGCAGCAGCTCGCTGCGCTGGCCGAGCAGCACGTCGCGGACGGCGCGGTGCTGGTGACCGACAACCGGACGGGTGAGGTGCTGGCCTATGTAGGCAACGCCGGAAACAGCGCCAGCGCCTTCTACGTGGACGGCATACGCGCCCCGCGCCAGGCCGGTTCGACGCTCAAG
>JANOGP010000157.1:0-13825 GCA_031406075.1 Betaproteobacteria bacterium
TCGGGGCATAAAATTCAAGCCTTAGTCCGCCAACCGGCAATCGGTCGTGGCGCGGACGCCGCATCAAACCGAGGACCGGATGAATCGCCCCGAGAAACTTCCACACAACGCCAGCCCGCACATCGCCTCGCGCATGGCCGGAATCGAGCCGTTCCACGTGATGGCACTCATCGCGCGAGCAAGGGAGCTGGAGGCACAGGGGCGGAGCATCTCAAACATGGTGGTGGGCGAGCCCGATGCACCTACCCCGCCGTTGATCGCAGAGGCAGGCATCCGCGCGATCCAGGCTGGCCGGATCGGCTATACCCAGTCGCTGGGCATCACCGAGTTGAGGGACGCGATCTCGGAGTGGTACCGCACGCGCTACGGCGTGGATGTGCCGCGTTCGCGGATTGCCGTGACCACTGGCTCTTCGGGCGCGCTGCTGCTGACGATGGGTGCGCTACTTTCTCCCGGAGACCGGGTGCTGATGACCGATCCGGGCTATCCGTGCAACCGTCACTTCGTGCGCACGATGGAAGGTGATCCGGTCGGCGTCCCGGTGGATGCGTCGACCGCCTACCAGCTCACCGCAAAATTGGTGGAGAAGCACTGGACGCGGAAAACCGCGGCGGTACTGATCGCTTCACCGTCGAACCCGACCGGCACACTGGTCGCGCACGATGAACTCGAGCGCATTTATGCAGCGGTGCGCGCGCGCGGCGGGGTGCTGATCGTGGACGAGATCTACCACGGCCTGACGTACGGACAGCGCGACCGCAGCGCACTCGAGTTCACCGATGACATCTTCATCATCAACAGCTTCTCCAAGTATTTCGGCATGACCGGCTGGCGCCTGGGGTGGATGGTAGCGCCGGAGGTATTCATGCCGGCGGTGGACAAGCTAGCGCAGAACCTGTTCATCTCTTCCTCGGAAGTGGCGCAGAAGGCGGCACTCGCCGCTTTCCATCCCGATACCACCGCACTACTGGAACAACGCCGCGACGCCTTCCGCGCGCAGCGTGATTTCCTGGTGCCGGAACTGCGCAGCCTGGGCTTCGATATCCCGGTGATGCCGGAGGGTGCGTTCTACATTTATGCGAACGGCGAACGGCTCGCCTCCGACAGCTATCGGTTCTGCTGGGACGTGCTGGAGAAAGCCGGCGTGGCGATTGCGCCGGGAGTCGACTTCGGCGACCATCGGGCGAAGCAGCACGTGCGCTTCTCGTATCCGAAGTCCATTCCCGTCCTGCAAGAGGGGGTGGAACGCTTGCGCAAGTATCTCGGGAAGTAGATTTACGCCAAAAACATTTCACCGCAGAGACGCAGAGAACGCAAAGGAAGGCTAAGACCGTAACGTGAACAAGATGGCAATTGCAGAGAGAATGATCGCCGGGTTCGACAAGCGAACTGTCGCCATGATCGTGGCGCAACCGGGTCTCCTGTTCCAGTAACCCATTTCTGTATTTGGTTTTCTCCGCGCCCTCTGCGACTCTGCGGTGACAATCTGCCCTTGAAAGGTATTGGATGAGCGACTTCATGAAAGGAATGCGCCGGCAAACCGTGCTCGCCAACGGCGTGCGCATCAACGCGTGGGTCGGCGGCAAGGGCGATCCCGTGGTGCTGCTCCACGGTTATCCGCAGACCGGACAGATGTGGCGCAAAGTCGTGCCTGGCCTGCTCGATAAGTTCACCGTGGTGTGCCCGGACTTGCGTGGGTATGGCGACTCCGACAAACCGCGCGACGGTTACGACAAGCGCAGCATGGCGAAGGACATCAGCGAGGCGATGTCCGTGCTGGGATTCAAAAGCTACGGGCTGGTCGGACACGACCGCGGCGCGCGGGTCGCGCACCGGTTGGCGATGGATTATCCGGACGTGGTGAGAAATCTCACAGTGCTCGATATTGTGCCCACGCACACCGTTTTCCGGGACACCGGCAAGGAGCTCGCTGCCGCGTACTGGCACTGGTTCTTCTTCCAGGTGCCGGATCTGCCCGAGATCATGATTGCCAACAGCGCCGAACCATTCCTGCGGCACATGTTCCGGGCGTTGTGCTCTCGCCAGGACAGTATCGAGGAGCCGATGTTCCAGGAATACCTGCGCGCCTTCAGGCTGCCCGGGACAATCCGCGCCGGACTCGAGGACTATCGCGCGGCGGCGACAGTGGACATCGCCGACGACGAACGCGACCTGGGAAAAAAGCTTGCCTGCCCGGTTCTGGCGATCTGGGGCGAGTTCGGCAAGATGCACACGCTCTTCGACGTGCTCGGCTGCTGGAAGGAGAAAGCCGCCAAGGTGCGCGGCCATCCGGTCAAGTGCGGCCATTTCATTCCCGAAGAAGCGCCGGACGAATTATTGCGCGACCTTGTTCCCTTCCTTTTGGAAGGAACCTAGGAACCCGGTTCTCAGGTACCGGTCTATCCATTGGGCCGGACAATCGTGCGGTCCTGCTTGACGGAGGTGAACTTGAAAGCCCGGACCCTGATTCTTGCTGCCTTTGTCTGCCTGTCCTTTGCCGCGTGGGCGGTGGAACAGGAAGAGACCTTCACCAATCTCACGCCGGGCCAGGACATGCTCGACCCGGCCAACCTTGCGCAGCTTCTGCGCCAGGGCGATGTTCGCGCGATGAACAACGTCGGCCTGCTCTGGGCCAAGGGCTTCAACGGCAAGCAAAGCTACATTGAAGCGCTGAACTGGTGGAAGGAAGCGGCCAAGCGCGGCTATACCGTGGCAATGAACAATATCGGTCTGTCGTACGCCAACGGCCACGGTGTGGAGCAGGACTTCAGCGAGGCGTTCAAGTGGTGGCACCAGGCGGCGTTTCTGGGCAACGCCTGGGCGATGAACAACGTTGGCGATCTCTACGAGAACGGTCTCGGTGTCGAGAAGAACCTGACGATGGCGATGACCTGGTACCAGAGCGCCGCCGAGCAGGGCGAGCGCATGGCGATGTACAACATCGGCCTGCTCTACGAAGCAGGAAAAGGGGTCGATCAGGACTTCGCTACGGCGTTGGAATGGTTTCGCAAGGCCGCGGACAAGGGCGATGCGTCGGCGATGCACAGCATTGGCGCGCTGTATGCGGAAGGGCGCGGCGTGGGCGCGGATCCCGTGGAGGCGCATGCGTGGTACAGCGTCGCCGCTTTGCGTTATCCGCCCGAGGATGCCGACGAAGCCAGCCGCAACCGGCGCGACCTCGACGAACTCGGCGCGCGGCTCGATCCGGATCAGCTTGCGCGGGCGAAAGACAGGGCGGCTGCCATCGATGCGCGAACCCGGCCCGCGGACCCGAAGCAGCAGAAACCTCTCGTCCCAGGTGAGAAATCCACCTGACTTCATGGTTCCTTGACACGAAGGAAAGGATTCGAATGCGATTGTTTGTGTTCCGCGAAGTGACCCGGATTCTGTTGCTGGGACTCCTGGTTGCGTTCAGCTTTGCATGGCCTTCCTTCGCTGCCGACAAACGAGCGAAGCCAAAGCTGAACGGCGTCGACTCCGCCGGCATGTACAGCAATTATGTGGACGAAGGCCGGACGGCGTTCGACAAGTACCTGGGAGACGCTCGACCGCTCACCGAAGCCGAACTGGTGCCGGCCTTGCTGGCCGCGCTCGATCAGTTGTCCAAGTACCCGCGGCCGGCGTTCGTGCCGGAAGTCTTTCGCGTTTCGAAGGAGAGGCTCCATGAGTTGGCCTGTACTGCCGGGTGCGGCGTTCTGGCGACCTTTCAGCCGGGAGAGGGCATTTTTCTGGATGAACGCCTCAAGCCGGAAACCAATCTGTTCGATCGTTCCGTGCTGTTGCACGAACTGGTTCACTACGTGCAGGAAATCAATCACGAACGCGGAGACGCCAGGCCCTGCGAGCGCTGGTACTTCCGCGAGGTCGAAGCGTACGCCATCCAGAAGACCTTCCTGATGCTGGTCGGCAGCCCGGTGCGCGTGGGTTACTCTGCCAACAAATCGACCTGCGACGACAGGCTTCAATAGACCTTCACCGCAGAGGCGCAAAGGCGCCGAGGAAACGCAAAGGAATGCAAGTCAGAATGAATGTTCAGGTCTGAGCATCGTCGCCAGTTTTGGGGCTCACCGCTGATGCAAGCAACCGGCTCTTCCACTTATCCGGTAAAGTTCATTTCTTGTTTTCTCTGCGTTTCCTCTGCGCCTTTGCGCCACTGCGGTAAAGACCTGTTTACGCACCCGGAGAAATCATGACCGCCGCCCCGAAACCATTCCGTCTGCACGTCAACGACGACGTGCTCGCCGATCTCAAGTCGCGACTCGCGCGCGTGCGCTGGCCGGACGAAGTGCCGGACAATAAATGGAAGTACGGAACCGATCTGCCTTACCTGAAATCGCTGGTGGAGTACTGGCGCGACGGCTACGACTGGCGCAAGCAGGAAGCCGGGTTCAACCGCTTCAACCAGTTCACGGTCAGGCTCGCAGGAATCGACCTGCACTACATCCGCGAGGAAGGCAAAGGCCCGAAGCCAATGCCGCTGCTGATCTCGCACGGCTGGCCGGGATCGGTGCACGAGTTCCACAAGCTGATTCCGATGCTCACGGATCCCGCGCGCTTCGGCGGCGACGCGGCAGACGCGTTCACCGTCGTCGCGCCGTCGCTGCCGGGGTACACCTTCTCTTTTGCGCCGAACCAGCAGCGCTTCTCGATCGAACAGATCGCCGAAGTATTCGCGGAATTGATGACCGCCGTCCTCGGTTTCAAGCGCTTTGCCGCGCAGGGCGGTGACTGGGGCGCGTTCGTCACCTCGCGGCTGGGTTACGCCTACCCCGATCGGCTTGCCGGAATTCACATCAATCTGCTTAGCCTGAGGCGCGACACGGCGATGCCTGAAAAGCCGACCGAAGAAGAGAAGCGCTACTGCGAGCAGCGTGCGCACTGGATGAAGGAAGAAGTCGGCTACACCTGGATCCAGGGCACCAAACCGCAGACGCTGGCATACGGGCTCACAGATTCACCGGTCGGGCTGGCGGCGTGGATCGTCGAGAAGTTTCACACCTGGAGCGATCACGGCGGCGACCTCGATGCCTATATCGGCCGCGATGCAATGCTCACCAACATCATGCTCTACTGGGTGACCGGCGCGATCGGTTCGTCGTTTTGGCCCTACTATGCGCGCATGCACGGCCCCTGGCCGATCCCCGACGGTGCCAGCATCAAGGTGCCGATGGGCTACGCCGAGTTCCCGAAGGAAATCCTGCGTCCGCCGCGCTCGCTGGCGGAAAAAATGTACGCCGACATCCGCCGCTGGAGCAAAATGCCGAAGGGCGGGCACTTCGCCGCGCTCGAGCAGCCGGAGCTTCTGGCGCAGGAAATTCGCGAGTTCTTCCGGCCTTTGCGTTAAACGACAGCGCCCCATCCGTCAGACCTTGGCGGTCTGGAAAGACTACCGCTTGACGCAGTGCCGGCGCAGCCACTCGGCGAAGTTCACCTCGTCCATTTCGCCGGCCGCGACAGCGAGCATGGTCAGGGTCGCGTCTGCTTGCGACACCTGGAGCCGGTACCCATTCAGATGGAGGAACAAGCCGGTTGCGAGAAATGCAGCCCTTTTATTCCCATCTACGAACGGATGATTCTTCGCGAGGCCGATTGCATACGAGGCGGCGAGAGCGGCGAAGTCGGGAGTTCCGTAAGCCTCGAGATTGAGCGGGCGCGCGAGCGCCGAGTCGAGTAAACCCTCGTCCCGGATCCCGGGGGCCCCGCCATGCTCCGCGAGGCTTTCGTCATGCAACAAGAGCAGCGCACGTTTGTCTACCCAGCGCCAGTTCATTTGGCGAGCTGGTGAAATGTATCGCGGTATTCCTTCATGAACTCTCGACCCGCCTTGAGTTGCTCTTCGAGTGCCGGGTCGTACGGAGTCAGCGCGAACCCTTCAGATGTCTCGGTAACGAATACCGTTCCTCCTTTTTCCAGCTTGAGCCGCGCGAGTACTTCCTTCGGTAGGATGACGCCGACCGAATTGCCGATCTGGGTGAGTTTGAGGGTGAACATGAGCCGCCTCCGATGCGTTATAACAATCGTTATAGTAGATTGAAATAGCGAGACTTTCAAGCCTTCGCGCAGGCTGACGCGCGGCCACTTCGGCGCCTTCGCGACGGGCTTCGACCTTTTCACACTTGGCAGGAGCCTGAATAATCGTTGCTTTTGTGATCGGGCTTCGCGAAGAGATTAAGAGCGTGCCTGGCAAGACGGCACTTGCTGCCAGCCGGCAGATCAACAGTATCGGGGACTCAAGATGATCCGGAAATTTTGCGGTGCGGCCGTCGTGTTGGCATGGGTGTCGGCCGGAATATCGATGGCCGCCGCCGAGACCATCAGGATCGCGGTGATCGATCCGTTCAGCGGCCCGGCCGCGCTGCAGGGAGAGATGGGAAGCCGCCATACGCAGATGGCGGTGGACGAAATCAACGCGCGCGGCGGCGTGCTGAATGGCACGAGGCTGGAACTGGTGCTGTTCGACAACAAGACCAGTCCGCAGGAAAGCCTCGTAGTGCTCAACCAGGCGATTGACCAGAACATCCGGCTGATTACCCAAGGTGTCGGTTCGCATGTCGCGCACGCGCTGACCGACGCCGTGGTCAAGTACAACCAGCGCAATCCCGGGCGCGAGATCCTGTACCTGAACAATGGTGCGACCGACACTGTGCTCACCGAGGAAAAATGCAATTTCTGGCACTTCCGCTTCGATGCCAATCTGGACATGAAAATCGACGCGCTGACGGGTGTCCTATCCGCGCAGAAGTCTGCGAGGAAGCTCTACCTGATCAACCAGGATTACGCCTACGGGCACTCGTTCAGGCGCGTGGCGAGGGAAATGCTCGGCAGGAAGCGGCCCGACGTCGAAATCGTAGGCGACGATCTGATCCCGCTGGGAAAGGTGAAGGACTTCGCCCCCTATGTCGCCAAGATAAAATCCAGTGGCGCGGATACGGTGCTGACAGGTAACTGGGGCAGCGACCTCGCGCTGCTGATCAAGTCAGCCGAAGAGTCCGGACTGAAGGCGACGTTCTATACCAATTACGGCTTTCTGGTCGGTACGCCGCGCGCTTTCGGCGCCGCCGGCGCCAACCGCGTCAAGACGGTGGCAGGCTGGAACGCGAACATCGAAGGCCATCCCCTCGAAAACTATTTCCGGGATTACAAGAAGCGCTACAAGGAGGACTGGGGATTCATGCCCTACAAATACTTCGTCGAGATGCTGGCGCGCGCCATCGACAAGGCCGGTTCGGCGGAACCGGTCAGGATCGCAAAGGCGCTGGAGGACATGCGCTACGACGGCGGCGTCGGCGACGTGTGGATGCGCGCCGACGATCACCAGATCGTCATGCCGCTTTACGTCTCGACTTTCGTCAAGGCCGGCACGGCTGACGTAAAGTACGACGCGGATGACACCGGTTACGGCTGGCGCTCCGACGTGCGCATCGAGGCGAAAGACAACGTGTTGCCGACGACCTGCAAGATGGAGAGACCTTGAAGGCAGTGAATGAGTGAATGAGTGAAGGAGTGAAGGGTGAAGGGTGAAGGGTGAAGGAGTGAATGAGTGAATGAGTGAAGGGCCAAGAAACAGCAGATCCTCCAAGAAGGGCCCTTTCCCCCAGCATCTACGACGGGGCCTCGCGCAAGTGGGGCTTTTCATTTCGGGGCGGCGGACTATGATTCAGGCATTGCCGCCCGGTTACAGATCCAGAAGAAATCCGGCGGCGTCGACCGGCGGGAGGGGGAGTGCCGAAGAAGCCGAAACAACAATTGGCCAAGCTGTCGCGCCCGCGTCTCCATAAAGCCGTGGCGCGCGGACTCGTTAGCGCCGGAGGCGCCCGTTTGCGGGTAGCGGGCCTGGCCACCGCACTCCAGATCTGACTGCGGCCATGAAACGTTGCCAACTTGCGAAGTTAACGAGGCCTCGGCTCCATAAGGCGGTGGCCCGCGAGCGGCTGTTTGCGCTGCTTGATGACGCCCGAGATCACCGAACTGCGATCTGCGTCGTTGGCCCACCCGGTGCCGGCAAGACCACCCTCGTTGCCAGTTGGCTCGATGCACGAGGAATCAAAGGCATCTGGTACCAGGTCGATCCCGGCGATGCCGACCTCGCGACCTTTTTCTACTACCTCGGCGAAGCGGCCAAGCCCTTCACCCGAAAAGGACAGCGGCTGCTGCCATTGCTGACGCCGGAATATCTGCAGGACATCGAAGGATTCTCCCGGCGATTCTTCCGTGAGCTGTTCTCGCGGCATCCGGAAGGCGCAACGCTGGTGTTGGATAACTACCAGGAAGTCGCGCCCCAGCAGCAGTTTCATCAAGTCATCGCCCGGGCGATAGACGAAGTACCCGCCAGCAGCACCTTGATTGCCATCAGCCGTCGCGATCCGCCGGACTGTTACGCACGGCTCATTGCCAACGACAATGTTGCCCTTCTCGACTGGGAAGACCTTCGGCTCACGTTAGAGGAAGTTGTGGAGATCGCCGGTGCCAGAGGTCAAACCGGATTGGCCGCGTTACGCGCGTTGCACGAACAAGCGGGAGGCTGGGCCGCGGGGCTGGTACTGATGCTCGAGCACCTGAACACCCAGGTTGAGCAATCGGAGGTCGCGGCGCAGTCTCGCGAAGCGCTATTCGGCTACTTCGCGGCGATCGTCTTCAACCGGGTCTCCGAGGACGTGCGCCGCTTTCTCATGCTCACCGCACTGCTGCCGCAGGTCACCGCGTCCGCTGGGCACGCGTTGACCGGCAATCCCGATGCGACCTCGATACTCGACACCCTGTACCGCCATAGGCTGTTCGTCCACCGCCGGCCGGGTGCGACACCGACTTATCAGTATCACGCGCTGTTCCAGCAGTTTCTGCGCTCTCAGGCACTGACGTGTTTTGAGACGGACGAGCTTCGCCGCCTTAAGACCGAAGCTGCCGCTTTGCTCGAGAAAGAGCAACCCGAGGCGGCGCTCGATCTGTATTTCGAGGCCACCGCTTGGGATGAGGCGAGCCGCATCATTGTCGCTTTGGCGCCCAAACTCATCGCCCAAGGCCGTTGGCAGACCCTGCAGGAGTGGGTGCTCATGCTCCCGGAAAAACAAGTTCGTGCCAACCCGTTCGTCAGGTATTGGCTGGGGTGCTCCAAGGTTCTTGTCGATCCGGTTGCGGCTCGTCCAGTCCTTGAAGACGCATTCCGGACTTTCGTCAAAACCGGAAACGAGCTTTGGCAAATTCTCTGTAGCGCGGCCATCCTCGAGGCAATCTGCTATGAGTTCAGCAATTTTCCGGAAATTGATCGATGGCTTGATCACATTGCACCTCTTCTCGCCAAGAAGCTGGAGTTGCCGACTGTCGAAGATGAGCTAAAGCTGCATTCGGCAATTGTGATGGGTGCGACGATTCGTGCGCCCGAGCACCCGCTTCTCGCAAATTCGGTCGCGCGGGTGGAGGAGTTGTTAATGCAACCCCTCGATGTGAACCTTAAGCTCGGGGCGGCAACGATGCTGCATTTCTTCAGTCATCTGGCCGTAGAACCGGCGGCCGAGCGTATCGCCTCACAAGAGGCAGCGCCGCTTGTCGGTTTGAATCACGCCGCGCCGATACGAGCCGCGCGGTTTCTTACTGTAGAGGGTTACACGCACTACATGCATGGCCGATACGGCGATGCGCTCTCGTGCTTTGATCGGGCGATTGCAATAACCGCAGAACATCGGCTGGATGACGTAATGCTGAACGCTGAGATATTCCGAGCGCTGTGCCAATGTCGAGCAGGAATGTTGGAACAGGCGGAGCAGAGTGTTCACAGGCTGGAGAAGATCAAACATCCGCTCAAGGATCTGCGCATAGCACCGCTGTGCTTCCTGAAGGGAATTTTGGCTTGCAAGCAAGGGCATTTCGAACAGGCAAGAGAGCATGTACTCGAAACACTGAACATGCCCAGGCGCCCTGGCATGTTCGTCGCCGAGCTTCACATGCTTATCATCTGCGCAAATATTCTCGTTGCAACTGGAGACTATGTACGGGCGACCGAACTCCTCCAACAAGCCCGTGATGGCATTATTGGTCCCGTGACGAGCCATTTCGTAGCCGTAATCGCGATGAATCAGGCTTGGCTGGCGCACCGTCAAGGTTATATGGCTCGGCGTGACGAACTTCTGCGAGAGGCTTTGCGGAGCGCGAACGACGATCGATCCCGCATGCGGCTGCGTTGGTATGCAAACGCCTTGTCCGAACTCTTGCCTGTCGCGCTGACTCAAGGGATCGAGCCGGAGATTGCTCGCAACCTTGCCCGCGCGTTTGACATAAGGCCTGAGCCGCTTGACATTGAGCAGTGGCCTTGGCCAATCAAGATTTACACACTGGGCCGCTTTGGCGTTGTCCTGCGCGACAAGCCGCTTAATTTTCCGCGCAAGACGCCGCGACGGCTGATCGGGTTGCTCAAGGCGCTTGTGTCATTAGGCGTGCGCGAGGTACCGGAACAGAAGCTGATCGACGCCCTTTGGCCAGACGAAGAAGGCGACGCTGCGCGCCACTCCTTGACGGTTGCACTGCATCGTCTCCGGCACTTGCTGGGCGACGCACGCGCGCTACGGGTCGAAGACGGCACGGTCAGTCTGAACCGGGAGCGCGTTTGGATTGATGCGCTGGAAGTTGACCAAGTGTTCACGGTTGCTAAGAGCTCGCCTGGGCGCAGCGATCGCGTGGCCGTCGACCAAGCGATCAAGACTGTAAGCGCGCTCTACCAAGGCTCGTTCCTTCCCGCCGACACCGACGCGCCCTGGTCGGTGTCCATGAGGGAGCGGCTTAAAGCAGGGTTCGTGCAGTTCGTCTCCAACTACGGTTGCCGGCTCGAATCCTCGGGGCATTGGGAAGAAGCCGCCGACTGGTATCGGCGTGGTTTGGCGGCCGATGACTTGAGCGAATCGTTCTACCAGGGTCTGATGCGCTGTCATCTGGGAACCGGGCGTCGCGCGGAAGGCCTGAGCGTGTTCCGCCGGATGAGACAGACTCTTTCGGTAACCTTGGGTATTAAACCTTCAGCCCAGAGCGAAGCGCTTTACCACTCTTTGCAGAGCCACTCGCCAGCGCCGGCTCGTTCGGCGATTGTTCGGCTATCGGTGATCTAACGGTGACACCCGTTCCCTTATGCTGGAATTACACCGGCACAGGGATCGCGGGCCATGCAAGCCCAGACCTACATTGTTCGCATTTATCGCAGAAATGGCGGGTCCGGGTTTGCCGGTGTTGTCGAAATTGTGCAACGTCGTAGATCCGAGGCCTTCCGCAATTTCGAAGAACTGCGCGCGATTCTCGACAAGCCGCCCCGCGGCAGCCGCTTGAAGGCGAAAAGGCCGCGGCGGGGCGAGCCTTGATGACTAATTCTCTCGCCCGCGGCAGCAACAATTCCATCAATCACCAAAATTTTTTGGAGAATGCCATGAAAAAACGTAGCGTGGTTTACCTTACTATCGGTCTTGCCTTGTCCGCCCTGGGTTCCCCTGCGAATGCGGGCAAAAGCGTATCTTGGGAAGGCGTCCAGTACTACGCCGGAGGCCAGATACAAGCGATACCGATGGAGGACGGACACTCAGTCATCCTCGCAAAATGGGAAGGCGTTCATGCCTCCAAGGACCCGACCTCACCGGTGCACCTGATCAGGCTCGAGTGTGCTGGCGCAATTGACGCGAGACGAGACGGAACCTTCGATGCGAACGGTTACTGCATGCACACCGATCGGGACGGCGACAAGTGGGTCGGCAAATGGTGGAACAACAACAAAATGCCGGCGACCAGATTCGATGTGTTCCACGGAACCGGCAAATACGCCGGTGCGACGGGAGGCGGCACGGCCAAGTGCACCCCGCTCAAACCTGGCGCCATCGATACCATGGTGTGCGAACAGACAGGATCGATCGAATTGAAGTAGGAAGGTGCGTTGTCCTGCCGGTTGGTTCGGGTGGCGAAATTTCCCAGGGCTGGAAGATGGTCATCGCGGTCGAGTCCGTCGTTTGGCCCGACCGCCGACGATTGGCGTAAGCGCCTCGCGCAATTGTTCGAGCCCGATTGCGCGCACGCCTTCGCGCAGGGCGGCGCTTTCCGGCGATGTCTTCCCCGGTCTGTGTATGACAAACCCCGAAACCTGGTAGCGGCCGGCACTTTGCGCCAATCTGGCGAGCGGCCCGGCCACCTCCGGCGTGACAGTCCGCGACGCCTTCGCCTCGACCAGGCTCAGCCTGCGGTCACCGACTGGAACCACGAAGTCCACCTCCAGACCCTGCTGGTCCCGGAAAAAGTACAGCGCACGGGGACGGCCCGAACCGCTTTGCTCCTTGACGATCTCTGAGGCGACGAAACCTTCGAAAACGGGTCCGAGAAACGGAGAGGTGCTGAGTTGCACTTCGCTCTCGATGCCCAGCAAATGGCAGGCGAGTCCTGAGTCCATGAAGTAGATTTTTGGCGATTTGATTAAACGTTTGCCAAAGTTCTCGTAAAACGGCGGCACCAGGATGATCTGAGAGGTAATTTCGAGGACGTTGATCCACTGGGAGATCGTTGGCACGGAGACGCCGAGCGGCGCCGCAAGCTCGGTCTTGTTCAGGATCTGCCCGCAGCGGCTTGCAAGCAGTGCGATGAAACGCCGGAACGTCGCCAAGTCCTTCACCGCAGTGATCGCGCGCACGTCGCGTTCCAGGTAGGTTTGAACATAAGACCGGAACCACAGCGAAGCAGCCGAGGGCCGGCTCAAGACTTCAGGAAATCCGCCGCGGAGCAACGAAACCTTTGAACTTTCGCGTAGCGACAGCGGGGCCAGCTGAAACACGGCTGCGCGTCCGGCCATGGACTCCGTCACGCCTTGCATCAGGGGCGCCTCCTGGGAGCCGGTCAACAGCCATTGCCCCTTCCTGTTTGGGGATCGATCTATGACAGTTCGGACATAGTTCAGGATCTCCGGCACGTTTTGAATCTCGTCGAGAATTGCCGGCGTTCGCGTCTCTTCGATGAACTGCCGCGGGTCCGCGCGGAACCGCGCTACCGCGTCGGGGTCCTCGAACAGGTGATAGGCGGCATCAGGAAAGAGCGTGCGCAGTAAAGTAGTTTTCCCCGATCGCCTTGCCCCGGTAACGATGAGGGCCGGGAACGCGCGCGCTGCCTTCTGAACCTGCGGTCCGAGCAGTCTGGGGACGAACTTCATAAGTGAGTATTCTAAAGCTGAACTTTATAAAACTCAAATCGCTCAGATGGTCCACAGTTGCCTATAATCAAAGCGGACAGCCCCCCGGGAGGGATAATGGCGCGCAAGGCGCCGCAACTCGCCAAGCTCACGCGGCCGCGCCTGCACATGGCGGTGGCCCGCGGACTCGTTAGCGCCAGAGGCGCCCGTTTGCGGGTAGCGGGCCTGGCCACCGCACTCCAGATCTGACTACGGCCATGAAACGTTCCCAACTTGCGAAGTTAACAAGGCCTCGGCTCCATAAGGCGGTGGCCCGGGAGCGGCTGTTCGCCAAACTGGACGAAGCCCGCGAGCACCAGCCTGCAATCTGCGTGATCGGTCCCCCCGGCGCTGGCAAGACCACCCTCGTAGCCAGTTGGCTGGACGCTCGCGGCATCAAGGGCATCTGGTACCAGGTCGACCCGGGTGACGCCGATCTGGCTACCTTCTTCTATTACCTGGGCGAAGCGGCCAAGCCCTTCACCCGAAAAGGACAGCGGCTGCTGCCATTGCTGACGCCGGAATATCTGCAGGACATCGAAGGATTCTCCCGGCGATTCTTCCGTGAGCTGTTCTCGCGGCACGACTGCACGTTGTCGATGTCGAGCAGGAGGCTGCCACCCGGCACGAGGCGCTGGGCCAGGTCCT
>JANOGP010000189.1:0-11742 GCA_031406075.1 Betaproteobacteria bacterium
CTTTCCAGCTCCGCCAGCCGCTCGGCCGTGCTGGCGTGGGGTAGCAGCATCGCGTGGCAGAGATGGCGTCCCGTGCCCGGATGCGCCAGCGTGGCGGAGACGAAAATCCCCTGGTCGATTTCCAGACCGTCCTTGTCGCGCTGAAGGCAGGCGGATTCGGCCGCGACCTGCGCGCGCGTTGGCGTCAGTCCCGGTACCAGCGCGGCGGCGTCATAAACGAGGTTCTCGACGCGGATGAAGCGCGAGCGATTGTGCGTGAGCCGATCGTAGACCGCCTCGACGTGGGCTCGAAGGAATCGGGTGCGCGCTTCGCGCGCCGTTTGTTTGATCCGCTCGGCGGCTTCCGCTTGCTGCGCGTCGCGCGCAGGTTTTGCAGGAAGGCGCGCAAGCAAGGCGGCACTCGACTCCCAGAATCTCGTGTAGCGGGCGCAGTCGCCGGCGAAATCGCCGGTGTCGCGCGGTGCCGCAGCGTGCCACGCGGTGACTGCATCGTTGCCGATGCCGGCGCGCTGTAGGCTTTCGGACTCCTGAACGGGTGTCTGAATGACGGGTGCTGCCAACTGCTGCTCCTTTCTATTTCCGGCGATTCTCAATGCCTCGAGAATTTCAGTTCTTCGGCCGTTTGTCGATGACGCGCACCGCTTTGCCCTGCGAGCGCTGGACCGTTCCCGGTTCGACCACCCGGACCCGGGTGGTCACGCCGATGTAGCCCTTGATCTGCCGTTCCATATCCTGCTCGATGGCGGTGATTGTCGCAACCGACAATGGTGCCGTGGTCCGCGACCGGCGCTCGACGAGAA
Source organism: Betaproteobacteria bacterium (assembly GCA_031406075.1). Lineage (GTDB taxonomy): Bacteria > Pseudomonadota > Gammaproteobacteria > Burkholderiales > JACQAP01 > JACQAP01. The sequence goes on from JANOGP010000189.1 coordinate 801, forward strand.
CGTCCAGATCGTCTAGGTGCCCTTCGCGGCGCACTTCCAGAACATAGTGCGGCGCTAGTTCAACCTGCCTCAACAGCAATTCCTCTATTTGCGAGGGAAATACATTGACGCCGCGGATGATCAGCATATCGTCGCTGCGCCCGGTGACCCGCGCAATCCGGCGCATGCTGTGCGCGGTTCCGGGCATCAGCCGGGTGAGGTCGCGTGTACGGAAACGGATCACGGGCATGCCGATCTTGGTCAGCGAAGTGAGGACAAGTTCGCCATTCTGGCCATCGGGCAGCACGGCCCCGGTCTGCGGGTCGACGATCTCGGGATAAAAGTGGTCTTCCCAGACTGTGAGCCCATCCCTGCTTTCGATGTATTCCGCGGCGACTCCCGGGCCGATCACCTCGGAAAGCCCGTAGTGGTCAAGCGCAGCCAGCCCCAATCGTCCTTCAATCTCGGCGCGCATGTTCTCGGTCCACGGTTCGGCCCCGAAGATGCCCGCCCGCGCGCTGCACTGCGCCGGGTCCAGACCCTGATGCGCAAACTCATCCGCGATCACCAACGCGTAGGACGGCGTGCACATCAGAATGTCGGGCTCGAAGTCGCGCATCAACTGGACCTGGCGCTCGGTCATGCCGCCGCTTGCCGGGACCACTGTGGCGCCCAGTGCCTCGGCGCCGTAGTGCGCGCCCAGCCCGCCGGTGAACAGGCCGTAGCCATACGCGATGTGCACGATGTCGCCGGATGTCGCGCCGGCAGCCCGCAGCGAGCGCGCCATTACCGTGGCCCAGGTATCGATGTCCTCCCGGGTGTAGCCGACGACGGTGGGCTTGCCGGTGGTGCCGCTGGAGGCGTGTACGCGCACGATGTCGTCCATGGGCACGGCAAACATCCCGAAAGGGTCGTTGGCGCGCAAGTCGGCCTTGGTGGTGAACGGAAAATTCGCCAGATCCGCCGGTTCCTTAAGGTCGCCCGGTTGAATGCCGGCGGCGTCGAATGCCTTGCGATAGTGCGGCACCTTCTCATACGCGTGCTGAAGGCACCAGCGCAGCCGCTTCAACTGCAGCGCGCGCAGCTCGTCGACGCCGGCTTTTTCGATGGGCTCGATCTGATCTTTTGCCCCCATGCTCCCTCCCTGTTATCCGGGCATCGCCGGAAAGCCCTTGTGTATCCTCGCAAAAATCCCAACCTAGAGGCAAAGAATCTTATGGCATGGAATTACTCTGCGCTCTCTGCGCACCCCTCAAGGGGGTATGGAAAAGAATCTCTGCGTTGAGGTGTGTCGCCGGTTCAAGTCCGCAGCAATTCGCGGACGTGTTGCGCGATTGCCATCGAGGCGGTGAGTCCAGGCGATTCGATGCCGTACAGATTCACCAGTCCGGGGACGCCGTGGTCCTTCGGCCCCTGGATGACGAAGTCGGCGGCGGGCGCCCCTTCGCCCGAGACCTTGGGACGGATGCCGGTGTAGCCGGGTTGCAATTGGCCGTCCTTTAACGCCGGGTAATACTGGCGGATGGCGCGGTAGAAAAGTGGTTCGCGCGAATGGTCAAAGCTGTAATCCACTTTATCGACCCAGCTTACGTCCGGTCCGAAGCGCACCTGTCCGGCGAGATCCACCGTGACATGCACGCCCAGGTGGGCGCTGGTCGCGACCGGATACACCAGGCGTCGGAACGGCGGCTTGCCCGACAGCGTGTAGTAGTGGGCCTTGGCAAAGTATTGCGGCGGGATGCTGTGCGCGGGGATGCCGCGGATCGAGCGCGCCACGTCCTGGGCAAACAGCCCGGCCGAGTTCACGACAGCATTGCAGGTGATGGTCATCGGCTCGTCGCCGCCGACATTGAGCACGATGCCGGTAGCGCCTACTTCACCGGACCGGACCGGGCTTTTGAACACCACGGCCGCGCCGTGATTCTGGCCGTCGCCCTGGTAGGCCAGCATCAGCGCATGACTGTCCACGATTCCCGTGGACGGTGAAAGAAATCCGGCAACGCATTCGACGTCCGGCTCCAGTTCGCGCAACTGCGCGCGCGACAGCCAGCGCAGGTCGATGACGCCGTTGGCTTCGGCCTTGGTTACGTAACCCTTGAGTGTGTCCATCTCGTCGTCGCCTGACGCGACCACGATCTTGCCGACGTTGCTGTGCGGCACGCCGCGCTCGCTGCAATAGGCGTAGAGCAGTCGTTTGCCGGCGGTGCAGAAACGCGCCTTGTATGAGCCTTTGGCGTAGTACAACCCGGCATGGATCACCTCAGAGTTGCGCGAGCTCGTATGCGTGCCGATCGCGTCGGTGGCTTCGATCACGATTACTTCGCGCCCGTGGAGCGCGAGTTCGCGTGCAACGGCAAGCCCGATGATCCCGGCGCCGATCACGGCGCAGTCAACGCGTTCAGTCATGTTTGCATCGGGCGTGGATATACTGGAACCACAGTAATGTTAACCGATCGCCCCTTTTCTACGGCATGGCCGACTTCTGGAATACCGACTGGCTGAACGGCAGCGAGATTTTCGCGCCGTTGCGCCCGGTGGCAGCCGCCCTGCCGGCGATCGGCTGGCCGGATCTCGATCTGCTGAACGCGCTTGCCGAAGATCAAGGCCGGCGCCTCGTCAACGCGCAAGGCATGCGCGTGCGCTTCGTACCCCAGGCCCCGAAAACCAAGTCATTCGAAACGGCGTTCGAGCCGCGCACCTATCTCGCGGGCGAGGTGCAGGTGCGGGCTTTCGACTGGCACGACTTGTTCAATGCGCTGGTGTGGATGACGTTTCCGACCGCGAAGGCGTCGATCAATGCCCGCCACTACGAGTCCATGTCTGCGGCGGGCAAGGGCAACCGCCCGCCGCAGCGCGATGCGCTGACGCTGTTTGACGAAGACGGGGTGGTGGTCGTTTCCAGTGACGCGGAAATGCTCGATCTGGTGCGCGGCTTTTGCTGGAAGGAATTGTTCTGGCACCGGCGCGACGCGCTGAAGACAAAAATGCGCTTCTTCGTTTTCGGCCATGCGCTCTATGCCAAAGCACTGCAACCCTTCGTCGGCATGACCGGAAATGCCCTGCTGCTGCAGGTGCCCCGGGAATTCCTTGAACTCGACCGGTCGGCCCAACTGAGGGATCTGGATCGCGTGCTGGCGATGCAGATCTGGAACCGCGAACGGTTTCTCCACGGCAGAGAGTTGTCTCCGCTGCCGGTGCTTGGCGTTCCGGGCTGGTGGAGCGCGAACGAAGGGGAGGGATTCTACGACGATACCGCGTACTTCCGGCAGGGACGCCGTCAGTTTATTACCGAATCTTCAAAATAGGACACCACGCGGTTGCGGCCTTGCTGCTTGGCGCGGTACATGGCCTTGTCGGCTTTTTCGAGGATCACGTCGAGATTGCCGCCGTCCTCGGGGTAACTCGCCACGCCCAGACTGACCGTTACGTTGGTGTCGCCGTCGCGCACGCTGAAACGCGACAACTCGACGGCCTTGCGAACGCGCTCGGACATTTCCAGCGCGCCCTTGTTGTTGGTCTCCGGCAGCATCAGGATGAACTCGTCGCCGCCGAAGCGCGCCATGACGTCCGACCCCCGCAACTGTTCGCGAATGCAGCGCACCATGTGCTGCAGCAACCGGTTGCCGGCCTCGTGGCCATGCGCGTCGTTGACCTGCTTGAGATTGTCCGAGTCGATCATCACCACCGACAGCGCGTGCCCATAGCGCACCGCCTGCTTGAAGGATCGCTGCAGCATCGCCGAGAAGGCGCGCATGTTGTACAGACCGGTGAGTTCGTCCGTGTCCGAGACCTGCTTGATCTTGTCCACTGCGAAACGGATGTCTGCGGCGAGCATGGTGGTGATGTAGGCCACCAGGATCACCGGTGATGCCATTGCCAGGATCTCGCCCCAATAGCGCATCGAGAGCAGCGTCATGGAACCGGGATCATAGGCAAGGAACATGAAGCAGCCGATGATCGCGGCGACTTCTATGGCGGTCACCATCTTGCCGAAAATCAGCGCGCCGGCAATGATCGGCAGCAGGTAAAGATTGATCAGCGGGCTGTGGAAATTTCCTGTGTACAGGACCACCCAGGTGATGAAGACGATCATCACCCAGGTCTCGAACATCAGCTTGAGCCGCGACTCTTCCTTGTAGAACTGCACGTAGTGCAGGCCGAGGATGAACGCGGCAAAGAAAAACAGCGCCATGTTCAGCGCGATGCCGCCTTCGTCCGGCGGTGCGCCTGCGAGCCGGTACACCAGAACCAGCGCGAGCAGCAGCCACTCGATTTCGGCTATCGTCCGCGAAAAGCCTTTGATCTCGTCCTGTTCGATCGCGAGACCGATGTTGGTTCTTGTTAGCATGAGATCGGGTCGAGGTTCATGGACCGCCGCTGAGGCCGAAAACGCGGTAAGACTAAACGGTTTCGGGGGCGAGTTCCATAGTTGGCGCGTAATCTCCGGTGGGCCATACGCGCAGCTCGTCTCAAAGGGGGTGCAATAAATGAAGCAATCAGCGGCTGGAGTGCAGATCATGAGCGCGTTCCTGCAGGTTGTGATCGCTGCGGCGTTTGCCGTGATGGCGCCGCCCGCCATCGCCGATCCGGTCTATTTCCCGGGGGATCAATGGGAGCGCCGCGCGCCTGCGGATGCGGGATTCGATCCGACGGCCCTGGAAGAAGCGATCCGTTATGCGCAGATAAGCGAGGCACCGTGGGAGCGCGACGTCTTCAAGCAGATTCAGAAAGACGTGGCCAACGAACCCTATCCGGCGATCCTCGGCGAGACCAGGGAGCGCGGTGGCCCTGCCGGAATGGTCCTGCGCCATGGTTACCTGGTGGCGCAGTGGGGCGATGTCGAACGAGCGGACATGAGCTTCAGCGTGGCGAAGAGCTACCTGTCAACGGTGGCTGGCCTGGCGCTCGATGCCGGGCTGATCGCCGATGTGAACGATCGCGTGGCCGATTACGTGCATGACGGCGGATTCGACGACTCCCACAATCGGAAGATCACCTGGCATATGTTGCTCAACCAGACCAGCGAGTGGGAGGGCACGCTCTGGGACAAGCCCGACGTGGCGGACCGCCGCAGGGGCTATGACCGCAAGCTGCAGGCGCCGGGCACATTCTGGGAGTACAACGATGTGCGCGTGAACCGGCTGGCGCTGGCACTGCTGCGCGTATATCAGCGCCCGCTGCCCCAAGTGCTCAAGGAAAAAGTTATGGACCCCATTGGCGCTTCCGATACCTGGGTCTGGCACGGCTACCGCAATTCCTATGTCGACATCGGCGGCCGGCGCGTGCAGTCGGTGAGCGGAGGCAGCCACTGGGGCGGAGGGTTCTGGGCCAGTGCGCGCGACCACGCCCGCTTCGGTTACCTTCTGTTGCGACGAGGGGAATGGAATGGCAGGCGCATACTTTCGGAGCGCTGGGTGGACATGGCGACTCAGCCCACGGATATCGCCCCGCACTACGGCTACCTGTGGTGGTTGTCCCGGAACGGCCGCGGAATATTTCCCGGGGCGCCCGAGTCGAGTTTCTTCGCCTTGGGATCAGGCGGCAACATGATCTGGATTGCGCCGGCGTACGATCTGGTTGTAGTCACGCGGTGGCTGGACATCCCGAAATTGGACGGGTTCATCACCCGGGTGAGCGCGTCACTACAGGCAGAAACGAAAGACTGAATCCTGACTGAACAATGAGTTACCTAAGCGCCTCGGGACCACGGAGGGGCCCTGGTTGACTTGTGGAAACTCAGTCCCTATACTCGGTTTACAGATTAGAGTTAGTCTAATTACTGTGCCGGCGCAGGAATTTCGGCGCCGGTTCGCCAACCGCAATCCACTCGAATCACTGTACGGAGGCCACGATGAAAGCATTGAAGGGTTCCAAGACCGAGAAGAATCTGAAGGACGCCTTTTCAGGCGAATCCCAGGCAAACCGCCGTTATCTGTATTTCGCAGCGAAAGCCGACGTGGAAGGCCAGAACGACGTCGCGGCGGTTTTCCGTTCCACCGCCGAGGGCGAAACGGGCCACGCGCACGGACATCTCGAGTATCTCGAAGCCGTGGGCGACCCCGCGACCGGCCTGCCGATCGGCAAGTCGCGCGAAAACCTGAAAGCCGCGATTGCCGGCGAGACCCACGAGTACACCGACATGTACCCTGGCATGGCCAAGGGTGCCCGCGACGAAGGCTTCGACGAGATCGCCGACTGGTTCGAAACGCTTGCCAAGGCGGAGCGCTCGCACGCCAATCGTTTCCAGAAGGCTTTGGACGCGTTGGCAGACTGAGCTATTCGGTGAGGCGTGAGGCGCAAGAGCCGACACCCCTCGAACCTTAGATAGAGCCTTTCCCCTTCACTCATTCACTCTTCACGCATTCACCGCCCAGATAGAGCATTTCCCCTTCACTCATTCACCCTTCACTCATTCACTCTTCACGCATTCACCGCCCTCATGACCATCCGCGAAGGCAGCCTGGAAGCACCCACCAGACATCCCATCGACTGGAAGTCGCCAGAGTTCTACAACGAAGACAAAGTGTTCGAGGAAATGCATCGCGTCTTCGACATTTGTCACGGCTGCCGCCGTTGCGTGAACTTGTGCACCACATTTCCTACGCTGTTCGACCTTATCGATGATGGCAAGACTGGCGAATTAGACGGGGTGGCTAAGCCGGATCTGTGGAAGGTCGTGGACAAGTGCTATCTGTGCGACATGTGCTACATGACCAAGTGCCCTTACGTGCCGCCACACCCGTGGAACCTGGATTTTCCGCACCTGATGCTGCGCGCCAAGGCGGTCAAGTTCAAAAAGGGCGAAACCGGGCTTCGGGACAAGCTGCTCACCAGCACCGACGCAGTCGGCAAGCTCGCCTCGATCCCGGTCGTGGTACAGATCGTCAACGCGGTGAACAAGTCCGGGGCCGCGCGCACGGTCATGGAATCGGTGCTTGGGGTGCACAAGGATCGGGTGCTGCCTGAGTACACCAGTGCCCGATTCCGCAGCCATGCGAAGCCTGATTCCTCGTTCCCGGTCCGGGACAGCGGGAACACGCCGGGCAAGGTGGCGATTTTCTCGACTTGTTACGTGAACTACAACGAGCCCGGCATCGGCCATGATCTGCTCAAGATCCTGGCGCACAACGAAGTGCCGGCGATCGTCGTGGAGAAGGAATCCTGTTGCGGCATGCCCAAACTCGAGTTGGGTGATCTGGACACGGTGCAGAAACTGAAGGAAACCAACATTCCGGTGCTCGCGAGGCTCGCCAAAGAGGGCTACGCCATCCTTACCGCTGTACCGTCCTGCACCCTGATGTTCAAGCAGGAGCTACCGCTCATGTTTCCGGACGATGCCGACGTGAAGGCGGTGCAGGAGGCGATGTTCGATCCCTTCGAATACCTGATTCTGCGACACAAGGATGGTCTGCTGAGAACCGACTTCAAGAAGCCGCTGGGCAAGGTGTCGTATCACGTTCCCTGTCACCTGCGGGTGCAGAACATGGGGCAGAAGACGCGCGAGATGTTCGATCTTGTGCCACAGACCCAGGTCACCACCGTCGAGCGCTGCGCCGGGCACGACGGCACCTGGGGCGTGAAGAAGGAGTACTTCGACGAATCGATGAAAATCGGCAAACCGGTGTTCCGCCAGATGGCGGCCCCCGAGCCAGACTATATCAGCTCGGATTGCGCCATCGCCGGCCGCCACATCAAGCAAGGCATTACCGACGGCGGATTGGACAAGGGCAACGCCGAGAAAAGCCATCCACTGGCGCTGATCCGTATGGCTTACGGGCTATGAAGGCCGCAATGTTGCCGAGACAAACCAACAAGAGGGCAGAAATGGCTGTTATCACCGCCGAAAGCCTGATGTCGCTCGAACAATATGCGAAGGTGCGCAAGGACTTCCGCGCCAAGGTGCTGGCCCACAAGACAAACCGGACGGTGCAGCTGGGCGGGCACATCACGCTGGTGTTCGAGGACGAACTCACCATGCGCTACCAGATCCAGGAGATGTTGCGCGTCGAACGCATATTCGAGGAGGAGGGCATTCGCGACGAACTCGATGCCTATAACCCGCTCGTACCTGACGGCAGCAACTGGAAGGCCACCATGCTGATCGAATACCCCGACGTCGAGGAGCGCAAGCTTGCGCTGACGAAATTGATCGGGATCGAGGACCGCGTCTGGATCGCGATTGCGGGTCATCCGCGGGCATATGCGTTTGCCGACGAAGACCTGGAACGCGATAACGAGGAAAAGACATCGGCGGTGCATTTCCTGCGTTTCGAACTTACACCGCCGATGAAGCAGGCTTTAAAGGACGGGGCTGCCCTTTCCGTCGGTGTAGACCATCCCAACTGCAAGGCATCGGTTGACGCGGTTGCCCCCGGGGTGCGGAGTTCACTGCTCAATGACTTGATTTTTTAACATCAGGCTCGACAGCAAGTACAATATCGGCAGCCTTTCCGGCTGCCGCTTTTTTTTTGAACCGACTGCGTCGAGGAATGCCATGCTGGAAGCGCCCATGATCGGCATACTTGAGGATCGCCTTAGGCGCCTCCATGTGCCGCTGAGCCTTACGCTCTGGAACGGCAGGACCATCAATTCCGGTAACAACCCGGAACTGCGGCTGACGGTGCGCTCGCCCCAGGCGCTGGTGTCTCTGGTCAAACCCAGTCTGGGCAAGCTCGCCAGGAGCTACGTGGAGGGCGATCTCGATCTCGACGGCGACATTCGCAAGTCGGTGCGCATCGGCGAGCAACTGGTGGCCGGCGATGCCGGCGCCTACCGCCAGCGCTCCAACATCTGGAAGTGGTGGCGGCACACGCGGCCTGCCGACCGCAAGGCGATCCAGCACCACTACGACGTGGGCAACGAGTTTTACGGGCTTTGGCTCGACAGGAATCGGGTCTACTCCTGCGCCTATTTCAAGAATCCGGATGATTCGCTCGATCTTGCACAGGAGCAAAAACTCGAACACATCTGCCGCAAGCTCGAACTGAAGCCCGGCGAACGCTTCCTCGACATCGGCTGCGGCTGGGGTGGACTGATCCTGTGGGCGAGCCGGAATTTTGGAGTAAAGGCGCTGGGCATCACGCTCTCGCAAGAGCAGCATGCGTATGCCACGGAGCGCATTGGCGCGCTGGGACTCGAAGGCCGCTGCGAAGTGCGGCTGATGGACTATCGCGATGTGCCGGAGGACCAGCCTTACGACAAAATAGCGAGCGTCGGCATGTTCGAGCACGTGGGCAAGCGCAACCTTCCGGAGTATTTTGGCAAGGTCTACCGGCTGCTCAAGCCGGGCGGGGTGGTCATGAACCACGGCATTACCACCGATTCGCTTGAAGACGGTGCGCTTGGCAGCGGCATCGGCGATTTCGTCGAAGAATACGTGTTTCCCGGCGGCGAGCTGGTGCATATCTCGCGGGTCCTTAGCGAAATGTCGCGGCAGGGACTGGAGGCCTGGGACGCGGAGTGCCTGCGGCCGCACTATGCGAAAACGCTGTGGCACTGGGTGAGCAGGCTGGAAGCGCGCCAGGAAGAAGCGCGCAGGATCGTCGGTGAAAAACGCTTCCGCACCTGGCACATCTACATGGCGGGGTCGGCGCATGCGTTCGACCGCGGCTGGATATCGATCTTCCAGATTCTCGGGGCCAAGCCTTTTGCCGACGGCTCCGTGCCGTACCCGCTTACCCGCGAGCACGTATATAGGTGAACGCGCATGCCGTTGCGATATTCGCCTCGTAGCGGTTCGTCCCGGCTGGCCGCGGCCGCAGCGGCCCTTTTATTCGGGCTTGCGTTGTACGAAGGCGGCGGAAAGGCTGCAGCCAGGCAGCGCGGCATGCCCGACGACATCGGCGGCGTGCCCGAGGAAAAGGAATTCAAGGAAGACGCGTTGAACCTTCCCGCCTATCCGGACGATGCCGCCCTGATCGAATTCCGGCCGAGGGGATACTCGAACAACCGGTTTTATGTTGATCGCAATTCCGTAACGCTGGGAGCGGACTGGGTGGTGCGCTACACGGCGGTCATCAAGTCTCCCTCCGGTGTCGCCAACATCAGCTACGAAGGCCTGCGCTGCAAGACGTCGGAGTACAAGGTATACGCGTACGGTACCCGCAACGGTACGTGGACGAACGCTCGCGAACCCACGTGGCAGGACGTTGGCAGCACCACAGCCAGTTTTCGCTATTCGCTGCGGGTTGACTATCTTTGCGACAACGAGGCTGTCGGAGGACGCAACTCGAAAGACTTGATTGCCAGGCTCAAGGGCGATCCGCGGAGCAACTTCGATCTGAAGGAGCGGTAGGCCGCATTAGTGTCCGCCGTACTTGGTTCCTCCTCTGTTGTTCTCAGAGCAGGACTAAGTTGTAGTTCCGGCACGCTCTGCGAGCTTAACCTGACCGCGATTCGCGCTCAGGTTAGCCTTCACTGCAATCGTGTGCTGCTAGAGCAGCACAAGATTGTCTCGGTGGATGAGTTCGGGTTCGTCGACGTAGCCCAGCCGCGCTTCGATTTCCTGGCTGGGCGTCTTGAGGATGCGGCGTGTTTCCGCCGAGCCGTAATTCACCAGCCCGCGGGCGATTTCGTTGCCTTGGGGATCGAGGCAGCTCACCACTTCCCCGCGCTCGAATTCCCCGGTGAGCTCGTATACGCCGATCGGCAACAGGCTCTTGCCGTCCACCTTCAGTGCCCGCACCGCACCGTCGTCGAGCTTGAGCCTGCCGCGCACCTGCAAATGATCGGCCAGCCACTGCTTGCGGGCTGCCAGTGTCATGGTATCGGCGATCAACTGGGTGCCGATGGCTTCGCCTCCTGCGAGTCGCACCAGAACGTCCGGCTCCCGCCCTGAAGCGATGACGGTGGCGGCACCGCTGCGCGCCGCGCGGCGGGCTGCAAGCACTTTGGTGAGCATGCCGCCGCTGCCAAGATGGCTGCCAACGCCGCCCGCCATTTTTTCCAGGCCAGGATCGTCTGC
>JANOGP010000194.1:0-5183 GCA_031406075.1 Betaproteobacteria bacterium
GCGAACGGGTGGCGAATCGGGCGTGCGCTCCGCAGCGGTTCGGGATAGGGCAGGTCGTAGGCAATCAGCAGCACGGATTCGTGATCGACGTTGACCTGCGCAACCGCTTCGATCAATCCTGCGGCAAAGCTCCAGTCGAACGCGCACAGACTCGTGGACGGCGCGCGCGAGCCGGTGGCGATCCCCCAGTATCCCGAGGGGGCGTTGTGCACGGAATTGTGGAATCGCGTCGGCGAGATCAGGCGGTCGCTGCCTGCAAGCATTGCGCAGATCTCGTTGATGACCTCGCCGTCGCCGCCGGAGGAAGTGAACACGGTCGGCACCGCATCGCCCGGTCTTCCGGCCTGCTCGAGCGCCTGCAGTCCCACCGATATCGACAACTTCACCACCAGCCCGACGCGTCGGCGCTCCGCCGCCGGCAACGCCTCGAAGCGCGGCCGGACCAGATCGGCAGGGACGTAGGGTGTCGAGCCCGCCAGTATCGGCCGCGCCGCATCCCAGCCGGCAAGTCCGGGGCCGAGGATTCCAACAGCTTCGACGAAGAACTTCAACGCCGTGCGCGTCCGATCACCAGGCTGCAATTGGTCCCGCCGAATCCGAAGGCATTGCTCATTACCCGGTCGACCGAGCGGTCCTCGTTCTCGAGCAGATAACGCAGGCCCATCGCCGAATCGACGTTCTGCGTGTTCACGCTTCCGGGAAGAAAGTCGTTCCCGATCGCCAGCGCCGAAATAATCGCCTCAATCGCGCCGCATGCGCCCAGAGTATGTCCGGTCCAGCCCTTGGTGGAACTGCAGCGGGTTTGCCTGCCGAACAGACCGACCACCGCCTGGTCCTCGGTCGCGTCGTTCGCCGGGGTACCGGTGCCGTGCAGGTTTATATAATCGATTGCGCCCGGCGCGAGCCCGGCATCCCGCAGCGCGCTTTCCATCGCCAGCCTTGCGCCCAGGCCCTCTGGATGCGGCGAGGACATGTGGTAGGCATCGCTGCTCTCGCCGACGCCGATCAGCGCCACCGCCTCCGCGGCGGAATTCGCCTCTGGTTTCTCGAGCAGGACGAATCCGGCACCCTCGCCGATCGATATGCCGTCGCGCCTGCTGTCGAATGGCCGGCAATATCCTGCCGAAAGCAGGCCGAGGGAGCCGAAGCCGTAGAGCGTGGTCAGGCACAGGCTGTCCACGCCTCCGACCACCGCGGCGTCGCACAGTCCTGCCGCGATCATGCGCGCAGCCGTGCCGAACACCTTGGCGCTCGAAGAGCATGCGGTCGAAATTACCAGGGACGGCCCGCGCAGGCCAAAATGGGACTGCACGAACCACGCGACGGAGTACGTGTTGTGCGTGCCGGCATAGTGAAAGTCCGCGGGCAGCGCGCCGCTTACCGGATCGCGGCGGCGATAGGCCAGTTCGGTGGAATGGATCCCCGATGTGCTCGTGCCCAGAAAAACACCGATGCGGCCGGCGCCGTACCTTGCCCGTGCCTCCAGCACGGCCCCCTCGAATCCGTCCTGACTGAGCCCGAGCTGCGCCAGACGACTGTTGCGGCAGTCGAATTCCGCGAGGTCCGGACGCACCGGCAGCAGGTCGGCATCCGCCACCTGACCGACGCAGGTTTCAAGCTGCGCCGTCTCAAAAGCGCACGGAGCCAGTCCGGTGCGGCGCGAACGCAGCGCATGTACGGTCGCGTCAATGCCGATTCCGATGCTGCTGGCGATAGCGATACGGCTGAATACGAGCGGATGCAATTCGATGGATCCTGTTCGCCCCGTCAGGTGCGCGGCCTGATTGCGCCCCGGTACGGATTGCAGTCGAGATTACGTGCCCGGACAGGATGCGTCAACGCCGGGATCCGGTATGCTCCACGGGTTTCGTGGCGCGGCCTCCGGTTATAATCGCAGTTCACGAAAAGATTGGAAAATCAGACCGGAGCGGAAACAAGGCATGCAAGCCCCGAAGAGCATGAATGATCATGAGCGTGAACTGGCCACATTGATCGTGGCCGCCCTAAACCTCGAGATTGCGGCCGCGGAGATCGATCCGGAGGCGGCGCTTTACCGGGAAGGGCTGGGCCTGGATTCGATCGACATCCTGGAAATAGCCCTGGCGGTTTCGAAGAAGTACGGCTTTCAGCTTTGCTCCGACGACAGTGACAACATCAGGATCTTCAGTTCCCTGCGCAATCTCAGCGAACATGTCCAGCGTCATCGATCCAGTTGAGCAGCCGCTGCGTGCCGAATGGCGCAATGGCCTGATACTGTTCGCTGCGCTGGTCGGCTACCAGATCCTGCTGCACTGGGCGATTTCCAGCGATCCCGGCAGCGGCCTTGGCGAGTCCCTCACCATTGTGCCGCTTGCGGCGGCGCTGATCTGGGTCATGGGCCGTTCATGGCGCGGCCGGCTCGGCCTCACCGCACTCACCCTGGCCGCCGTTGGCGGCTGGATTGCGTGGCGGGCCGCCGGCGCGAATCCAGCTTTCATTTATCTGCTGCCTCATGTTGGCGCCTACTTGTTCATGTTGTGGTTTTTCGGGCACACGCTGATGCCCGGCCGGGAGGCGCTGATCACGCGACTGGCGCGTCATATGCACGGCACGCTGCCGCCGGAGATCGAACGCTATACCATTCATGTGACCACAGCCTGGTGCCTGTTTTTCGCTGGCATGGTGCTGACCTCGTTGCTGCTGTTCTTCCTTGCGCCGCTTGCCGTATGGTCGGTCTTCAATCTGCTCAACCTGCCGCTGGTGGTCGCCATGTTCATGGCCGAGTACCTCTATCGCATCCTGCGCTATCCCAATTTTTCGCACGCCTCGATCCGCTCCACCATCCGGGCGTTCCAAAAGTACGGCGGATCGGGCCCGGCGCCCGGACGCTGACGTCAATCTGTTTGCCGGCTTGCCGGCGTATTCCATGGCGGCCGTTCCTTTACTGAGCCATCGAGGTCCCGACGATGTGGTCGCGTTTTGCGGCCGGCGCGCCGTACGAGTGTCGGAATTCCTTTCCGACGTTCGCCGGGTGGCGGCGAGCCTGCCGGAGCATTCCCATCTGGTCAATTTCTGCAACGACCGCTATCGATTCGCCGTGGGGCTGGGTGCGGCGCTCAGTCGCGGACAGGTGAGCCTGTTGCCGCCGACGCAGACTCTGGAAATGCTTGCGCAACTGCGGCAGGACTATCCCGGGCTATACGTGCTAAGCGATACGCCGCAGGCAGCGCACGGCATCGAGCAGGTGCTCTTTTCCGACTCGGCAGGTGTCCCGGCGGTGCCCGGCCCTGTTCCCGAATTTGCACCGGAACAGGTTGCCGTCATTGCCTTCACATCCGGTTCCACCGGGCGCCCGGCGCCACATCCAAAGACTTGGGGCGCGATCGCTCGCGGTGCGGCCGGCGAGGCGCTGCGCTTCGGAATGTGCGGATCGGAGCGGTCGCAGGGCAGCGCCGGGAAATCGGGCAGTGTTCTGGTGGGAACCGTTCCGCCGCAACACATGTACGGTCTGGAATCCACCGTGCTGATGGCGTTGCGAAACGGTTTGGCGCTGCACGCGGCACGCCCGTTCTACCCGGCCGACGTGCGTGCCGCACTGGAGGATGTCCCCGGCGGGCGGGTGCTGGTGACCGCACCGGTACATCTGCGCGCCCTGCTCACCGATTCGGTCACACTGCCCGCGCTCGAGTTGATCGTATGCGCGACCGCGCCGTTGTCGCAGGAAATGGCGGCTCAGGCGGAGGCGCGCTTCGGGGCGCCGCTTCACGAAGTGTACGGGTTTACCGAGGCCGGAATGGTCGCGACCCGGCGCACCATTGACGGCCCGCTGTGGCACACGCTGCCCGGGGTCAGGCTGCGCGAGCACGGCGACACGGTGCGGGTGCACGGCGGGCACGTCCAGAACGAGGTGGCCTTTTCGGACGTCGTCGAAGTGCGTGATGCCGAGAGCTTCGTGCTGCACGGGCGTAACGCCGATCTGGTCAACATCGCCGGAAAACGCAGCTCGTTTGCCTACCTGAACCACCACCTGAACAATATCGAAGGCGTGAAGGATGGCGTGTTTTTCATGCCCGACGAAACCGAGGCGAAGGTGACCCGGCTTACCGTGTTCGTGGTGGCACCCACGCTCTCACGCCAGGCACTGATCGCGGCGTTGCGGGCACGCATAGATCCGGTCTTTCTGCCGCGTCCGCTTTATTTCGTCGAGTCGCTGCCGCGCAACGCCACTGGAAAACTGCCGCGCGAGGTCCTGCAGCGCTTTGCCGCGGACTGCGCGCTGCGCAAGGACTGCGGCGCCCGGACGGAGGACCGGGCTTGAGCCAGGACTGGCTCAGGCAGCGCGAGCGGGCCAATGCCGCGAGTCTGCGCCTTCTGCTCCGGCTCGCGTTGCTGTTGGGAAGGCCTGCCGGGCGGATGCTGCTTTTCCCGGTGTGTGTTTACTTCCTGATCTTCTCGGTGCGCGCGAGGGCGGCCTCCCGGCAGTATCTGCGCAAGGTGCTCGGACGTCCGCCGGGATTTGCCGAATTGTTCCGCCACTACTACAGCTTCGCCACCGTCGCGCTGGACCGCATGTATTTGCTGCGCAGCCGTTTTGAGCAGTTCGAGATCCGGGTGTTCGGCGAAGGCGCGCTGGACGAAGCGCGGGCGCGCGGCGAGTGCTGCTTCCTGCTCGGGGCACACCTCGGCAGCTTCGAAGCATTGCACGCCTACGGCGAGGAGAACGGAATCAGGGTGACCATGATGATGTTCGAACGCGGCAGCCGCAACATGAACGCGCTTGCCAGGGCGATCAATCCCGACCTCGAACGCACCGTGGTCGGCATGGGTTCGCTCGATTCGATGATGAAGCTTCACGACCGGCTCGAATCCGGAGAGTGGGTCGGCATGCTCGGCGACCGCGGCCTGTTCGAAACCGGCCACGTCCTGGTGCCTTTCTTCGGCGAACCGGCGGCATTTCCGACCGCGCCATTCCGGATCGCCGCCTTGTTCGGGCGGCCGGTGGTGCTGATGGTTGCGCTCTACCGCGGTGGCAATCGCTACGATCTTCATTTCGAGCGCCTGCCGGAATGTCCCGTGATCGATCGCAACACGGCCGGTCGCGCCGGCCGCGACGCGGCGATCCGCGAATGGGCCGCGCGCTACGCCGAGCGGCTCGAGCATTATTGCCGGCAGGCGCCTT
This sequence comes from Betaproteobacteria bacterium, assembly GCA_031406075.1. Classification (GTDB taxonomy): domain Bacteria; phylum Pseudomonadota; class Gammaproteobacteria; order Burkholderiales; family JACQAP01; genus JACQAP01. Next base: position 5,159 of record JANOGP010000194.1, read on the forward strand.
ACAACTGGTTCAACTTCTATGACTT
>JANOGP010000260.1:0-1821 GCA_031406075.1 Betaproteobacteria bacterium
CCGTCGTTCCGCCCGAGCAGCCGATCCGACACATTCAAGCGATAGTCCGGGTCTATGCCGATCAGATGGGCGTCGAACGCAGCGTATGGATTTTTGAAAGCGGGATGTGTGAATACTGTAGGGGGCGTGTGGGGGGCTCGGAACACTGAGCTGGCCCCGGAAAAATAGACAGTCGGCTAAGGTGGAATTCTGCTCCAATAAGTAGCGAAAGCTTGGGAGCGGACGATGACGAATGGACGGAAGCAATACGGCGCGGCGTTCAAGGCGAAAGCGGCGCTGGCGGCGATCGGCGGGCACGAGACGGTGCCGGAATTGGCAACGCGGTTGGGGGTCCACCCGAACCAAGTTTACACCTGGAAGAAGGCGTTGCTGGAAGGAGCGGCGCGGTTGTTCGAGAAGGGCACCAGGGCGGCCGGGAAGGATGCGGAGCGGGAGAAAGAGCAACTGTACCAGCAGATCGGGCGGCTGACGGTGGAACGGGATTTTTTGTCACGCAAGTCCGGTCTATGAGCCGCGCGGCGAGGCTGGACACGATCGAGCGGGACGACGCGGCGCTGTCGATCGCGCGGCAATGCGAACTGCTCGCGGTCAACCGATCGACGGCGTACTACCGGCCGGTGCCGATCGGCCCGGCGAGCCTGGCGCTGATGGCGCTGATCGACCGGCAGTATCTGGAAACGCCGTTCTACGGCGCGCGACGGATGGCGCTGGAGATCGCCGGCCAGGGCCATCCGCTCGGCCGCAAGCGGGCCGGAAGCCTGATGCGGCTGATGGGGCTGGCGGCGATCCACCGGCGGCCGCGCACCAGCACGCCCGCACCGGGCCATCGGATCTATCCCTACCTGCTGCGCGGCGTCGAGATCGTGCGGCCGAATCAGGTCTGGGCGGCGGACATCACTTACATCCCGATGGCGCGCGGCTTCCTGTATCTGGTGGCGATCATGGACTGGTTCAGCCGCTACGTGTTGGCGTGGCGTCTGTCGAACACGCTCGACGCGGGGTTTTGCATCGCAGCGCTCGAGGCGGCGCTGGCGCGCGGCCGGCCGGACATCAGCAACACCGACCAGGGCAGCCAGTTTACCAGCGCCGGCTACCTCGACGTGCTCGCCACGCACGGCGTGCGGATCAGCATGGACGGCCGCGGCCGGTTCATGGACAACATCTTCATCGAGCGGCTGTGGCGCAGCGTCAAGTACGAGGAGGTTTATCTGCACGCGTACGCTGGCGGCGCGCAAGTCCATGAGCGACTGTCTTGGTACTTCGATTTCTACAATCACCGCCGTCGTCACCAGGCGCTCGACGACCGCACGCCGGCCGAATTGTACGGCGCGCCCGCCTGTGGATATGTGGACGATCCGCTACGCGGAACGGCTGCGCTTTCCCCCGATCGCTGCGCGATCCGGGGAAATGCTCGCCTTCGCCCACATAACCACAGGCGCCACACCAGCAACCCAGGCGATTCAATATGATTGCAAATCAGGAGGAGGGTGGCCATGACTTGACCTCGAATCCAACACGCTTTACGTGTGGAACAAGAAAACATCACCCGCAGGGTTCCACCTTATTTAGCCCCGAAAACTGTCCAAAGATCGGGGCCACCTCAAACAACCGGACTGGAGTGGACCCCTAAAGTGAGACAGGAATAAAGGGGACAGTTCTCAAGAGGAGAACTGATGTCGAAGAAAGCCCGTGTATTCAGTCGAGAGATGAAGCTGGCGGCGGTTCGGCGCATGCTGGCGGGTGAGAATGTGAGCGCCCTGGCGCGAGAGCTTAAGGTTCTGCGCAAGGATCTGTATAAATGGCGCAACAATTTCCGGGCGG
>JANOGP010000270.1:0-5579 GCA_031406075.1 Betaproteobacteria bacterium
CGTGCACGCGTTGTGTGACTTTCGCGGCGAACGTCCCTCGCGCCGAATGTTCGAGCTTTGCTTCCCTGATCTGCACCAGTCGCAACCCTTTCTCCAACGCATCGTCGAGCTGTGCGAGCGCGCGCCCGACCCCCGTTTCCCTGGCATGGGTGATGGCGTAAACGACAGGCAGCGACAGTGCTTTCAGCACCGGCGCATTGGCCGGAAGCATCGGCGCAACCGACAACGCGCCGACGCGTTGCCAGGCCAGCGCCTGTTCCTCGCGCGGATGCGGCTCGCCCTTCCATTTCAGCACGCGATGAAAGTGCAGGCGCACGGTCGCGTGCGGGTAGCTGTATAGGCGGGTGATCCACGGATAAGCCTGAATCAGAACGATGCCCAACTCCTCGTGGAGCTCGCGCCTTAGCGCGTCCACCACAGGCTCGCCGGATTCGACTTTGCCGCCGGGAAACTCCCAGTAACCGGCATAGGCCTTTCCCTGCGGTCTCTGCGCCAGGAGAAAGCTGCCGTCGTCGCGTTCGATCACCGCTGCCGCGACGTCCACTACCTCAGATGGATGTAGGTTGAGAGACGAAGAATGAGAAGGATCCACATCCTTTAGGTCAGCGCGCTTACTTCCGCCTTCCGCCTTCACCCTTCATCCCCAGTCTTCCCGCCCAGTCGCGCGCGAAATGCCACGCCACGCGCCCGCTGCGCGAACCGCGGGTAAGCGCCCATTGCAAGGCCTCGTGACGCGCCTTCCCGCGATCGCGTTCGCCCACGCCGAGTTGCGCGAGCCAGTAGTCCACGATGACGAGGTAATCGTCCTGATCGAATGGATAAAATGAAACCCACAGACCGAAACGCTCAGACAGCGAAATTTTTTCCTCGACACTCTCGCCGGGATGGATTTCCTCGCCAAGATACTTGGTTTCGAGGTTCTCCTGCATGTACTCGGGCATCAGGTGGCGGCGGTTCGAGGTGGCGTAGATCAGCAGATTCTCCGATGTCGCCGAGATCGAGCCGTCGAGAACAACTTTCAGCGCCTTGTAACCCGGCTCGTCGGCGTCAAACGAAAGGTCGTCGCAGAATAGGATGAATTTATATGGTGCATCGGCGACCAGATCGACGATGTCCGGCAAATCCATCAAATCCTGTTTCTCCACCTCGATCAGGCGCAAACCCTTCGCCGAGAATTTATTGAGAACGGCCTTCACCAGCGAGGACTTGCCGGTGCCGCGCGCGCCGGTGAGCAGCACGTCGTTGGCGGTCAGCCCTTCGAGAAACTGCCGGGTGTTCTGTTCGACCAGGCGTATCTGTTCGCCGATCCCCTGCAGGTCGGCGAGCCGGATCCTGTGCGGATGCGTCACCGGCTGCAGGAAGCCCCGGCCGTTGCGCTTGCGCCAGCGGTACGCCAGCGCCGCCTTCCAGTCCGTTGCCGGCAGTTTGGGCGGCAGTACGGCCTCGAGGTGCTCCAGCACCTGTTCGGCGCGCTTGATCAGTCGGTCAAGATCGCTCATATCTCAGCTGCGATAGTCGGCGTTAATGCTCACGTAATCGTGTGAGAGATCGCAGGTCCACACAGTGGCGGCCGAAGCTCCGCGATTGAGCCCGACGCGCACCGTGATTTCCTGCTGTTTCATCACCCGTATGCCATTCTCTTCTCGGTAGGCTGGCGCGCGGCTGCCGCCCTGCGCCACCATCACATCGTCGAGGTACAGATCAACCTTGGCAACGTCGAGATCATCGATGCCGGCGTATCCGATTGCCGCAAGTATTCGGCCAAGATTGGGATCCGAAGCAAAGAAGGCCGTCTTTACCAGCGGCGAGTGGGCAATGGCGTAGCCGACTTTGCGGCATTCGGTCTCGTTCATTCCGCCTTCGACGCAGATGGTGATGAACTTGGAGGCGCCTTCGCCATCGCGCACCAGCGCCTGCGCCAGAAAACCCGCCACCTCGGTCACTGCGTCGAGGAACAGTTTGAATTCCTGCGACTCCGAGCTGACGATTTCCGGTGCGTCAGACCGGCCGGTGGCGGCCAGAATGAAAGCATCATTGGTGGACGTATCGCCATCGACGGTCACACAGTTGAACGTGCGTTCGGTAGCATAAACGGTCGCCTGCTGCAACAGCGTCTGGTCAACGGCTGCATCAGTTGCCACGAATCCCAACATGGTTGCCATATTCGGCCGGATCATCCCTGATCCCTTGGCAATACCCGTTATGGTCACGCCATGGCCGCCGATGTCGATGCGTTTCGAATATGCCTTCGGCACGGTGTCGGTGGTCATGATCGCCTGCGCCGCCGCCATCCAGTTTGTCTCCGCGAGCGCGGCCACACAGCGCGGCAGCCCGCCGGCGATACGATCGACCGGTAGCGGCTCCATGATGACACCGGTGGAAAACGGCAGAACCTGTTCCGCAGCGCAACCGAGCAAGGCGGCCACCTCGTTGCAGGTCTGCCTGGCACGCGCGAGACCGTCGTCACCCGTGCCGGCATTGGCGCAGCCGGTGTTGACGACCAGCGCCTGAATCGAGCCAGTCTGCAGATGCGCCTTCGCAACCGTTACGGGTGCGGCGCAGAAGCGGTTGCGGGTGAACACACCGGCAACCCGCGTCCCCTTGGACAGGGTCATCAGCATCAGGTCCTTGCGATTGGCCTTGCGGATGCCGGCTTCGGCGATGCCGAGACGCACACCCTTCACCGGCAGCAGCGTCGCAGGATCGGGAGCGGATAGGTTTACAGCCATTTGCCGGCTCCGGCCTGCCCTCTCTCGGTATTTGCCGGTGCGCGGCGCACGTCGGCTCGATCCCCGCGCATGCGCTTCGCCTAGCCTAGCTTACCGTGGCACTGCTTGTACTTTTTGCCGGACCCGCACGGGCAGGGGTCGTTACGCCCGACTTTCTGGCCGTCGCGGACAAACGGCTGAACTTTGCTCTCGGCGTTTGCCCTCTCCAGTGCCTCGTCGTGATCGGCATGCTGATACTGCACGTTCTTGAGTTCGACCTGTTCCTTCGCTGCGACCGCCTGCGCCTCCTCGGCAGTCCTGATTTTCACCGTCATCAGAATGCGGGTGACCTCGGTACGCACCGTTTCGAGCATCAGCGAAAACAGGTCGAAGGCCTCGCGCTTGTATTCCTGCTTGGGATTTTTCTGCGCATAGCCCCGCAGATGGATGCCCTGGCGCAGGTGATCCAGCGCGGCGAGATGCTCGCGCCAGTGACTGTCCAGCCGGTCCAGCATGATCGCGCGCTCGTAGTGATGCACGGCCTCCGCATCCACATTGCTGAACTTATCCTCGTACTGCTTGTTGGCGGCCGCGACGACGCGGGCGCGCAATTTTTCTTCGTCGAGGCTTTCATCCTTTTTCAACCACTGCTGCAACGGAAGTTCCAGCCCCAATTCGCCGGCCAATGTCTTTTCGAGGCCGGGAACGTCCCACTGCTCTTCGACGCTCTCCCGCGGAATGTGCTGCAAAATGAGCGACTCGACCGTGCCTTCGCGCATCGAGCCGATGGTTTCCGAGATATCGGTCGCCTCGAGCAGTTCATTTCGCTGTTGGTAAATTACCTTGCGCTGATCGTTGCTTACATCATCGTATTCCAGCAATTGCTTGCGGATGTCGAAGTTTCGCGCTTCAACCTTGCGCTGGGCATTCTCGATCGCACGCGTGACCCAGGGATGCTCGATTGCCTCGCCGTCCGGCATCTTCAGCCGGTTCATGATCGCCGCCACCCGGTCCGAGGCAAAGATGCGCAGCAGCGGATCCTCGAGGGCCAGATAGAAGCGGCTCGAGCCAGGGTCGCCCTGGCGGCCCGACCGCCCGCGCAACTGGTTGTCGACGCGTCGTGACTCGTGTCGCTCGGTGCCGATGATATGCAGACCGCCGGCACCAACAACCTGCTGATGCAGCTTCTGCCAGCGGTCGCGCATCTCGGCGACGCGCTTTTCCTTTTCCGGTTCCGGGAGGCTGGTGTCGTTGTGGACTTTGTTGATCTCGGGTTCGGGATTTCCCCCCAGTACGATGTCGGTTCCGCGGCCCGCCATATTGGTGGCGATGGTGACCATCTTGGGCCGGCCGGCCTGGGCGATTATGTCTGCTTCGCGCGCGTGCTGCTTGGCATTCAGAACCTGGTGCGCCAGCTTGGCCTTTTCGAGTTGCGTGGAAAGAAGTTCCGAATTTTCGATCGACGTGGTACCGACCAGAACCGGCTGGCCGCGTTCATAACAGTCTTTGATATCATTGATCACCGCCTCGTACTTCTCACGGGAAGTCCGGTACACCTGGTCCATGCGCTCTTCGCGGACCATCGGCATGTGGGTGGGGATGATCATCGTTTCCAGCCCGTAGATCTGCTGGAATTCGTAGGCTTCCGTGTCCGCGGTGCCGGTCATGCCCGCCAGTTTCTTGTACATACGGAAATAATTCTGGTACGTGATCGCGGCGAGCGTCTGGTTCTCGCGCTGGATGCGCACGCCCTCCTTGGCCTCGATCGCCTGGTGAAGTCCATCGGACCAGCGCCGCCCGGGCGTCAATCGTCCGGTGAATTCATCGACGATGATGATTTCGTCATTCTGCACCACGTAGTGCTGGTCGCGATGGAACAGTGAGTGCGCCCGCAATCCCGCGTACAGATGGTGCATGAGGGCGATATTTGCGGCGTCGTACAGGCTGCCGTTCTCCGGCAGCATGCCGGCCCTGGTCAGCAGTTCTTCGGCGCGCTCGTGACCGGTCTCGGTCAACAGGACCTGATGCGCCTTTTCATCGACCGTAAAATCGCCGGGGCCGTTCTCTTCCTTGACCCGCGTCAGCTTGGGAACGATATCGTTCATCCGGTAATACAGATCCGTGCTGTCGTCCGCTTGCCCGGAAATAATGAGCGGCGTTCTTGCCTCATCGATCAGGATCGAGTCGACCTCGTCGACGATCGCATAGGGCTGGCCCCGCTGCACCCGCTCACTGGCCTGGAACACCATGTTGTCGCGCAAATAGTCGAACCCGAACTCGCTGTTGGTGCCGTAGGTGATGTCGGCGGAATAGGCCTGCTGCTTCAGCTCGTGCTCCATCTGCGAGAGGTTGACGCCGACGGTCAGGCCAAGGAAGCGGTACACGCGCCCCATCCATTCGGCATCGCGGTTGGCCAGGTAGTCGTTAACCGTGACGACATGAACGCCGCGGCCCGAAAGCGCGTTGAGATAGGCCGGCAGGGTCGCCACCAGCGTCTTGCCTTCGCCGGTGCGCATCTCCGCGATCTTGCCGTTGTGAAGTGCGATGCCCCCGAGCAATTGCACATCAAAGTGACGCATGTTGAGGGCGCGCCGGCTGGCTTCGCGCGCAGTCGCGAACACCTCCACCAGAAGATCGTCGAGCGTTTCGCCGTCGCGGACGCGTTGCCTGAATATGTCAGTGCGCGCGCGCAGGTTAGCATCGCTCAATTCGAGCAGGCCGGGCTCGAGCGCGTTGATCGCCTGCACGGAGTGCGCATACTTGCGCAGCAGTCTGTCGTTGCGACTACCGAATATTTTCTTGAGAGGGTTCGTGAACATTCAACAGAGCTTCCTCAAAGCAAGAGGGGTGGGGGCGCCTGCCCCCACCCCT
>JANOGP010000314.1:0-1788 GCA_031406075.1 Betaproteobacteria bacterium
GCCGATCGACTCTGGGCGTGAATCATCGCAGGCAGCGCGGCCGAGGAGCCAGGCGCCCGTGGTCGGGCAATCGCCGCGGCTGCGGCAGGATTTTGTTGAACGGCAGAGGCGTGAGCCGGCGATGGCTCTGCGGCCGGAGCCGGACAGGGCGCGGCCCCAGTTTCGTTCGCAGCCGCGCCAGATGGCCGAGCCGTCGCGAATACCGGGTCAGGCCCGGGAACGCGCGCCGCGCGAATGGCGGCAGGGACGTGCAGCGCCATCCATCCCCTCGGCAGGGGTGGCGCCGGGCCGGCCACAGGCTTTGAGAGAGCAGGGCGCGCAGGTGCCGCGAGGCATTCCGCAAACGCGAAGCTCAGGCGGGGCATTCGGGGAGCGCGTCGAGCGGAATATCGGCGGCGGCGCGGGCCGCGTCGAATCTCGTCCGCAGTTTCGCGGTGGTGAAAGCAAGTGGCTTCGCGACCGTGGTGGCTGATCGTCTGTTCCGTCCTTCGGCGAGCGCAAGCGTTGAACAGGGTGCAGGCCGCGCCGGATCGTTAAAGACCAAAGCGCAGGTGCTGGTGCCACCAGTGCTCGAAGGGATTGGAATGCAATATGCCTTCGATGACCTCGGCGGAGATGCGCGGCAGGTTCGTGCCTTCGACCACCTTGTTGACGTTGCGCAGTCCTTCGATGCTTTCCGCCACGCCTGAAAACGGGAAGTCGGTGCCAAAGAAAATCTTGTCGGTCATTCGGTACTCCTGCGCGCAGGCGAGGATGTTCCAGAACTGCCACGGCCGGTAGAACAACGCCGAGATTTCGCAGTACACGTTGGGTTGCTTGCGCACCACCGCGATGGTCTCCTCGTACCACGGGTGCCCCATGTGGGCGCAGATCATCTTCAGTTTTGGGTACTGGATCGCGATCGGTTCGACGTGGATCGCGCGTCCCAAGTCGATTGGCGCGTTGCGCGCAAACGTCGTACCCATATGCATCGTCAGCGGCAGGTCGTGCGCGACGCAGTATTCGTACACCGGCTTCATGCGCGGGTCCGACAGTGCCACGCCGTTGTAAATCGGCCCGTACTTTACGCCCTTGAGTTTCAGATCCTTGACCGCGTGCACCAGACGATCCATGTAGTCCGGCCGCCGCGGATCCACGTAGGCGAAGCCGACGAACTTCGACGGATATTTGGCCACGCACGCGGCGCAGGTCTCGTCGTCGCCTTCCACGCCAGCGCTGTCCCCGTAGCGAATCGGGAACACGATCGCCTTGTAAACATCTTCCATCGCTTCGAAGAGCGTGTCGGCGTCGGCCAACAGCCCGGGCACGCCGTCCGGACGCACCCGCGTCATCTGCTCGCGCCACAGCGAGGTGACCTGGTCGTGGTTCCAGATGTTGACGTGGCAGTCGACGATCATCATGGCCCCCGTCTTGCGCTAACCAGGACTGCGTGGGCAGCGTTTACTTTCTGTTCCGCCAGTAGTGTGGATGACGATGCCGGTGAGCGACTGCGATAATGTAGACGGTCTCCCCGAGTGCGCGGTAGATTATCGCGTAGGGGAAGCGCTGTACCAGCACGCTTCAAAAATGATTCCAGATCGGAGTGCCGGCGCTCGGGTTCGCCAGAATGAATCCAATTAATCGTTCGACTTCCACGGTGAACGATTCACCCAGGCCCCTGCGTTCCCCTTCATAGAATCGGGCTGATTTGAGTAGCTCGACTCGGGCCTCGGAGTGGAACCGGGGCTCGTTCACCGCATCAGGGCACGACGAACTTCGGCTAAAACTTCAGAAGCGGGAGTTGTCTGG
>JANOGP010000318.1:0-3971 GCA_031406075.1 Betaproteobacteria bacterium
AGCGCCTCGCCGTCCTTCGTCGCGACGCGTTGCACAGGCACCGTGCGAACCAGAACGTCGCCGTGCACGCTGTTCGCGAAATGCGGGCTTTTAATGCCGCCGAAGTACGGGAACCCCACCTGCGCGGTCTCGCCCTGGGGGGCGTCGCCTTCGAGCAGCGAAAGTCTGAGCTTGACGTCCTGGCCGTGCTGCGCTTCCCTGGCTTCCAAATTCCACTGCCCCTGGTCGGGACGGCCGTCGGGGCCCCAGCGAAATCCGATGGCACCGTTGGGCAGCACTACCTTGCCGCTCTCATCCAAGGCCACAGTTTTCCACTCCGGATTGTTGGCCTGGCCGAGCTTGTCGTCGAAATCGGACGCGCGTACGTAACGATCAGGCACCAGGATCTTTTCGCCGCCCGGCAGAGTGTGTTCCTTCAACATCACCAGCATCGGCAGGTCGGTATAGCGGCGCGCGTAGTCGTCGAAATACGCGCTGCGCCGGTCGAAATAGAACTCCTTCATGATCACGTGGCCCATCGCCATGGCCATTGCCGCGTCGGTGCCCTGCTTGGGGTGCAGCCACAGGTCGGACAGCTTGGCGACCTCGGAGTAGTCGGGCGTCACCGCCACCGTCTTGGTGCCCTTGTAGCGGACTTCGGTGAAGAAATGCGCGTCGGGTGTCCTCGTCTGCGGCACGTTCGAACCCCAGGCGATGATGAAACTGGAGTTGTACCAATCGGCGGACTCGGGCACGTCGGTCTGCTCGCCCCATACCTGCGGACTCGAAGGCGGGAGGTCGCAGTACCAGTCGTAGAAACTCATGCACACGCCACCGATGAGACTGAGATAGCGCGAGCCCGCGGCATAGCTCACCATCGACATCGCCGGAATCGGGGAAAAGCCGATCACGCGGTCGGGCCCGTACTTCTTGATGGTGTAGACGTTGGCCGCGGCGACGATCTCGTTGACCTCTTCCCAGCTCGCGCGCACGAAGCCGCCCATGCCGCGCACGCTCTGGTAATCGCGGCGCCTTTCGTCGGATTCGACGATGGACGCCCAGGACTCCACCGGGCCCTGCGCCAGGCGCGCCTCGCGCCAGCTCTTGAGCAGACGGCCGCGCACCATTGGGTACTTCACGCGATTGGCGCTGTACAGGTACCAGCTATACGACGCGCCACGTGAGCAGCCGCGCGGCTCGTGGTTGGGCATGTCCCAGCGCGTGCGCGGGTAGTCGGTCTGCTGGGTTTCCCAGGTGACGATGCCGCCCTTGACGTAGATTTTCCACGAGCACGAACCCGTGCAGTTCACGCCATGCGTGGAGCGCACGATCTTGTCGTGCGCCCAGCGGTTGCGGTAGGCGTCTTCCCAGGTGCGGTCTTCACCGTTGGTCTGGCCGAAGCCGCCGGAGAAGCTCTCCTTCGGGTTCGAGAAGTACTTCAGGCGGTCGAGAAAATGAGACATCGGTTGCTCCTTGAGTTCACGCCCGCTTCAATGGAATCTGGCGACAGCGTAACGGCGGTAAATCAAGATACGGCGAACGGGTACAGGCGTTCTGGCCCTGTTTCGTCCTTCATCCTTCATCCTTCATCCTTCCTACTTCATCCTTGCCCCTCAACACGGCATCCGCGCGCCCTTCCTCACATAGAACCACCACGTCGCGGCGATGCAGGTGAGATAGAACACAATGAAAACGTAAAGCGCGCTTTCCGGTCCGCCGGTCATCGAGATCGACGTGCCGTAGCTCTTGGGAATGAAGAATCCGCCGTAGGCGCCGACGGCGCTGGAGAAGCCGAGCACAGCGGCGGCTTCTTTATTGCCGTCCTTGAGCGCCTGTTCTTCCGCCCGTTTGCCCTTGCCCGCCGCTTCGCGGGTGCGCTCCGTCGCGAAGATCACCGGGATCATGCGGAACGTCGAGCCGTTACCGATACCGGTGGTAAGAAACAGGATCAGGAACATCGTGAGGAAGCCGGGAAAACTCCCGCCGGAACCGCCGGACGGCAGGTAATAGAGGACGCCGACCACCGCAGCCGCCATCACGACGAAGTTCCAGAAAGTTACCGACGCACCGCCCAGCTTGTCCGCGAGCCAGCCGCCGAAAGGCCGGATCACCGCGCCAACCAGTGGCCCAAGCCACGCGAACTGCAGCGCATTGACTCCGGGAAACTGCGACTTGATCAGCAGCGGGAACCCCGCGGCATAACCGATGAACGAACCGAAGGTTCCCAGGTAGAGCCAGCACATGATCCAGTTGTGCTTGCGCTTGAAGATGATCGCCTGCTCGGCGACCGAGGCCTTGGCGTCGGCGATGTCGCTCATGGCAACCCAGGCTGCCAGCGCCGCAATAATAATAAACGGCACCCAGATGAACGCGGCGTTCTGCGCCCAGATTTCCACCTGTTGACCCGCCTTGTTGGTGATGATCTGTGGATCGCCGCCGAATACCAGCCAGATCGGCATCGTCACCACCAGCGGTGCCAGGAACTGCACCGACGATACGCCGAGGTTGCCCAACCCCGCATTGACGCCCAGCGCCGAGCCTTTGCGCTCCTTCGGGAAGAAAAAGCTGATGTTGGCCATGCTCGAGGAGAAGTTGCCGCCGCCAAAACCACACAGCAGCGCCAGCACGAGCATCGTCGGATAGCTCGTAGTCGGGTCCTGCACCGCGATACCGATGCCGATCGTCGGGATCAACAGCGACGCGGTGGAAATGGCGGTCCAGCGGCGGCCGCCGAAAATCGGCACCATGAACGAATAGAAAATACGCAGCGTGGCACCGGACAATGCCGGCGCCGCCGCCAGCCAGAACAACTGGTTCGTGCTGAAATTGAACCCAAGCGCGTTCAGGTTCACCGCCACCACGCTCCACAACTGCCAGACGGCGAAGGCAAGGAACAGCGCCGGCACCGAAATCCACAAGTTGAGATTGGCGATCGCCTGGCCCTCCCGCGCCCAGAACGCCTTGTCTTCCGGCGTCCAGATCGTCAGCAGTTTGCCCAGTCTTTTGCCTGCCGGCGCTTTGACCGGGGTATCCGGGTTCATTTGATGTTCCCTTCGTTCAAGTGGCCCGCCCCAAGCTCATGGAATCGGCCCTGGAACCGTTGCGCTTGGGCACGATTTCGGTCCAGTACATCCAGATCAGCGATACCAGGGTGACGCCCCACAACAGCATGAACACGCTGCTGTTGACGCCGGTGAAGTCCACCAGCGCGCCGAACATGATCGGCAGAATGAAGCCGCCCAGCCCGCCCATCAGCCCGACGATCCCTGAGATGACGCCGATGTTGTGCGGGTATTCGTCCGAGATGTACTTGAACACCGACGCTTTGCCGAACGCCCAAGCCACACCCATCGTGAACAGCAGGATGGTGAACATCCACCAGTTCAGCCCGATGCTCATCGTGAGGTCGCCGTTCAACGTCCTGATCGTCAGCTCGGTCTGCGGATACGACATGAAAAACAGGCATACCCAGGAAATCAGCATCACCCACCAAGTCACCGGGTGCGCGCCGTAGCGGTCCGAGAACCAGCCGCCAAAGGCGCGCAGGATGCCGCCCGGCAGCGAAAAACTGGCCGCCAGCAGCGCCGCGACCTTGATGTCGAATCCGTACTCGGTGATGTAGTACTTGGTCATCCACAGCGCCAGCGCCACATAGCCGCCGAACACGATCGAGTAGTACTGGCAGTACTTCCACACCCGTGGGTCCTTGAGCGCGGCGAGCTGGTTTTTCACGGTCACGCCCGCCCCGACCTTGTGGCTATCGTCCTGATAACTCAGGAACCAGAACAACAGCGCCGTCACCAGCATCGCCACGGCGTAGACCTTCGGCACCATCGTCCAGCCGTAGGCCACCAGCAGGGTCGGCGCGACGAACTTGGTCAGCGCCGCGCCAGAATTGCCGGCGCCGAAGATTCCCATCGCGAAGCCCTGGCGCGCCTTGCCGAACCAGCGCGCCACATAAGCAATGCCCACCGAGAAACTGCCGCCGGCCA
>JANOGP010000374.1:0-4936 GCA_031406075.1 Betaproteobacteria bacterium
GGCCCCCCGCCCCCCCCGGGGGGGGGGGGGGGGGGGCCCCCGCCGCCCCCCGCCCCCGGGCGCGGGCCGCGCCTGGTCGACTATCCCGGCGTCGCCGCGGCGAAGTTAGAGATTCTCGAGCTGCTCTACGCGCACTTCCGCGAGCGCCACCTCGGCCCAGGGAGCGCGCGCAGCGCGGCCTTCCGCGAATTCCAGGAGCAGAGCGGCCAGGCGCTGCGCCTGCATGCAACATACGAGGCGCTGCAGGCGCACTTCCACGGCGCCGATGCCTCGGTCTCGGGCTGGCCCGCGTGGCCCGAGCCGTACCGCGATCACGATGCGCAGGCCGTCGCGCGCTTCGCCGCGGAGCGCCTCGAGCGCGTCGAATATTACGAGTACCTGCAGTGGCAGACCGAGCGCCAACTCGCGCAGGTAAGCGAGTGCTGCCGCGCGCGCGGGCTCGCCGTGGGCCTCTATCTCGATCTCGCAGTGTCGGTCGACCGCGCCGGCTCCGCTACCTGGACCAACCCGGAGTGCTATGCGCTGGGCGCGAGCGTAGGCGCGCCTCCCGATGAGTTCAACCCGAACGGCCAGGGCTGGGACCTGCCGCCGCTGCGGCCGGACCGACTGCGCGCGCGCGGCTACCACATTTTCATCGAGACGCTCCGCGAAAACATGCGGCACGCGGGTGCGCTACGCATCGATCACGTGATGGGGCTGATGCGCCTCTACTGGATCCCGCCGGGCAAGACCGCGCGCGAAGGCACCTACGTGCATTACGCGCTCGAGGAAATGCTGGCGATCGTCGCGGTCGAGAGCGAGCGCAACCGCTGCATGGTGATCGGCGAAGACCTCGGTACGGTGGCCGATGAAATGCGCGCGGCGCTCGCGCGCTACGAGGTGCTCTCCTACCGGCTGCTGTACTTCGAGCGCGGCGATGGCGGGGCGTTCAAGCCGAGCGCCGAGTATCCGCGCGACGCGCTGGTGGCGGTGAGTACGCACGATCTCGCGACGCTCGCCGGCTGGTGGACGGGGCGCGACTTGCGCTTGCGGCTCGATCTGGGATTGTTCCCGACCCAGAGCGTCTATGAGAAACAACTCGTCGACCGGGCGCAGGGGCGCGTGCGCATGTTGCTCGCGCTGCAGCACGCGGGGCTCTTGCCGCCCGGTACAGTGGTCGAGCCCATCGGTTCGCAGGCGCTCACCCCGGCGCTGGTGCAGGCCATCCACGCCTTCGTCGCGCAAGCGCCGTCGCGCGTGATGATGGTGCAGTTCGAGGACGTGATCGGCCTCGCCGAGCAGGCCAACATGCCTGGCACCACCGATGAGCACCCGAACTGGAAGCGCAAGTTACCCGAGACGCTCGAGAGGCTCGCCACGAGCGAGCGCGTACGCGATCTCGTCGCGGTGCTCGCGAAAATCCGCCCGAACCCGGCGCTGCGCCTGCCCGCCGCGCCCGCCACCGAGGCGCGCGGATCGAAAATGTGCTGACCGGGGAGACTTTGATGGTCAAAGGCGGGCGCATCCGCGTTACGAAGGCCTTCGCGAATATTTCCGGGGCGGCACTGCTGGCCAAGATTCCGGGTTCCGCCGTCAGTGAGACATAGTCCGGACATAGGCTGTGGCGTTCCCGATACTTGTCTGCCGCGTAGTTGGAGCTAGCTTCTCCTCAGCACCCGTCCCGGCCGGTTGCCGCTCGACTTGCCGTTTCGCCAGACGATCGATCCATTGACGATAACCGTATCGATGCCTCTTGCCGGCTGAATCGGTTTCGCGAAGGTAGCCGCTTCATCCACGGTTCGGGCGTCGAACACGGTAATGTCGGCGTATGCACCTTCCTTCAATATGCCGCGATTCTCGAGCCCGAAGGTCTTTGCGGTGAGCCCGGTCATCTTGTGCACCGCGGTTTCAAGGGGGAACAGCCCGACATCGCGGCTGTAGTGGCCCAATACTTTCGCAAATGCGCCCCACAGGCGCGGGTGCGGCGCGGCATCGTGCGGGAGCCCATCCGAACCGATCATGGTGTTTTCGAAGGCGAGAATGCGTCGCACATCCGATTCGTCCATCGAGAAATAGATCGCCGAAGCCGGGCGCAGCCGCTCGATGGCTTGGTCGCGCGACACGCCCATCTCCTTTGCCAGTTCGTCGAGATCCCGGCCGGCATGCTGTGGCAGCGGTTTCGAGGAACTCACGATCACCTTCGAGGCGATGACCGCGCGCTCCGCGCTCAGGATCGTGGATGACGCGATGTAGGGATAACAGTCGAGGCACACGGACTGCTTGCGCATGGCTGCGGCGATGTGGGGGAGCGTCTGCTTGGAGCGGCCGTGGTTCGGCAGGCCGACCACTTTGTGATGCGAGATCACTACCGGCACGCCGACCTCCTGGCCGATGCGAAAGCTCTCGTCGAGCGAATCGATCACCTGTGCCGCTTCGTCGCGCATGTGCGTGCAGTACACCCCGTTGTATTCCTTCAATGGCCGGCATACTTCGATGACTTCCCCGGTCGGCGCCGCGTTCGCCGGCTCGTAGTACAAGCCCGTCGAAACTCCGATCGCACCGGAGCTAAGAGCCTCGCGCACATGTTCCCGCATGCGTCCGATCTCCGCGGCAGTGGCGGGACGGTCGTAACGGTCCATCGTCACCACGCGCAGGGTCGTATGCCCGACCAGCAGCGCACAGTTGGCCGCCGCCGGACGGGAGCGGAGTTCTTCGACGTAGGCGCCAAAAGTCGGGAAGCGGAACCAGGTGCCGGAGTCGTCGAGCAGATCCAGCGGCGGGGGAATCGTTCCGCTCAAGCCTCCGGGCATCGGCGACAGCGAAATGCCACAGTTTCCGGCGACCACGGTGGTGACGCCCTGGCTCACCTTCGGTGCCATGTCCGGGCCGGACAGCATCAGCCGGTCGTCGTGCGTGTGCGCGTCGATGAAGCCGGGCGCGGCAATCTTTCCGGAGGCGTCGATCTCGACGTCGGCTGTGGCCGCATCGAGGCGGCCGATGCGTGCGATGCGCTCGCCGCGCACGCCGAGGTCGCCGGCAAAGCGCGGCGCACGCGTGCCGTCGATGAGAGTGGCGTTGCGGATGAGCAGGTCGAAATGTTCCATGGTTATCAATCCAGTTTTGCGCCGGAGCGCTTGATGACTTCCGCCCACCTCGGCCGCTCGCGCCGGGTCAGGTCGAGAAACTCCCGGGGAGTGCTGCCGTCGACGTCGGTGTCGAGTTCCGCGAAACGCTTGCGCACCGCGGGCGAGTGCAGGGCGGCGACGATTTCACTGTGCAATTTCTCCACGATGTCCCGGGGAAGATTCGCGGGTCCGATGATCCCGCCCCAGGCGATCGTCTGGTAGCCGGGCACGCCCGCCTCGTCAATGGTGGGGATATCGGGAAACAGCGGCGAACGCCGCGCACCGGAGACACCCAGCGGCCGCACCCGTCCTGCCTTGGCGAACGGCGTGATCGAGGACATGTTGTCGAAGATGACCTGCGCTTCGCCGGAGATGAGGTCGTTGATCGCCTGCGCGCTGCCGCGATAGGGGACATGCAGCATCGACGTGCCGGTCATGGCCTTGAACAATTCCCCGCCCAGGTGGCCGGTCGTGCCGTTGCCGCCCGAGGCCATGACCAGCTTGTCGGGGTTCTTCTTCGCGTAGTCGATCAGTTCCTTCACGTTTTTCACTGGAACATTATTGTTCACCGCAAGCAGGTTGAACACCCGCACGCAGTTGGAAATCAGCGTCAAGTCTTTCTCGACCTCGTACGGCACCTCGGGCAGGAGCCCGTAGTTGATCGCGAGCGAGACGATGTTGCCGTAACCGAGCGTATAGCCGTCCGGCGGCGCTTTGACGATGTCCAGGGTGCCGATCACGAAATTCGCGCCCGGCTTGTTGATGATCACGATCGGCACGCCGAGACGCTTCGACAACTCCGCGGTGAGAATGCGCATCAGCACGTCGGGCGAGCCGCCGGCCGCGGAGGGAATGATGAAGCGGATGGGTTTCTCGGGATAGGCGCCGTGCGCGGCAACAAAGGTTGTCAGCAGCAGCGTCGCCAGCAGCAGGCGCAATCGCATTGGCCGGTCCGGTGGGGGGGCAGTGGACATTGTAGAGGCGCGCACCCGGTTGGCAAACGGCGTTCGATTGACGCCGGTCGCGCTCCGGCAGGGGCGTGTTGTGGTGTAGGCTCTGCGTGCGTCGAAGAGATTTGTTTTCCCATCGTGACCTTCAGCTTCCAGCCCATCGTTCCTGCAACTCCGGCATACCGTTCGGACGGCACGCTCTATTCGCCGAAGTTCGACGACGTGTACGCTTCCGCCGCGGGCACGCTGGCTGAAACCCGGCACGTTTTCCTGCAAGGCAATGGACTTCCCGGGCGCTGGCGTGACAGCGGACGCTTTACCATCATCGAAACCGGCTTTGGCGCCGGCCTGAACTTTCTCGCGACCTGGCAGACCTGGCGGGAATCCGCGCCAGGCCACGCGCGCCTGCATTTTGTTTCTGTAGAAAAGCATCCGTTCGCGCGCGCAGAACTCGCGGGTATCCATGCAAGGTTTCCGGAGATGAGGATGTTCGCCCGTGAACTTCTTGCCTCGTATCCGCCGCTGCTCCCGGGATTTCATCGGCTGCACCTCGACGGGGGGCGCGTGACGCTGACACTTCTGTTCGGCGAGGCCGCGGTGATGCTGAACCAGCTCGACGCAGCCGCAGACGCGTTCTATCTGGACGGCTTCGCGCCCGCGAGAAATCCACAGATGTGGGGCGAGGCAGTATTTTCCGAGCTTGGCCGACTGGCGGCACCGGAGGCAACTATTGCTACTTACACGGTGGCGGGCGCGGTCCGTCAGGGACTCGTCAAAGCCGGATTTGCGATGGAGAAGCGCGAAGGCTTTGCGGGCAAGCGCGGGATGCTTGCGGGCCGGTTCGCCGGAAAAACACCGGCCAACGAGTCGCCAACCGACAAG
>JANOGP010000415.1:0-11861 GCA_031406075.1 Betaproteobacteria bacterium
GAACGACAGTTCGAGAAGTTTCTCGTCGCGAGCGCCGGCATGGAAAGTCCTGCCGCTCTTAAGCGCAGTCACGGATACCGCTGCTGGCGCGAACAGATTGGGATCGATGCGATAGAAGTCGTACTCCGCGTCCTTGAATACCCACGCGAACGGCTTGCCGTAGTCCTTCGAAGCGCTGGACGGCAGGTTCACCGCCAGGCGTTCGGCTTCGCGATCGTCGCAATCCACAAATAACTGCACCTCACCGCCGAAAACAATCGCATCGTTGGTGCGCCCCATCGCGGTGAGAAAGTCCGCCGCCGGCGGCGGCAGCGGCGCGGCCCCGGCGCCGTCCACCACGTGATGCAGGGGGAAGCCAAGCGTATGCGCCTTGTGCAAGGCCACCTCCAGCACGCGCGCAACGATCTGCGTTGCGCCGGCGAGGCTGCGCGTCGGCGTCAGGACCAGCGTCACCATTTCCGCTGCGACACCGCAGTGCTGCGCAATCTTGTCGGTGAGTTCCATCGGCGGATTTTTATCTACTTCGAGCACCAGGCATACCGATTCGGCCACGTCGCGGTACGCGAGATCGCGGAACAGCGGCTCGCGCGCCGCTGCCGCCCGTCCTGGTCCCGAACCGAGGGCCTGAAATGCGCCTTTGCCCTCGCCGTGCGACAGGCTCCAGCCGGCGTACTGGCTGCCGAGGCAGGCCAGCACCGGATCGGAGCAGTGCACCGAAAGCTGCCACGGCCAGCGCGTCGACTCCGAAGTCTGCAGCGACACCTGTCCGAGGCCACCCATGCAGATCTCGGCAATGCGCCGTCCGGCCTCCAGACCGCCGCGATACGCGATGCCCGCATCCACGACGACGCAGCCGTTGGCGAGCCGCTCGATCCCGAGCCGCAGGCTCACCGCATCGCGCACCAGCGCGGCGACCAGCGGCGCAGCGAGCGTATTTACGCTCGGCCAGTTTGCGGCGATCGTCCGCTGGTTTGGATCGGCGGAGGCCGACGTTTTCGGTTCGTTCATGCAGCTCGCTCCAGAAGCGAGTCCTCCATCCGGCTACGGCGCGCCAGCACAAGTTTGCGCGCTTCCGTACTGGTCGCCGCCGCCGTGTGCACGCTGCACACCGGGGCACCCATCGGGATAACGCTACCGCCTTCGGGCAGATCGGTGCACCACTCCGGCCACTCGATGCCGACCGGCACGCGCAGCGCAACCGCGGCATAAACGATGGCGTGTGCGCGCGCAACGCTCGCCGCCGAGATCTTTGGCATTTCGCCACGGCAGGCACGCAGATGCAGTGCAAGCATGCCACCTTCGACGTCGGCATCGTACAGATCGATGGTTGCGGTCGGCCTCGGATTGACTTCGAGCACCAAAGTCGTTTCACCGGCCAGGATGAAATCCAGGCCGTTCAACCCGACGAGGCCGGTATCCATCACCAGGCCATCGAGCATGCCGGCGATTCGCCGTTGCGTTTTTTGCGACAGCGAGGCTTGGCTCACTGCGCCGCCATAACAATAAGGCGCGCAGTGCCGAATGCCCGCAGTCCACTGCTCGTTGAATCCGATCACCTGCGCGCGCCGTCCGTCGGCCGCGAACAGTACGGAAAGTGTGCGGCCCGGATGGAATCTCTGAAAGTACCGGTTTGCGCGCGCGCGATGCCGCGGGCGCGCCTGCCGAACGTGAGCTCCGCCTGCACCGCCGGTGCGCTTCACCAGCCAGCCCGCGACGTCCGCGGGCGGATCGAGCCTGACTACCGGATGCGCGATGTCGAGCGAATCGAGTAGCGGGAAAAATCGCGCAGGGTCTTTGAGTACAGCGACGGTTTCCGGACGGTTGCCGAACAGCTTGCGGCCTTTGCTCAGGCGCTCGAGCAGCCCGCTCCGCCCTTCCAGCCCTGAGCCGTAGACCAGACCGGCGCAGCTTTCCGGCGGACAGTGTTTCTGCGCGGCGGCAAGAAGTCGCCGTGAATCGAACTTTCCGTTGCCTCCGGCGACACTCTGGCTGGACACGGCGAACGCGCGCAGGTCCAGATCGTTGAACAGATCGAGCACGACCACCGGCATTCCAGCGCGCGCCGCCGACTGCGCCAGTGCACGACCCGACGCGGAGACCACCAGCAATGGAAACTTCTCAGAGAACGCCTGCATGCTTGCGCGCCTCGGTAAATGCGTCCCGCATGTCCAGGTACACCGGTTTCTCCGCCTTGAGCATCATCTCCAGCAGGCCGCGTTGTGTCTGGTACTTGATATTGCCAATTGCCAGCGCGCCAATCCCCACCGCCTTGCGCGAACCGGCCGTCAGCGCAACGCCATCGTCCATCGCTCCGACGCCCTCAACGCCGGAGGGCGGCACCGCATTCACGTCGGCAGCCACCAGCAGTCGCGGTGCAGCGACAAGCAACTCCTTCGTGACGACGCGATAGCCCGCCCGCGCGGTGGCGAGCACGACATCGGCCTGCTGCATCATCGCGAACTTCAACGCTTCGGTATTCGCCTCCACCGGTTCGACGTGGGTGCCGTAGCGCCTGTTGCAGTCTTCGGCGGCCTGGCGCGCCCGGGAAGACTCCTCGCGGCCAACGATGCCAACCTTGGCGCCGGCCTGCGAGGCAAGCACCGCGGCCGCCGCGCCGACCGGCCCACTGCCGCCGAAGATCATCACCGTTTTGCCGTTCATACCGGTCGCGTGAGTTTTTTTCAGATGCTTCTCCACCGCCGCCACCATCGCCGCCGCAGTCGTGAACGCCCCGCTCGGATCGGCGAATACCGACACTTCGAATGGTGGCACCATCGCCTTCTTTGCAGCATCGAGCATATCGGCGGCAAGGCCGTTGTCGCGTCCGCCGATGAAAATTCCTGTGCGCTTCGCGCCCTTGGGGCCGCGCGAAAAAATCGTGTCTTGCGTTAGCGCCGCGACCTGCTCCAGTTCGACATGCGTGTACGGCACCACTCCGTCATACCCGGCGTCGTACGCCATGTTTATGTCGAACGGGCTCGCCTGCGCCATCGGCGTGAACAAATGCAGGATGTACGGTTTTTCCATGAATCGCCTCACCCCCCGCCCTCTCCAGCAAGCTGGAGAGGGTGCCGAGAGATCACACGATCGTGGATCAGCGCGTTTGCGTTACCCTCTCCACCCGGTTGTGGGGGGAGAGGGTATCGTCGACAGGGCGTTGGTGGAGTCATCCGTGGCGGGAGACGATACCTTGACGCGCTGCCCGCAAGCGGCCGATCTCGCCGGTAACGTGTCCGCGCGTCGGGGTGAGGGGCGTGTTCTCCGTGGTTCAAGGTTTGCCCTATTTCCCGTCGGCGCAGGCACGAGACAGGGGAACAAGTTCAACCTCGCCGCCGCGATTGCGGCCGCCGCACACCATAAACTGCAGGCCCCCCGGACCGCCCCAGCGCGATTGCGCGGCGCGCACCAGCGCAGAGGCCCGCGCTTCGTCGTTGACGATGGCGAATCCCGTCGGCCCCCATGAGCTTTGCCCGATACCTGCGATTCCTTCGCTCTCCATCCACGCCAGCGCTTCCGCAACACGCGGACTCGAGAAGCGTCCGCCCTGCGCCGGGGCAAAGAAATCACCGATGACGCGCTGGAGTTCGGCGATCGCGCGGCTGAAATTGTCGAGATCCTGCTCCGCCAGTGCCGGCAGAGCCCGCGTGAACATCAGACGGCACAGATGCGCGGACTCGGATTCCGGAAATTCCGGCAATGCCTGAAACGCGTGCATTTCACTTTCTCCGTGTAAACCCTGGACCGCAGAATCGAGCAAAAGCACCACGCGCCAGCCGGCGGGAAACTCCAGTCTGGAAACGATCGGCGGCGGCTCCAAGCCCGCATCCTTGCCGCCGTCCACCAGGAATCCGCCCTGCTCGAAAGCGCCAACGCCGATTCCGGAACGCTGTCCGCGTTGATACAACGTGGCCACAGAGCGCGCCGGCAGATCGAGCCGGTGGAGCGCGGCGAGCGCAATACCGACCGCGAGCGCGAGCTGGGTGCCCGATCCGAGTCCCACATGCTCGGGGATGGCCTGATGAACGACGATGCGGCATTCGCCAGGAAGATTGAACTTCTCGCGCATGACCCGCGCGAATGTCTTCACCCGTGTTGCCTGCGGTCCCGATACCGAGAACGTCGAGGCGCGCTCGGCCGTCAGCGATACGCCCAGTCCTTCCAGCGTCAGACCGACGCTGCAAAAACGCCTTCCCCTCGAGCCGCTCGGATCGAGAAAGCCGAGATGCAATCTTGCTGGGGCATGGGTGGAAACTTGGCGCACGGCGGCCATCATCCTGTGGTGTCGGTCGCGAGTGCACGCGACCTGCGTGGATCGGTTAAAGTTTAGCATCGCAGTCCCCGTATCCATTTGAAAAAATTTGCAGTTCGGGGTGTTCAATTTCGGGGCACTGACACGAAACTGTGCCGTAATGCGACACCTGCCGCGCAAGTGTCGCATTTTCGACCGTTACGGATTTCCATAAGGACAATGTCCAAGCAGCCCACCGGCGCACAAGAATTCATTCACGTGCCCTGCCCGTTTTGCGGCCTGCTGTGCGACGACCTGCGCATCGCGGTCGCGGAACGCGCTGCCACCGTGCTCGCCAACGGCTGCGCGAAAAGCCAAAGGTTGTTCAGGGCAATTGCCGACGCCGATGCCACGCCGCTGGTGAACGGAAAACCGGCCACGATCGAAGTTGCCGCGAGCAATGCCGCCGCAATCCTGCGCGAGGCCCGGCAGCCGGTGCTGATCTCGGCCGGCACCGATGTAGCAGGAATGCGTGCATTGCTGGAACTTGCGGAGCGAACAGGCGGAATCGTCGACCACGACGCCGGCGACGCCATCATGCGCAATCTGCTGGTGCTGCAGGACAGCGGCTGGATCAGCACCACTCTTACGGAAGTGCGCAATCGCGCCGATCTGCTGATCGTGGCCGGCACCGACATCAGCAGTCGCTTCCCGCGTTTCTTTGAGCGGCTGTTCGGAAAATTCGATCCCTTGTTCACAACCCGCGAGCGTGAGATCTGCTTCCTGGGCGCCATCCCTCAGGATCTGCCCACCTCGCTGAAGGCTCGGGCAACATCGCTTGCGGTCGGACCCCAACGGCTGGGAGAAGTGTTCGGCGCTCTGCGCGGCCTGCTCGCCGGCCGGACGCTGACCGCGCAAACAGTCGCCGGCGTCTCAATGGAAGAGCTGGCGGCACTGCTCGCGCGCATGCGCAAGGCGCATTATGGCGTACTCACCTGGGCGGCAGCCGATCTTGCGTTTCCGCATGCCGAACTTGCGATTCAGACCATGTGCGAACTGGTGACGGCGTTGAACGTGAGCGGGCGCTTCGCCGTGCTTCCGCTCGGCGGCACCGACGGCGACCTCACCACAGCGCAGGTGACGACCTGGCAGACCGGCTTTCCTTTGCGGGTCAGCTTCGCCGGCGGATTGCCCACGTACGATCCCTGGCAGCATTCGGCGCAAGCGCTGCTCGCGCGCAACGAAGCCGACGCAGTGGTGTTCGTGTCCGCGCTTGACTATGCACACGCGCCTCCCGAAAGCGATGCGCCAGCCATCGTCCTCGGCCGGCCGGGCACCCGCAGCGGCGATCGTTCAGTGTTCATTCCGGTGGCCACGCCGGGGATTCATCATGCGGGACACCTGTTCCGCACCGATAACGTTGTTGCCATTGGTGTGCGAAAGCTTGCCGAGTCCACGCTGCCTTCGGCGGCGCAGGCGCTGCAAACGATTCTCGGCGCGATGGAGAAACAACAGTGATCAGGCTCAGAGACGGAAGACTCTACGACCCGGCCAACGGAATCGACGGCGAAGTGCGCGACTTGTTCGTGAATGCCGGTCGTATCGTCGCCGCACCGGCGGCCGGAACGCACATCGATCGCGAAATCGATCTGCGCGGTCGTATCGTCATGGCAGGCGCAATCGACTTGCACACGCATATCGGCGGGGGCAAGGTCAATATCGCGCGCGCGATGCTGCCCGAAGACCATCGCCACAGCGCGTTCGCGAGTACTTCGCAGACCCGTTCCGGCAGCGGCCACGCGGCGCCTTCGACGTTTGCCACCGGCTACCGTTACGCGGAGATGGGTTACACCGCCTGTTTCGAACCTGCGATCCTGCCGGTGAACGCGCGCCAGGCGCACATGGAAATGGGCGACACGCCGATCGTGGACAAGGGCGGCTACGCCCTGCTTGGCAACGATGATTTCCTGCTGCGTCTGATGGCCTCCGGGGCGGACCAACAACTTTTCAACGATTACGTGGCGTGGACGCTGCACGCCACGCAGTGCATCGGCATCAAAGTGGTCAATCCCGGCGGGATCAGCGCGTTCAAATTCAATGCGCGCAAGCTCGACGTGGATGAACCGCACCCGCATTACCGGGTGACGCCGCGGGCAATACTCGCCACGCTGACACGCGCGCTGCACGATCTCCGCGTGCCGTTTCCACTGCACGTGCACGCCAGCAACCTCGGCGTGCCCGGCAACGTGGAGACTACGCTCGCCACCATGGATGCCGCCGGGGGTTTGCCTATCCACCTCACGCACATCCAGTTCCACAGTTACGGCACCGAGGGCGAGCGCAAATTCTCCTCCGCGGCAGCGCGCATCGCCGATGCCATCAACCGCCAGCAGAACGTCTCGACTGACGTTGGACAGATCATGTTCGGCCAGACCGTAACCGCATCCGCAGACACCATGGCCCAACATCGCAACAGCCATCATGCGCACCCGGACAAATGGGTGTGCATGGACATCGAGTGCGACGCCGGCTGCGGCGTGGTCCCGTTCCGTTACCGCGATGGCAATTTCGTCAATGCGTTGCAGTGGGCGATCGGGCTGGAGCTGTTTCTGCGCGTGCAGGACCCGTGGCGCGTATTCCTCACCACCGACCATCCGAATGGCGCACCTTTCACCAGTTACCCGCACCTCATCCGCCTGCTGATGGACAGGGACTTCCGCAATCAGAAACTGGCGCAGATCCACCCGGAAGCCGCGGCGCACAGCGAGCTGGCCGGGCTCGGCCGCGAATACTCGCTATATGAAATTGCGATCATGACCCGCGCCGCGCCGGCACGCAGCCTCGGGCTCGCCGACCGCGGGCATCTGAGCGCGGGCGCCGCTGCCGACATCACCGTGTACGAAGACCTGCCCGACCGGGAGAAGATGTTCACGGCGCCCGAGTACGTGTTCAAGGACGGGGAACTGGTGGCGCAACGTGGCAGGATCGTGAAATCCACTAACGGCGCGACCCACGTGGTGCGCCCCGATTTCGATCGCGGCATCGAAAAATCCCTGCGTGATTACTTCGAGCGCTATCACACCATCGCCTTCGACAATTTCGCCATTTCCGCCGATGAACTCGGCGAATGCGGAAGCCGCGAATCGCTGGTGCACGCTTGCGCGCGGGGCGTCCGATGATCATCAACGGTGTGGCGATCGACGACACTTTTGCCGAAGCCTTCGGCATGCGGGCGACCCGTGTCCTGATCACGGCGCTCGATATCAAATGGGCCTATCACGCCGCGCGTGCAGCGACCGGATTCGCCACATCGGTCATCGGCTGCGGCTGCGAGGCCGGCATCGAGCGCGAACTGTCCGCCGATGAAACCCCCGACGGACGGCCCGGCGTGTCGGTGCTGTTGTTCGCCATGTCGGGCAAGGAACTCGCCAAACAGGTCGAACGCCGTGTCGGCCAATGCGTGCTGACCACGCCAACCTCAGCGGTGTTCTCCGGAATCGAGGGTGAACCGATCAACCTGGGTAAGAACCTGCGCTTCTTCGGCGACGGCTATCAGAACTCCAAGATGATCGGCGGACGCCGCTACTGGCGCATACCGGTGATGGACGGCGAGTTCCTGTGCGAGGAGACAACCGGCATGGTGCGCGCGGTCGGCGGCGGCAACTTTCTGGTGCTCGCGCGCGGACCGGCCGAGGCAATGGCGGCATGCGAGGAAGCGATCGCAGCGATGACGAAAGTGCCCGGCGCCATCATGCCGTTTCCCGGCGGAGTGGTGCGCTCGGGTTCCAAAGTGGGTTCGATATACAAGGCGCTCAGCGCTTCGACCAACGATGCCTTCTGCCCGACTCTGCGCGGCGCGGTGAAGAGCGCACTTGCGCCGGACGTGGGCGCCGTTCTGGAAATCGTGATCGACGGACTGACCGAGGCGGACGTGCGCAACGCCATGCACGCCGGAATCAACGCCGCCTGCAGGATCGGTTCGGCCGGCGGAGTGCTGCGAATAAGCGCCGGCAATTACGGCGGCAAGCTCGGCAAGTTTCATTTCAGGCTGCACGACATCGTGAAATGAGCGCGCTGACCTTCACGCTGCGCGCGCAGCCGCCTCACGGTATGGACCTCTCGCCGCTCATCCCCGACCGGCTGGCCAATCATACCAAGGCGGCAGTCGAGACCATCGCACTCGGCAGTCGCGGCTTGCGGGTGGCCGATCTGTTTACAGTGAGCGGCGATGATGCTCAACAGATGACCATCCGCAACAGTTCCGTGAGGCTCACCCATATAGGCAGCGGCATGACGCAAGGCACGATCACCGTCGAAGGCGACTGTGGCGCCTACGTCGGCCTCGGCATGCACGGGGGGCGGATCGTCGTCACCGGCAATGCCGGCCCGTTTGCGGGAAGCGGTATGACCTCGGGCGGAATTGAAATCCGCGGCGACAGCGGCGACTTTCTCGGAGGAGCGTTACCCGGGAACAAGCAGGGAATGCGCGGGGGCATCATTGTCGTGCGCGGAAATACAGGGGACCGCGCGGCGGATCGAATGCGTCGCGGCCTGATTCTGGTCGGAGGGGATGCAGGAGCCTATTGCGGATCGCGCATGCTGGCGGGAACCGTCCTGGTTTCGGGGCGCGTGGGGATCATGCCGGGATTCGCGCTGAAGCGCGGCACCCTGCTCCTTGCGCGGCAACCGCCGGAGCTGCCCGCGACTTTCCAGGACAGCGGCGAGCACGCGTTGCTGTTCCTGACGCTGCTCGATAGGGAACTGAAGAGGGAAAGCGAGCGGTTCGGGCGTTTCCTGCCGCTGCGGAACCGTGTACGCCGCTATTGCGGCGACCTTGCTACTGGTGGCACTGGCGAAATTCTAGTACTGGCCTGACCACTCAAGACTAGCAACCCGTCGAAACATCCGACCATCCAAGGTGGGAGCATCAGCGCTTGCCACCATAGCGTGATCGCGCTGTGTTGAGTGGTCAGGCAACGGCTTTCTCCACGTCTCCGCTAACGACCATGCGGTCGCGTCCGGTGCGCTTGGCAATGTACAAGGCATTGTCCGCCGCATCGAGAATTTCCTCGGCATTGCTTGCATGGGTCGGAAATTCGGCAACACCCAGGGATGCGGTGACCGAACGCAGCAAATGCCCCTGGTGCGGTATTTCCAGTCCGCGGATGGCTTCCAGGATCTTCTTGCCCTTCTGCTTCGCGGACTCCAGCGGCGCATTCGGCAACAGGATCACGAACTCCTCGCCGCCGAAACGGCAGGCAACGTCGCTGCCCCGCACCTGCGTCTGCAGCAACTGGCCGATGGCGCGCAGTACCGCATCGCCGGCCTCGTGCCCGTGCTCGTCGTTGTATTTCTTGAAGTGATCGATATCGAGCATCAGAAGCGATGCAGGTTCGCCGCTGCGGCGTGAACGCATCATCTCCTGGGCAAGCCCGGCATCGAGGAAACGCCGGTTGAACAGTCCAGTCAGGGGATCGCGCAGCGCCTGGCGACGCAGGGTTCTTTCGGTTTTCCGGACCTCAACCAGGTTGAGCCACAGCGTGTACATCACATAAACCAGCAATACCAGGCCGACGAGCGTGACGGCCCAGAAGCTCGCGCGGGTCGTCGCCACGGTATCCTGCACGCGGCTTCCCCGTATCGAGAATGCGCGCGCCTCATCGCTGCGGAATTCGGCGATCAGTTTTCTTATCCGGTCCATGGTCCGCTTGTCTTTGTTGGTCATCGCAAGTCTCTGCGCGGCGGCGAATCCGGAGCGCTGGCGCAGTTCGATCGACGTCTGCAGTTCGCGAAATTTGACGAAAATCAGCGCCTGAAGCACATCAAGTTTGCGTTCCCAGGCCGGATCGTACGACGTGTGCTGATACAACTCCATGAACGTGGGCGTCAGGCTGGTGAGCGCATCGTTGTAGGCCTCGAGGTATTCGGCGTTTCCGGTGATGACGAAACCACGCTGGCTGGTCTCGGCATCGACCAGCCTCCCCTGAAGTTCAACCACGAGGCGCGAAGCGTCGAGAGCCTGCGCGGCACTCCGGGAGTGCTCGACCAGATGCACACCGTTTCGGTACATGATGGCCGCATTGATAATCAGGACGATGAACAACACCAGAAGGCCAATCGCCGGTTTCAGAGTCAGCATCCTATTTCGCATGATTCAGCCCCTGCGCCGCGTGCAAATCCGACGCGCAACATGTCCCCGGCGGCAGAAATCGCCGGCTTCAGAGATTCTCGAGTTCCGCAGTTCGGTCTTCATAGGCCTTCAACATGCATTCGGCTTCGTTGCACGCATCGCGGATTTCGGAGGTCCATAGGCGCTGCGTTTGCATGAGCATCGAAGGGTCCGCACCATGGCGGATGGCCTCGCGAAACGCATACGCCATGCGCTCTTCCGCCATCGCAAGGCGGCTGTTCGAGCACACCATTTTCTCGGCATTGGACCTGGCCCTGCTGCAGTCCAGCGCCGCCGCGACCGGAACCGGTGTGGCGAGCATGATCGCAATCGAGGCAATCATAAAATTCCTCATTAATTCCTCAACCTATGCTTATCCGGCAGAGCCGGAAAGGTAGCTCATATCTTAACGCGGCGGGAGCGATTCTGACCGGGTCTGACGAGCTAAATTTTCATGTGGAAACCACGGCGTCGAACGGCCCGGCCGCTACCTCGTTTCAGCCCCGCCAACGACTTTGCGTCAGGCGAGCACCAGGCGGCCGTCGACCAGTTTGGGAACTGCCGCGAGCGTGCTGAGCTCCGCGGCGTAATGGACTTCGTGGGTAAGACCACGCTCGATCATCATGCGGCCGACGCGGGCGCGAAGCAGGCAGTCGGCGGCATCTTCGGCACGGAACAGGCTGCGCGCGGCAATCGCTGCATCCGAGAAATCGCTGTTTTCGTTCAATGCGTTCGACAGCAGATCGACCAGATAACCGGCGCCGTAAAGGTCCTCGAGATTGACCATGCCCATCGAGCCGGAACAGACAATCAGGAGGGTCTGCCCGGGATGGCTCCCAAGAACACGTTCGACCACCGCTTCGCCGTTCAGCAACGCTGCTGCATAAACGTGCGCCGCGTGCGAGGACTGTCGCAGCGCCACCGTGCCGTTGGTGGTGGAATAGATGAGTTTCCTGCCGGCGATGTCTTCTTTCAACAACGCGAGCGGCGTAGGCGAGGCAAATCCCGGCAGGGTCTCCGCGTACAACTCCCCTGCGAGCACGTAGCTGCCCTTCGGATGCTTCTGCGCTTCGGCATTGGCGCCGGCTTCATCAAGTGTCGGAATCACTTCGGTCGCCCCGTTGGCGAGCGCGGTGATGATGGTGGATGTGGCGAACAGCACATCGAGCACAATCGCCACCTTGCCTTCGAGGCGTTCGTGATCGAGGTCCTCCTTGCGAAAGATCACGTGGACCTTGTGCTTGAACAGATCGCTCATTTGGCCGGGCTTCGGGGGTTGCGACGCCGAAACATGCCGTAGCCTTCCATGGTCATGACTTGCTCCGAGTCCTGATTGAACACTTCCCAGCGGGTCTTGACCAATCCCATATCCGGCTTGCTTGCGGATGCGCGAACCTCGAGCGTGGTGCGCTGCGCGCGGATGGTATCGCCCGGACGCACCGGCTTGAGCCATTTGAGATTGTC
>JANOGP010000013.1:0-11544 GCA_031406075.1 Betaproteobacteria bacterium
CGTTGACCTCGGCGGGGCGCTCCTGTTGGATCCAGTGTCCGGCGCCGTCAATGAGTTTGCAGACCCGCAGGTCGTCCGCCCAGCGCTTCATGTACTCCACCAAATCCACTCCGGGAACGAATTTGAGCACCCCGTCGCGGCTGCCCGCGATGAAGCACGCGGGACGGGTGATGCGTGCGCCGGTCAACGCGGTAAGTCGTTCCCAGTCGCGCTCCTGGTTGCGGTAACGGTTAAGCGGGCCGCGAAATCCGGATTTGTCGAACTGCGACACGTAGTAGTCGAGGTCTTCTTCGGTCAGCCACGCGGGCAGTGCCGGCGGATCGGGAAGGTCGTCCAGCATCCTTGCGTCCGCGGGCTTGTCAGCGCGGAACATACCCTTGGGTGCATCGCCAGACCCCGAGTAGTAGATCTTGCGCAGCGCCGTGCGAATGTCGGCCTCGAACTCCGCCTCGGCGCGTCCCGGCTCCTGAAAATACAGTTGATAGAAAAAACGGTTCGCGTAGATCTGCCGCCACAGCGCAATCGAGGAAGTCTTGCCGCGCGGCGAGTAAGGCACGCTCAACGCCGCCACGGCGCGCACCCGTCCGGGATGCAGCGCAGTGGTGTTCCAGACGATGGGTGCACCCCAGTCGTGGCCGATCAGGACGGCCTGCTTTTCCCCGAAATGATCGATGAGCCCGAGGACATCGGCGATCAGGTTTTCCATGTCGTAGGCCTCTGGCGCGGCGGGCGCGTCGCTGCCGCCGTAGCCGCGCACGTCGGGGACCACGACGCGGTAGCCCGCTGCGCGCACCGGCGCGATCTGGTGGCGCCACGAGTACCAGGACTCCGGCCAGCCATGCACCATGATCGCGAGCGGCCCGTCGCCCTCGACGACGCAGCGCAGGCGCACCCCGTTAGTTTCGATTATTTTGAATGCGCGGCTTGGGGACATGTCGATTCAACGATCGGCGAAAATCCGAATGGTAATTGGTGCAACATGGCCGGGGAAAGAGAAAACAGGCCCCAGACGCCGATCACTGACCAGGAAAGGCCCGGACATGGAAAAGAATCGCACCAGGGTGGTACCGACCCTCCAGATCGAGAACGACCGGGTCATCGTAACCGAGTGGCGATTCGCTCCGGGCGCGGAAACCGGCTGGCATCGGCATGCGCACGATTATGTCGTCGTGCCGCAGACGACCGGAAAGCTGCTCCTGGAGGAGCACGGCGGCGACCGGGAGGCGCAACTCACAGCCGGCGTGTCCTATTTCCGCAACGTGGGCGTGGAACACAACGTCGTCAACGCCAATGATTTCGAGTTCGTGTTCGTGGAAGTCGAAATAAAAAACGGTGACAAGTGACAAGTGACGAACGACAGGCGGGTGGGAAAAGGCGAAGCCCGCTAAGGAGGGTTCAACCGTGAGTCTGAACCGGGCGGGCCGCGCAGGAAACTGGCCTAGCCCGCGACGACTCGGTAGCCGACCCGCGGGAAGTGCACGCAGACGGTGCCCACGCGCGGATCCTCGCGCAGGATCGCGATGCGGTCACGGTCCACCAACCGAACCGTGCCATGCACCGGCGGTTCTCCGCTGTTTACGTCCGGCACCACGCTGACTCTTGCACCCGGCCCCAGTTTCTGTGGATCCCGCGGATCGCCCTGCTCCGGTGTCGCAGGTTCGTTCTTGCGGGCGATTTCGAGCGCTTCGGTGGAACTCATAGGCGTGGGACTGCCATGGCCGATCGCTTTGACGCGTTGTTCCCACGCTTCGAGCGCGGAAAATTCGGAGAACAGCGCCGGGCCGCCTTGCCAGCGCGCGCGTATAAACCACACCAGGTAGTAGGCGACCGCGTCTGGAAGACCCGGTTGCTCTCCCAAAACGAACTTGCGCCCGGTCGCGAGGCGCTGATCGAGCCAGCCGAACTGCGCGCGCAGTTGCGCGGCGAAGTGCGGCAGATCCGCCTTCAGCTTTTGCAGATCGCCGTCCGGTCCGAGGAACAGACGCACGCGGTCTGCTGCGAACGCCTCCGGCAATTGATCCGCATTCGCACCCATCGACAGCCGCACCGCGACATCGAACAATGTGTCGGCCCAGCGATTGATTGCCCACGGCATGCCGTCGGCGCTACCGGGGAAAAACGTGGGCTCGGGGAAACGCCGTTGCAGTTCCCCCAGGATGCACTGGCTATCGCAGTAGATGTCGGCGCCGATCTGCATCACCGGCGTTCGCCGGTAGCCTCCGGTGAGCGGCATCACGTCGGGCTTGGGTGGCAGGCGCGGAATTTCCACAGAGCGCCAGGCAAGCCGCTTGATGCCGAGCGCGATCCGGACTTTTTCGGAAACCGGCGACGGCGGATAGTGATGCAGGATGATTTCGTTCAACGGAAACCTTAGGAAACAGCGGTTGATGTCTTGTGGCTAGCGTCTGCTAACAGGCACATGGCAATAGGCTTGCTCTGTGCCAAAGCGATACAAGTTAACGAATGACGGCTAGACTTTTCTAGCCTCTGACTTTTAATTTGCTATCGTCACTCCGCCGTCGGCGACGATCGTCTGACCGGTTATGAACGCCGCGGCAGGTGAAGCCAGAAATGCCGCGATGCCGCCGATGTCGGCGGGCTCGCCGATGCGGCCCAGCGGCGTGAGTGTCTGGTAATGGCGCAGGGTTTCCGGGTTCTCCCACAAGGCGCGCGCGAAGTCGGTCTTGACCAGCCCGGGGGCGATGCAGTTTATGCGAATATTGTGACGGCCCCACTCGACCGCCAGATTGCGCGCGAGCTGCATGTCCGCCGCCTTCGAGATCGCGTAGGCGCCGAGCACCCCGGTGCCCTTGAGCCCGCCGATGGACGACACGATGATCACCACGCCGTCCTTTCTCTCCGCCATTTCCGGCAACACCAGATTGGCCAGCCAGTGGTTGGAAACGACGTTGTTCTGCAGGATCTTGTTGAAGGCGTCGTCGGGCATCTGCGCCATCGGTCCGTAGTAGGGATTGCTTGCAGCATTGCACACCAGCACATCGATCCTGCCCCATTGCCTCCGCGTTTCGCTGACCAGATGCTCGAGTTGCCCCTTGTCGCCGATGTTGGCGGGAATGGCGGCGGCTTCACCTCCGGCTGACCGAATCGCCTGCGCCACTTCTTCGCAGGCGGGCGCTTTGCGGCTGGAAACCACGACCTTTGCGCCCGCCGCAGCGAGATGCTCTGCGATGGAGCGGCCGATGCCACGGCTGGAACCGGTGACGATCGCGACTTTGCCAGTGAGGTCGAAAGGTTTCATATTAGGGGTGAGGGCAGAGGTGAAGGTTTCCGCTGAAATGGTTCAGGCCATTCCCTCGTCCCTCGATCCTCGCCCCTCGTCCCTTTCACTGCCCTTCAATCAGCTTCTTCATGGTTTCAAGGCCCAGCAGATACACCTTGTTGAATGCCGCAAGCACCGTCGCGTCATCCTGGCCGGGGGGCGGATCGTCGGTCCAGTAGGCGAGGCGCCGGAACGTCGCTTTCCATTCGACGCGGCTCTTGCCGTTGCCGGCATCTTTCACCGTCATGGTGGGGTAATAGTCGCTCGCGCCCGGCTGGCCGCCGATATAGGTGTAGGAGATGCTCATGTTCCAGGGTTCGTAGGCGATGAGCTTCTCCTGGACCTTGGTGCCGTTGGCGCGGACCAGCTCGCGAATACAGCCGACTTCGCGGTTCTTGCCGAGAATGATCCGGCTGGACTCGATTGTCGGGAGCCAGCGCGGCAGACCGTCGAAGTCGCTGACCACCTCCCAAACCTGCTCGGGCGGCGCATCGATGACTATGGAATGCTCGACCCTCAGTTCGGGTGCATCGACCGCAAGCAGTGGTTGCGGGATCAGTAAGCCGATAATCAGCGCGTACGGGACTCCCTTGGCGAATCGCATTGAAGGCTCCTCCGGTTTGTTTTTTGTCGCGCAGGCGATTGGCAGAAATTTCCGCCACGCCCAAATTGGTTACAACTTTACCATCTTCACCGGATATTGCGACGGCGAAAGGACCACGCACCGGAATAGCGGGTCTTGGCATATCATTCGCTGCGCCGGCCCTGCGTGTGGCGGACTGCGTCGTTGCAGGCGCAGATTGAAAAAGCAAACCTGGAGGGGTGTAGATGCGGACTTACATGATCGGGGCAGGAGCGATGGGATCGGTGTACGGCGGGCTGCTCACGCGGGCAGGCTTTGAAGTCACGCTGATCGATCCGCGCGCTGACCACGTCGGCGCCATCGTGCGCGAAGGGTTGACGATCGAAGGGGTGCGCGGCCGGCACGTCATCCGCGTGCCGGCGCTGACCAGCCACGCCGGACTGCCACCTGCGGCGTTCGTCATCATTTTTACCGATGCCAATGCCACCAAGGAGGCGGCCCGCACGGCCGCGCAAGTACTCAAGCCCGACGGTTTTGCGCTAACGCTGCAAAACGGCATCGGCAACGTCGAGGCGCTGGTCGCGGAACTTGGAGAGGCGCGCGTCATCGCGGGCGTGAGCATGAACAGCGCCGCCAATCCGGAGCCGGGGCGCGCGCAATACACCAACGCCGGAATGACTTCAATCGGCGAGCTGGATGGCCGCCCTACAAAAAGAATCGCGGAAGTGGCGCGCATGCTGAATAAGGCCGAAATCGAAACCACGGTCATCCCGGACCCGATGGCCTACATCTGGGGCAAGTTCGTGCTCAATTGCGCGATCAACCCGCTCACCGCGGTCACCGGGCTTCGCAGCGGCGAGATCTACCGCACGCCGGAGGTAAACGCGCTTCAGGACCGCATCATCGACGAGATCCTGATGGTGATCGAGCGCAAAGGCGTGCGCATTTCCGAGCCGGATCCGCGCAAGAAGATCAAGGAACACTGCCGGGTCGCTATAACCGGCCCTCGATGATGCAGCATGTCGAGCAGGGCCGCCGCACCGAGATCGACGCGCTCAACGGGGCGCTGGTGCGCGAGGCCAGGGAACTCGGAATCGCGGTGCCTTACAACGAGGCGATCGTCGCGATGGTCAAGGGGTTGGAGAAAAGCCGCCGGCAGCGGTTGCACGAACCGCCCATCGACTACGCCAGGCGCGAGGAAGAGGCGGAGAAGGAAGCAAAAAAGGAATGAGAATGCAATCATTGGTAATCGTCGGGCGCAACCCCGGAGCCCGTGCGTATTCCGAACCTGAAAACTGGTCGATTAACGCGAGTGGTCAAGGAAGCTGACGCGGACCATGAAACAGGCAACCAGAAAGCCGGCGCAACG
This sequence comes from Betaproteobacteria bacterium, assembly GCA_031406075.1. GTDB lineage: Bacteria > Pseudomonadota > Gammaproteobacteria > Burkholderiales > JACQAP01 > JACQAP01. Next base: position 5,233 of record JANOGP010000013.1, read on the forward strand.
TCCGGCCCCAGGGTCGCGGCCGGCGAAGCCGCAAAACCCGCAGATCAACGTGCAGACGCGCAAGGTGCTCAAGCAGCACTACCGGGCGAAGTACGGGGTAAAGTAATGAGGTGACAATTGACAATTGACAAGTGACAGAGCGAGTCTTTCTTCGACAATGGCCGCACCATCCGATCATCCAGGAGGAGCGGGCACAGTGCTCAGCAAAAAACAGATTTACACGATTTCCAGAATGCTCGACCGTCAGTATGCGACGCTGCTCGAAGAGGTTCGCAGCGAGGTCGAGCACAGCGAGAACCAGCAGTACATCGAACTCATCGGGCGGATGCCCGCGGACAGCGCCGACGCGGCAGTCGGCGACGTCCTTGCCGATTTCAACCTCGGCACCATCGACCGCCACGTCGGCGAGATCCGCGATATCGAAGCGGCGCGGGCGCGCATCAAGGCCGGGACTTTCGGCACCTGCATCGACTGCGGCGGTGATATCGGTTTCCAGCGCCTGGGCGCCCATCCGGTGGCGAAGCGCTGCCTCGCCTGCCAGGCGAACCGCGAGAAGACCTACGCCCATGCGCCCATGCCCAAGCTCTGAGCAATTGCCGCCGCCTGCAAGGGACCGATCCAAACCATGATTACCATCCAGCACGAAGACCGGCTTACCGTGATCGGGATTTTCGGCCAGTTCGAACTTGCTGATTTCCGCCGTATCGAAGCTGAAGTAGAGAAGCAGCTACGGGATCCCGGCCAGATCGATCTGCTGGTCGACCTGCGCGGCATGACGGGCTATACGCTCGACACTGCGATCGAGGACATTCGCTTCACCCGTGAGCATGCTAGGGACGTGGGGAGGATCGCAATCCTGAGCGACAGCGAATCGGTGGTCTGGACTGCGCTGCTGTCGCGTCTGTTCGTGGATGCCGGAATACGGGTGTTCGACGGCGAGGAGGACGCGCGCGATTGGCTCAGTGAATTGATTGACGACGGCAGCAACTAGCGCACCGACGGAGCGCTCGACTTGACACCACGGCATTCGTCCAGTCGAGTACGGATCCGTGTCACGTCGTATTCTTCAACAACCTTTTAGATACCTTTCTTCACCGTTCGGAGAGCCACCGATGTCTGGAAGTACGATCGTCGCCGCCGCGATGTTTGTGGCCTACGTTGCACTGGCGATTGCGCCGATGCTGATCGCCGCCCTGTCCGGGCTGCACCCGCGCCCTTTCCTCGACGATTTCTCCAGCGGCATCGCCATGGCCGGGTTCGCCATGCTTCTCGCTGAGTTCGTATTGTCCGGCAGGTTTCGCGCTTTTTCGGCGACGATCGGGATCGACCTGGCGATGCAGTTGCACCAGCTTCTGGCACGTACCGCGTTAGTGTTGCTGCTGTTGCATCCGATGCTGTACACGTTGCCGCTGGCGCCGCAGCGTCCCTGGGATCCGACGCTGGTACTTACACTGGGGCTGTCACCCGCTGCGACCGTGACCGGCCTGACCGCGTGGGGCCTGCTTGCCGTACTGGTGATGGCGGCATTGTTCCGGAATTCAATGCCGTGGCGCTACGAAACCTGGCGCCTTGCGCATGGACTGGGTGCAGTCGTCATCGCTGCGGCAAGCCTGCATCACGTGCTGGACGCCGGCCGTTACAGCCGGCTGACGGGCATGGTGGTGTTCTGGTGGAGCGCCTTCGCCGTGGCGGTGGCTTCGCTGGTAGTCGTGTACGTGTTGCGGCCGCTGATCCAGCGGCGACGCCGCTACCGGGTGAAGTCGGTGTCTGGCGCGGCTGCCGGAACCTGGGAACTGGTGCTGGCACCGGACGCCTCGTTCCGGATTGCTTACCGGGCGGGCCAGTTCGCATGGCTCAAGCTGGGCAGCCCGCGGCCGCTGTTCGAGAATCCGTTTTCGTTCAGTTCAGCGCCGGCGCAAGGCGACGAGTTGCGTTTCCTGATCAAGGAAGCGGGAGATTTCACCGGTGGTATCGCCAGCGCCTCGCCGGGTACTCCGGCCTTCCTCGACGGTCCGCACGGGTGCTTCACGCTGGACGACAAGGGTTCCGAGGGGATCGTGCTGATCGCCGGCGGCATCGGCATCGCGCCGATGCTCTCGCTGCTGCGACAGTTGGCGGCGACGAACGACCCGCGCCGGGTCATCCTGATCTACGGCAACCGCGTCCGCGAACAGGTGGTCGATGTGGAAGGCCTCGCCGATACCCCCCGCCTGCGCAATTTCACATTCCACCCGGTCCTGTCGGAACCGCCGATCGATTGGACCGGACTGCAGGGACAGCTCGATCGGGAGATCCTCGAGTGCTGCTTGCCCAAGGAGGAGCGCGGCCGCCTGACTTACTACCTGTGCGGGCCGACGCCGATGATCGACAGCGTGGAGCGCGCGCTGGACGCACTGGGTGTGCCGTTGGCTCGGATCATCGCGGAGAAGTTCCAGTACGACTTCGGCAGGCGCACGCGCAGGAACCGTCGCACCGTGGCCGCATGGCTGGCGATTTCGGCGATGCTGGTGGCCGCCGCCGCGTTGTTTGCACTGCGCTAACAGCCGAGGGCGAAGAGAAAACACGAAGGACAAGAGACGCGCAAACGCCACGCGATGCGATCGGCGGCAGGCCCAGGAACAATCCGAGTCCCGCTCCGCGGTCGGCAAGGGCGCAAAATCCACGGATCATGGCGTAGACACGCAAGGTGCTCAAGCAGCATAACCGGGCGAAATACGGGGTGAGCTAGGTGACAGGCGTAAGGGGTGAGGCGAGAGACTATCCATCTGTCGATGCGGCTGCAACGATCGACCTTCCCCCTTTGCACGCTTTTCCATGGATCGCGCGAACGCATCCCCTCGAAGTGCGTTCTGCGATCGTTTTACTCGTTGCCACTGTTCTTGTTTTCGGTCCGGGTCCCGCTAGTGGCGCTGAGGCAACGACTACACCTGCTTCCCGGAATACCAACCGGCTCATCGATTCGAACAACCCCTATCTGCTGCTGCATTCGCGCAATCCCGTGGATTGGTACCCGTGGGGGCCGGAGGCGCTGGAAAAGGCGAAACGCGAGAACAAGCCGATTTTTCTTTCGATCGGTTACAGCACCTGCTATTGGTGCCATGTAGCGGAGGAGACCATTTACCGGAAGCAGGAATTCGCAGATCTCATGAACGCCTGGTTCGTGAACGTCAAGGTGGACCGCGAGCAGCGCCCCGACATCGACCGCATCTACATGGCGGCCACCCAGGCGATGACCGGGCGCGGCGGCTGGCCGAACAATGTCTTTCTCACCCCAGATCTCAAACCATTCTTTGCCGGGAGTTATTTTCCTCCGCATGACGACGAGTTCGGCAGGCCCGGATTCGACAGCATCCTGAAATCGATCCACGAAGCCTGGGCGCGGGACCCGCAGCGACTGCGCGAAAGCGCGGACAAGGTGACGGCGGCTTTGCGCGAACGGCAAACTTCAGCGGACGTCCAGCTCAAGCCGGTCGATCCGCGCGCGTTGCGCGAGCAGGCGATCGCCGCATGGGTGGCGCGCGCGGACCGCGAGCATGGCGGATTCGGCGCCGGGAAGGGCGCGCGTTTTCCGCAGGTACCGGTGCTGGCGCTGCTGCTCGCGGCACAACGCTTCGAACTGGCCGCGGCTGACACGTCTGTACTCCGTGCCACACTCGACGCGATGGCGGCAGGCGGCATCCATGACCAACTGGCCGGCGGCTTTCACCGCTACAGCACCGAGTCGACCTGGTCGATCCCGCATTTCGAGAAGATGCTTTACGACAACGCGCAACTGCTCGAGATTTACGCGCAGGCGTACCGCGTCACCGGCAGGCCCTACTACCGCGCGGTCGCGACGGGCATCGCGGACTACCTGACGCAGCGGATGATGGCGCCGGAGGGCGGGTTTTTCGCCGCCGAGGACGCCGCAGTGAACGGCATGGAGGGCGTGAGCTACCTGTGGAGCCGCGAACAGATCGCTGCCGTCCTTGTTGCCGACGCGGTGCGCTTTTTGGGATTTATGAACTGGCGCCGATGCCCGATCAGGAAAATCTGGCCAGCCAGGAGCAGAGGTTGAGCGGCGAAATCCTGGGTGTGCTGCGCCTGCGGTTGCCGATCGGGGAGACGCTCCTTCGCGGCGGATATGCCGACGAAGCGAAAATGTTGGAGGCCACGGCACCGATGCGCAAGCGGCTGCTGGCAGCGCGCGTGCGCCGGGCGCAGCCGGCGCGCGATGAAAAGTTGGTGGTAGCGCTTAACGGGCTCGCAATCCAGGCATTCGCGCGGGCCGGCCGCGCACTCGAGGTACCACAGTATGTCGAGGTGGCGCGGCGCAGTGCGGAGCGCGTCTGGCGCCTTGCCTATGACGAAAAGCGCGGCCTCAGGCACGAGATATACCGCGGTCGCGCGCAGACCGATGCGTTCCTGGACGACTACGCACTGTTCGGGCTGGGCTGTCTCGCGTTGCACGAAGCCACCGGCGAGGCGCTGTGGGTTGAGCGCGCAGGCCAGCTCGCAGACGACCTGCTGGCGCGTTTTGTCCGGGCCGACGGCACGCTCGCGACCACGAGCGCGGAAGCGTTCTTGTTGATGCCGCCGCCGGAAGACGGCGATCATGCTTACCCCTCGGGAAGCGCCGCCGCGGCAGATCTGCTGCTGCGCCTGGCGCGGTCAACGGGGAGCGAGCGCTACGCCGCGGCTGCCACCCGGATTATCGGGCATCTCGGTCATCGGGTTGCTGGTGCCCCGGAGTTCTGGCCGGCGTTGATTCTGGCGCTCTACGAAAACGACTTCGGGCTGCTAGGCGTTTCTGCCGGTTTGCTCAATACTGCAGCGGTAGTGCGTGTAAGCGCCACGGCGAAAACCAGCGCGGGCCGCGACGAATTCGTGGTGACGCTGCGCATCGACGATGGCTACCATGTGAATGCCAATCCGGCGACTTACGATTACCTGATCGCCACCAGCGTCGCTTTCGAGGGCCTGACGCCCGAACGGGTACGCTATCCAGTGGCAACCCTGTTCAAGCCCGCATTCGCGCCGTCGGGGTTGAAGGTTTACGAGGGCGAAGTCAGGCTGATAGCGTCTTTCCCCGCAGGCACGCTGGGCAACGGGCGGGAGATTCGCGCGCTGGTATCTGCTCAGGCCTGCAACAGTGAAATCTGCCTGCCTCCCGCGAAACTGCCGGTGACCGCCACTTCGGATAAGCACTGAATAAGAATTGCGCGAAATGCTTGTGCTAGCATCTTCTTAAATCTGATCACGCTACGGAAAGCAATGCATGAGCACAATTCTGACCGCGGACGAGTTGCGTCACTTTAAGGAACAGGGGTATGTGTTCCCGAAGTATCGCCTGCCGGCGCCGCTGCTTGGCCGGCTGAAGGAGGGGATCGACCGGTTGCTTTCCGCGTATACCGACGTGGCACAGGAGGATCTCGCCAATCCGCACATGATTCCGCCGACCGGGGGCGCGCACTTGAATCCCTTCATGGAGACTGCGCATCACCCGCAGATCCTGGACATGGTCGAGCAGGTGCTGGGAGCGGACCTTATCCTGTGGATCACCCGGGTGCTGTGCAAGCCGCCGGTTACCGGCCGCGAGGTGCCGTGGCACCAGGATGGCGAATACTGGCCGATGCGCCCGCTGGCAACCTGCTCGGTATGGATCGCGATCGATCCGGTGTCGACGGCGAACGGCTGCATGCGCTTCATTCCGGAATCCCACAAGCGGCAGGAACTGTACCGGCACCACAAGACCGAGCGTGAAAACCTGGTGCTGAACCTGGAGCTGGACCAGGATCAGTTCGACGAAACCGCAGCGGTGAACGTGGAACTCGAACCCGGGCAAATGTCCCTGCACGACGTGCGCATGATCCACGGCTCGCTTGCCAACACCTCGGGACAGCGCCGCGCCGCGCTGATCATGCGCTACATGCCTGCGACGTCGCACTATGACCGTTCGCTGGTGACGCGAAGGAAAGACAACAGCCCGTTCAACATTTTCGATCAGCCGCTATGGCTCATGCGCGGTACGGACCGTTCGGGAAAGAATGATTTTGCGCACGGGCACGAACTCTGGAAACAGCGCTACGCCGGCGGTCTGGCGCTACCCAAGGGGAGCGAAGGCTAGAAGGGCAAGGATGAAGAACGGCAAGTGCTCGGTACTCGGTGCTCAGTGCCCAGTGCCCGGGAAGGGCAAGGATGATCCCCTCCGGGGACAAGTGAGGCGGAAGGATGAAAAAAAGCAGTGACCGGTGACGGGTGATTAAAAACTTCTATGTGGCTCTGAATTTGTAGTGTAGTAGTTGAGAATTGATCGGACAGACAGTATCTAAC
>JANOGP010000027.1:0-3142 GCA_031406075.1 Betaproteobacteria bacterium
TGATGACGCACGAAACCAGGATGACCCAAAGCAGCACGTAGCCGACTTCCGCGCCAAGCGTCGTGGTCGCAATGAGTTCGCCCGAGCCGACGATCGAAGCAGTGAGGATCAGTCCGGGGCCGATTCTGCGCATGGTGGCGCTAAAAGTCCTGGGCGGAGCTTCGACATCCTCCGCTCGGAACACATAGGGATTCACGACGGGACCGGATTTCTCCGTTGACATGACTTTGCCCTCCCCGGGGTTATCGTTTTTTCTCGCGTTCTGTTCGGCTCGCGCGCACAAGTATAAGCGCGATGGCGCGGCCCTTCACGCGCCGGATCCTCTCGCGTAGTCTTGGCGCGGCGATGCAGCTATTTGATCTGGCCGGAAGCAGTGAACGCGTCGTGAAGCTTCGCCACACCGAATCCCGGCTGGTGCGCCGCTGGTTCGTAAGGCGAGGAGGGGCGGATGGTCAGGCGCTGGCGATGCCGACGATCGGGGGCAATTGCGCAAACGCGGCGGTGGTATTAATCGCTTCGACTATGGTCTGGCTCGGAAAGCGCCAAGCGGGCTCGTCACGACTTTTCGCCAGGCAGCGCAGAAGGCGTTGACGGGAACTGTCAGGCAGTCCCCACCCAATTTTTTTTATCTTCCTCCCGAAACGCGCGGATGTCCGCCTTTGCGAGGGCGGCCGGGTTTGTGCCGGGCTCCCGCGCCGCCGACGTCGCAGCAATGCGCCAATTACATTGTTGACAGCCGGAAAAAGCGGACCGCCGGCGATCAGCAGAAATTCCGCAGGATCACTCTCCGCTTACCCTGGCTGAAACGAACCGGATCATTTTATCGACAGGCTCCGAGTCCAGAGCCAGCATCAACGCCTCATGGATCTGCTCCTGGGTATCGAACTCATTCACGGCGAAACCATTCTTCGCCGCATGGCGCCGCAGCAGGTTCTTCTCGGCGGCCGTCAATTGGCACGTGCCAGGCATTCCCACCAATCTCAGCATTTGCGTGCTCCTTTGGCCGAGCCGACCACAAATTCCAACGTATGGCGCAGGGGTGGCGGCTATGTGCAAGCTCATCGTGTACGCTGCGCCACCAGCAGTTCTGTGCGTTACCGCACAAAACGCGCGCTGGACAAGGCGGGAAATGGCCTCATGAGGAAAGGCCCGGCCGAACGCCATTGGTCTGAATGCCGCAGCGCCGGGGAACGCTGCCGGGTGAACCGAAAGGTCTGATTTCAAAGGAAGTTCGAGGGCCGGAAAAGGTCTCGAAGCAGCCCATGACAACCGCGCAAGCGGTGATTGCCGGTGCCGGCGCCAGTGTGCGTGGGCAGAACCGCCCGATTGCAAGATCCGGCTACCAGACCGGTGTCTCTATGCGGATACCCGCCGACCCTAATAGGATGGGCCGCGCCTTTCAGCGACTTGCGCATCTGATGATCTTTTAGGCAGCCTCTTCCTTCATTGGAGGAGTGTATGACCGCACGCATGCAGTCGTGCAGTGCGCGCCGTCATTTGACTTGATCGAACGCGGCGAACGCGTCGCGCAGCTTCGCCACGCCGAATCCCGGCTGGCGCGCCGCATCGAGGATCACTTTCTCCTTTCGCGCCATCAGGTCGATCGCCGCGGGCAGTTTCTCGAGCAGGTCGTGCGGTATCACGATGGCGCCGTGACGGTCGGCATGGACGATCTCGCCGTCGGATACCACCAGGCCGGATACATCCACCTCCCTGCCGAAATCGACGACCTGCACCCAGGCATGGCTGGGGCTCAACGATGCGGCCAGACACTGGAACTGCGGGTGCATCGCGTCGAGATCGCGCATCGAGCCATTCGTTACTGCGCCGACGCAGCCCAGGCCCCAGTGGATATGGGTGTTTACTTCCCCCCAGAACGCACCCAGTCCCGGTTGGCTGTCGATATCCTGAACCACGGCAATCGTGGGCTGGTGCGGTTGCGCGAGGTAGTCATAATAGGCGAGCTGATTTTTTCTGCGAACCACCGGATCGTAAGGCGTGGAGGAGCGGATCGTCACTGTCCTGGCGAAGCCGACGATCGATGGCAATTGCGCGAACGCGGCGATCAGCGTGTGCCGCGTGAAACCGGTGATGGTGCGCTGTGCGCGTGCGATTTCCAGGGCGTTGGCGATGGTGGGCGTGTCGAAGCGGCGCAGATGTTCGAACAGCGGGCCTGTGTCCACTTGAATTCTCCCTCTTTGGTTTATAGTGAGCTTAGCGTATTTGCCGCGGGGCTTGTTTGCGGCAACTGCCGGACCGGCAATGCGTGCGGGTCTCTACCCGATGGCGCGCAGCGATGCGCGCCCGCCAAATCACGAGTTGCGGGTGTGGTGTGCGGCGGCCGGCGGATTCATGGGCTCGACAACGGAGGATCCATGCTGCATAGCGGTGACTATCTGATCGATCAGGTGCTGATCCCGTTCATCCTGTGGCTTTTCATCGTCGTGGGAATTGTGGGCATCGCCCTGGGGGTGGGCTTGATCGTTCGCGGTGCCCGGACTTTGCGCTTTCTCGGCACCCTGAACCGCTGGATATCGATGCGAAACACCCTGAAGCCGATGGAGGAGCCGCACGATATCGGCAGGACCGTATACGGTCATCGGCGCTGGTTCGGTGCGGCCTTCGCGGTCGGCGGCGCCTTTGCGGTTTTCATGTTGCTCACCAGGATTGAAGTCGTGGCCGTGGTTGCCGTGCTGGGAAGGAACGGACCGCCTGTTGTCCTCGACTGGATCGTCGAAAGCCTGAGGTGGATACTGGTCGTGGGCGGCGTATTGGCCGTCGTCATCGGCACGATGCTTGTTGCTTCCGCCGATGCATTGCGCGCCCTGGAAACGCGCGTGAACAAGTGGTACTCGCCCAGGCAACTCGGCAAAGGCGCGGACACGATGCATCTGACGCTCGACCATTTGGTCGAGGCGTTTCCCCGGACCGCCGGCTGGATGCTCGCGCTGGGTGCCTCGATCGTATTGATCGCCTCGATGATCGTGTGGCTCGGGGGTCACTAGGGAAGCTCGTCACAGCTGCCGCCGGCGCCGCCGGGGAATTTTTCTAGTTTAGTTGCAGTTCGAAGCTGCCTTCGCCGCGTTCCACCGCGATCATGCGCAGCAGCGGCCCAAGCTGTTGCCGGTGCTGTGCGGGAACG
>JANOGP010000042.1:0-2241 GCA_031406075.1 Betaproteobacteria bacterium
CTCCGCGGTAATCACCTGTACGGCGATCGACTGCTCGGAAACGTGATCCTCGAATCGTGTGGCCGTGACGACGATGTCCTCGGTAGTCAGTTCCCAAGGCTGTTGCGCAAGGACGGGGAAAACTACGGTTACTCCGGCCGCAAAGGCCAGCAATTGGACTTTCATGATGAACCCCTCTGCCTGGTGTGCGCCCACCGCGCGCACGTTACCGACGGGGAATTTCCGGAGCAGGGGAGAGTCAGGAATGAACTTCAATACCTGGATACCCGCCCCGCGCGGAAACTCCGTTCGTGCTCAAGGGCCGGTATCCGGGCTTGCGAACGGGGCGTGCCGCCTTCCCATGAGGATTCCGGCTTCCAGACGGCCGGCGTCTCGCCCACAGTGGCATCGTGGCACGCCCCTACAGTCGCTTACCGTTGCGGGGGCAGCACAGGAATTAGGTGACCACTCGGTTCCGCCAGCATTCGACTTCGGCAGCCCATCGTACCGGGGCAAACCGGCGAAGGACTGCGGCGGTTCTTTCAGTGTCAGTGGTCACCCGCACCTGTTTCCCGTTGAACTCTGGCCGAGGAATTCGGCCGGAGCACCCGAGAACATGGGACGGATTCTACCCGAAGACTGCGGTCGCGGGCCCGTCCGGCAAGCCTTGCGGCGGGGTTTCAAGCACGCTTCAAGGGGGCGGGGAAGAGCCCGAGCGAATATGTCAAAGCACATTCAAAAAAAACCGTTACCAGTTGACTTAACAAGATTTTTGTCACTATAGTGTGGTCATGGAAGCCGAGCTTAACGCCCTCGACGACAAAGTCGCGCAACTCGCGCAGTTGTGCCAAAAACTCCGCAAGGACAACGGCCAGTTGCGCCAGCAGCTGGCCACGGCATTGAGCGAGAGCAAGCGCCTGGCGGAAAAAGTGAACACCGCCGCGACCCGTCTCGAAGGTTTGCTCAACCAGATCCCCGATGGGGCCGAATGAACAAGGAAGCCACGGGTCTCGAAGTGAACGTCATGGGGCGCGAATTTCGCGTTTCGTGCGCGGAGGAAGAGCGGCGCGACCTGCTCAAGGCCGTGGACTATCTGAACAACAAAATGCGCGAAGTTCGCGACACCGGAAAAGTAATCGGCGTGGAGCGCATCGCCATCATGGCAGCGCTGAACATCGCCCACGAGTATCTTTCGACCCGCACGGATGGCGGATTTGACGTCGGGGAGTTCAAGCGTAGAATGTTGAGCATTCAGACGATCGTCGACCAGGCAATGAACGGCCAGGACGAGTTGTTCTGAAGGTTTTGCAGCGATCAATGTCCCCTGCGGTGTTGTTAGGCTCTACATTCCTTGAACCAATGCTCCTTGCCTTGGTTGCGGCCTAAAGCAGCACTGTTGTGCGCGTCCCAGCGGGAAGCGCCTGATGTGCTCGGAAAGCGACCACCTTGAACCCTAGGTTCAGGATGCCAGCCTGACGGCAATCGCGGGGGGCACCCCTTCCCGGGCCGGTGAAGCCAAATGAAAGTCCAGCGGCGATGCCGCTTTTTTTGTTCCCGCGCATGCCCCATAACCGGATAGAGTTCCAGCGCTGCGGAACTCTGTTTTTTTGCCCGTCGCCATCATGAATTACTGGCTGATGAAATCCAAGCCTGACGTATTCGGCATCGACCATCTTGCGGCCGCCCCGAAGCAGACCGCCTCCTGGTGGGGCGTGCGCAACTATCAGGCGCGCAATTTCATGCGCGACCAGATGAAAGTCGGTGACCGCGCGTTCTTCTACCACTCCAGTTGCGCCGAGCCCGGCATCGCCGGCATCGCACGGGTGTCCGCACTTGCCCATCCGGACATGACGCAGTTCGACCGCAAGAGCGCCTACTTCGACCCGAAGGCCACGCGCGAAGCGCCACGCTGGTTCAACGTAGACGTCACCCTCGTACAAAAGACGCGTCTGGTCAGCATCGGCGAGTTGCGTTCCCATCCCGAGCTCAGTTCGATGCGGTTGCTCCAGCGCGGCAACCGCCTGTCGGTCACCCCCGTCGAGTCCCGCGAGTGGGAGTTCATCATCGGCATTCTCTAGAGACGGGACGGGCGCGATGGAGTGGTGGATCGTTTATCTGCTGATGGGCCTGTTCGTCGGCTTTTTCGCCGGCATGCTCGGCATCGGCGGAGGATTGATCCTTGTCACCCTGATGGTGTTCCTGTTCGGCCTGCAGGGTTTTCCCGAAGACCGCATCGTGCACATCGCGCTCGGCACATCGCTG
>JANOGP010000074.1:0-3472 GCA_031406075.1 Betaproteobacteria bacterium
GACACGGTGCTGGGCGATTTGCCGCTGCCGCTGACCTTGCGCGACGCGACCGAAGCAACGCGCATCGGCATCGCGCTCACGCAGTCGCTGCGCAGCGGGCGCGCGGTGGAGGTCGAGTAGCTTCTGTTAACGGGTTCAATCGGAGGGCAAGAAGATCATGACGCTTCAGGGCAGGATCGTGGTCGTCACGGGCGGGTTCGGGCGACTGGGCCAGGCGGTCGTGCGCGCGGCGCTCGCCGCGGGGGCGCAGGTGGCCGCGCTGGACCGCGCCCGCCCCCCGGCTGATGCGACAGTTCTTGGAAGTGCGTTGGCGCTGGGCGAGCTCGACCTCGCCAATCTGGACATCGCGGTGCGGGCACTGGAACAGGTCGCCGCACGGTTCGGCAGCCTGGACGCGTTGGTCAACGTCGCCGGTACGTTCCGCTGGGAAACGCTCGAAAAGGGCAGCCTGGATACCTGGGACCTGCTTTATCGGGTCAATCTGCGCAGCGCGGTGAGTACCTCGCAGGCGGCCCTGCCGCACCTGATGCGACGCGGCGGCGGACGCATCGTCAACGTCGGTGCCGGTGCCGCTGCAGCCAGGGCCGGCGCCGGCATGGGCGCATACATCGCCTCCAAGGCCGGCGTGGCTAAGTTCACCGAAGCGCTGGCCGATGAACTGAAGGACCGCAACGTCACGGTCAACGCAGTGCTGCCGAGCATGATCGATACGCCAGCGAATCGCGCGGACATGCCCGATGCGGATTTCAGCCGCTGGGTTACGCCCGAGGCCATTGCCGATGTGATCGTGTTCCTGCTGTCCGACCAGGCGCGCGCGGTAACCGGTGCCCTGATCCCGGTGTCGGGCCGCGTCTAGGCGTTACGTCGCCACAAGGCCACGCAACTCGATCTTCCGGTAGAACCGCCAGGAAAAACGCGGTGAAAGCCCTTGAAAAGGCGCAAGGATCTGTTTTCTTGAGCCGGCGTCAGCTTGACCAGCTCATTCAGCCGCCATCCGATTGTTCTCTCAAGGCTCCACACCACGGGATGACCGCTCTGGATCGCAGGGAAAATCCAATTTGAGGCGACACAGTGAGTCTTAAGTCAAGCGGACTATTGCGCGAGATTTTGTTCACGTAACAAGATGGCACAGAATGAAATTTGCCCGAGAGTCGTCAGTAGCGTAACATGGCAGTCCCTCCACGAAACCACGGCAGGCATACCTGGATGAAAACGTCAATACTCCAATATCTGAAAAGCAACGGCGAACAAATGGACGCCGAGATTGCCAAGGCGCTCCACATGCCGAAGGCAGAGGTGCTGAGCCACATAGCGCAACTTTCGACTGCGGGAGAGGTGATCTGCTGCCAGGTGACGAGGTATTTTGGCGGGAAGCCGATCGAGGGCGTGAGTTGCCGTCTGGCCGCCTACGTGCCGCCGCGGGCGACCGGGCCCAAGCCCGGAATGAAGCGAGCCCCCAAAACCGATGTGATCATGGCGTAACGCCATTACCGGATCGGGCTACTCTCCGCATCGCTTGACGTGGAGAGCAAGCAAATCCGGGTATAGAAAGAAAAACGGGCACCGATCGGTGCCCGTTTCATTTTTCGGAATTACCGAAAGTATGAGGATGCTCGGGAGCCGACCCGCTCCGGAATCAAGCCGCGACAGGGGCGGCGATGCCTTCCTGTTCGCAGGTCGGCGCAACGTCGGACACGGTGGCTCGTTGCATGTCACGCGGCCAGCGCAAATCGTCATAGGCCTTGCCGCGATGCATGGTGCAGCGGTTGTCCCACATTACGAGGTCATGCACGCGCCAGCGGTGGGTGAAAATGAACTGCCGCTGGGTCGCGTGTTCGATGAGTTGTCGCAGCAGCACCTGACCTTCCTCTTCCTTCATGCCGAATATGCGTCCGGCGTGAGAAGCCAGATACAGCCCCATGCGTGCGGACCCGGCATGGCGCCGGACGAGAGCCTGCGGAACGGGCGGCAGCGTCCGGTTCTCCTCGTCGGAGAAGTCGGTGAAGCCGAGCTTTTTGCGCGAGTACATGATGGCGTGCTCGGCAACCAGTCCGCGCAGGCGCTGCTTCACCTCATCTGCCAGGGCGTCGTAGGCGGCGCGCATATCGGCGAATTCGGTCTGGCCGCCGACCGGCGGAATGCTGCGCGCGTACAGGAGCGAGGCCTTTGCCGGCAGTCGGCGGAATGAACTGTCGGTATGCCACATCCGGTTGCTCATCTCGAACATGCGCTTGCGGCTTTCCTTGCCCCAGATCGACTCGCCTGCGTCAAGGTTCGATACGTCCGCGATTTCGGGGCGAACGCGCAGTTTGGCGTCGCTGCGCACGGCATGAATGCTGGTTTCCAGTGGACCGAAGTTGCGCGCGAAATCGAGGTGCTGGTCGGCGGACAGATGCTGATCGGGAATGACCAGCACCGAGTAACGATTGAACGCCGCTTCAATATCGCTGCGATTTTCGTTCGACAGGGGTTTCGAGAGGTCGATGTCGCCGATCTCGGCGGCGAAATTCTCGGTGACTGGATATACGATCATCGACTCCTCCCGCTCATGTGAACAGCACGTCCGTAAAATAATAGCGTGACTGGCAACCGTGTCAATTGTCCGGCCGATCCTTATTTGCCCGTCGCGACCGGCCGGCGCGGTCTGGTGAAATGCGAGGCCAGGCGTTCGATCTCCCGATCGGATAAGGTCATCGCAAAAGGCATCATCAAACCCGCGTTCATCCCGCGGCGGCCGTTGCCACGGTAGAGCATGAGCGCGTAGACCAGGTATTCCCGGTTCTGACCGTCGATTCGTCCCCAATCCGGGACCAGGCCCGTGCTTCCGTCGTCGCCGTGGCAGGAGGCGCACACGGCGACCAGCGTGTCGAACGGCAAGCCACTTTCCGCCAGGGCCGGCGCACACAGCGAGAGCGCCAGCGCCGCCATGACTCCGCGCAAATCCCGGTTACCAGGGCATCGAGCTGAAATGGCGCGCAATGTCTTTGAGCTCGTCATCCGAGAAGCCCTTGACCGCATCGTTCATCATCGCCGGCGCCCAGCCCATGCGCCGTTGGCCGTCGCGATACTCGCGCAGGGACCGGTAAAGATACTCGAAGTTTTGTCCGCCGATTCGCGGGAACAGCGACGTGCCGGTCGAACGACCGTGTCCTTCATGGCAGGAAACGCAGGCAACGGACTTGGCCAATCCCTTCTCTGGGTCGCCCCGGTAAACAGGCGTTTCACCGCCGTGGGAAAAATGCATCGTTCCGGCAATCATCAGGACAACTGACAGGCGCGCGGCCACGATGCGCAGGGGTGGCCCCGCTTGAGCAAACTCCGGGATGGTCTGCATGGACAGGTGCTAGTTGCTGCCTTCTTCCACCGCGTGGCCGTCCGCGCGCCAGCGCAGCATCCCGCCAGCGAGGTTCGCAGCGTCTTTGAGCCCGGCTTGTTGCAGGATCACCGTTGCCTGCGCCGAGCGGGCGCCCGA
>JANOGP010000108.1:0-10733 GCA_031406075.1 Betaproteobacteria bacterium
GCAGTGCTCGCTGGTCAAACTCCCGACCTTCGCATTGCGAACGCGACGCTCTCCCAGCTGAGCTACGTCTCCAAATTCTTTCTACTATCGCACGGCTTCTATCAAGCCTCCCAATTACGGCGGAGACGAGGAGGTTGTGCGGAGCTCGCATTGCCTCTGCGATCACCGCATCCCGAAACGCATGCGTTTCGGGACCGCCAACAAGCTTGGGTTTGTTGGCGTCCTGCGCGAGCAGTGCTCGCTGGTCAAACTCCCGACCTTCGCATTGCGAACGCGACGCTCTCCCAGCTGAGCTACGTCCCCATTATTCATTACGCTTTCAACTCGCCCGATCGTATTTTACAACTGCCTCGCTTTATGGAGGAGACGAGGAGACAACACGCCGTCAGGCTTGTTGCGGCGCAGGCTAATCTGCCTACATTCGTGTAGGCAGGTTAAGCGGAGCGGCCGGAGCCAATGTGCGCGTATCGCATTGCCTCTGCGATCCGTGCATCCTGAAACGCGTGCGTTTCAGGACCGCCAACCCGCTTGGACGGGTCGGCGTCCTGCGCGAGCAGTGCTCGCTGGTCGAACTCCCGACCTTCGCATTGCGAACGCGACGCTCTCCCAGCTGAGCTACGTCCCCATCGTTACCTGACACACGCTCCATGCGCCGGAATCTGGGCGCTATTATACTGGAATCAATTTCCGGAAAAACGACGCCCCACCCCATGAAGATCGAGCCGCCGCTGGGCTACGAGCAGATCACGCCGCTGCGCAAGAACCACAAGGTGGTCCTGCCGCGCATGGGAGAAGAGACACCCGAAGTCTTCCACCGGCTGCACGCGATGCCGATCAGCCTGGCCGAATTCGGGCCGGCCAGCCGCGACTATCCGATCGTCTTTGTAAGCGCCGACCAAGGCAGGACGTTCAACGCGGCCGCCGTCCTCGGCCTGCAGTCCATGCAGAATCTTTTCATCCTCACCGACGGCACCTGGGACCGGCGGGTCTATCTGCCCGCCTATGTGCGACGCTACCCTTTTTGCATGGCCAAGGTGACCCTGGACGGCGAAATGCAGGTGGAGCGCATCGTGTGCGTGGAAACGAGCGCCGTTCAGGACGGTGGCGAGCCGCTTTACGACGAGGCAGGCGAGACGCTTCCGCAATGGGGTGCACTGGAAAAACTGATCTTCGATTACGAAAGCGACCTGTTGCGCGCGGAGGAGTTATGCAAACTGCTCGCGGGGCTTGAATTGCTGGAGCCATTCACAATGAAGGCGGAGGTGGAAGGTTTCACCATGCAACTTGAAGGCATGCACCGCGTTGCCAGGAATGCGCTCGAATCGCTGGCAGAGGACAAGTTGCGCCAGCTGCTTGCCGCAGGCGTGCTGGAAAAAGTCTATTCGCATCTGCTGTCGCTGGACAACTTCCGGCGCCTGCTCAACCGCCGCAGCTTCTTTGCGGTCAGGCCGCCGACCAAACCGCGCGAGCTCAACTAGTTCTAGCTGGCCTGCGCCGGTTGGACCACGCAAGCAGCGCAATCCCGCCGAGCACCATCGGCAGGCTCAACCACTGGCCCATCGACAATCCCATCGCGAGCAGTCCCAGAAAACCGTCCGGCTCGCGCGTGAACTCGACCAGAAATCGCAGCGTTCCGTAACCAATCAGGAATACTCCGGATACGGCGCCGACAGGCCGCCAGCGCCTGGTGGAAAACCACCACAGCAGGGCGAACAGAACCAGGCCCTCGAGAACGAATTCGTAGAGCTGCGACGGATGGCGCGGCAGGTTGTCCACGTTCGGAAAAATCACCGCCCAGGCCACGTCCGCGGGCCGTCCCCACAGTTCCCCATTGATGAAGTTTCCGATCCTTCCGGCGCCCAGTCCGAGCGGAATCAGCGGCGCGATGAAGTCGGTCACCGCCAGCCAGCTTTTGCTGCGCGAGCGCGCGAACCACAGCATCGCCACCAGCACGCCCAGAAAGCCGCCGTGGAAGGACATGCCGCCTTCCCACAGGAAGAGAATGCGCACCGGGTCGTACAGGTACTCGGAGAACTTGTAGAACAGCACGTAACCGAGCCGCCCGCCCAGTACCGCGCCCAGCACGCCGAGGAACAGGATGTCGTCAAGATCGTGCTTGGTCCAGCCCAGCCACGGCTGGGTCCTGATTCGGTGACGCCCGAGCAACAGCACGATTACGAAGGCGAGAAGGTACATCAGTCCGTACCAGCGCACCGACAGCGGGCCAAGATGAAGGGCTACGGGATCGAACTGCGGATGGATGAGCATGACTGGGCCGGAGAAGTTGGCGAATTATACGTGAGCGATCCTCGACTCCGGCAGCTTCGCGACGCAAAAGTCCAAGCCGAAAATCCTGCAACCAAGATCAAAATCTCACCACGAAGGCACGAAGACACGAAGAAAACCGAAGGCGAGCAAGAAATGCGTCGAACGGGCCCGCGAATGCCGAATCGACGTGTGTCCACGTCGCGGCCGAACGCACCATTGCCGGTGTCGTCGCGATGGCTCAGACCTTGCCTCATTGTCCGTTTTGCTTTTCTTCGTGTCTTCGTGCCTTCGTGCCTTCGTGGTGAGAAGTCGGGTTTTTCCTGGGCCGGATTTCAGGGAACCTCCACGTAATACATGCGCTCCAGGATGATGCCGATGCGCCGCTCCAGCAGCGGGGTGTAGCCCACCCGGTCGTAGTAGCGCGGCTTCGGCACCATTGCGGCAAGCCGCGCCGCCTGCCAGGCGTCGACATAGGCCGCGCTGGTATTGTAATAGTGACGCGCCGCGGCTTCGGCGCCAAACACGTTGTCTCCCCATTCGATGATGTTGAGATAGATCTCGAAGATGCGCCGCTTCGTCATCACCTTCTCGATCATGACGGTGATCAGCGCCTCCTGAGCCTTGCGCCACGGCGTGCGCTTGCCGGACAGGAACAGGTTCTTCGCCAGTTGCTGGCTGATGGTCGAACCCCCTGCAACGATCTTTCCCTTGATGATGTTCTTCTCGTAGGCCTTCTGGATCGCCTCCCAGTCGAAGCCGTCGTGGTCGAGAAACTTGGCGTCCTCGGCCGCTATCATTGCGCGTTTGAGATTGGTCGAGATGCGCTCGTAGGCAACCCATTTGTGGCGTATCGCCGCCGAGGGGTTGTCTTCCTGCAGGAATTCAAGCCGTCTTTCCATGAATGCGCTGGTGGAGGGATTGAACCAGACCCACCAGACCACGTTGCCGAATATCCAGAACTGATAGACGACGATCGCAGCGAGCACGAGGGCGATGCTCCGCCAGGCCAAGCGCATCAGGCGCTTCATTGGTTTCGCAGCAGTGCGATGACCGGCCTGGTTTCGGGATGCGTGCCGCGCCAAAGGAAGAACGACTCGGCGGCCTGCTCGACCAGCATGCCGAGACCGTCGGCAAGACGCTCCGCGCCCTGGGATTGCGCAAACGCCAGAAAAGGCGTGAATTCCTTGCCGTACATCATGTCGTAGGCAAGCGAGCCTTCGGCGAATACTCCCGCCGGCAACGGCGGCAATTCGCCCTGCAAGCTGCTGGATGTGGCGTTGATCACCAGATCGAAGTGATGTCCCGGCAGTTCGTCGTAGCGCAATGCCGACAATACCGAAGACGACGCTGACGGGTGGTAGCGAAATGACTCGGCGAGCTGCAGCGCTTTCTCCAAGGTGCGATTGGCGATCGTCAGGATTGCCGGCTGCAGCGCCAGAAGCGGCTGCAGCGCGCCCCGCGCCGCGCCTCCCGCACCCATCAGCAACACCCGCCGGCCGGCCACGCCGAAGTCGAGGTTACCGGTGATGTCGCGAATCAGTCCGGCACCGTCGGTATTGTCAGCGCGGATGCGCCCGCCATCGAAGTTCAGGAAATTCGCCGCCTGTGCATCCTTGGCACGCCGTGATACTTCATCGGCCAGGTCGAAGGCCTCCAGCTTGAAAGGTACGGTCACGTTTGCGCCTCTCCCGCCCGCTGCGCGAAAACTTTCCACCGTGCCGCGAAAGCCGTCGGGTGGCGCAAGCACGCGCGCGTACTCGATGTCCTGCCCGGTCTGACGCGCAAACGCCGCGTGGATCTGCGGCGACTTGCTGTGCGCGATCGGGTTGCCGATTACGGCGTAGCGGTCCGTCATGGGGAAGAGACGAGTTCGAGGTCGCTGCGCGTAAACATCCAGGTGCGCGAAATGCTCAGTATGTCCCAGTCCTTGCGCACCACTGCCGGGAAAGGCGGGAAGGGGCCGGCGAGTTCGACCACTCGCCTGGCCGCCGTATCGAGCAATCGATGTCCGGATGAGCGGTCGATCTCGACTTTCTCCACGCTGCCATCGGCCTTGATGTGCACGGTCATCAACAGCGAGCCGTAGATCTTGCGCCGCTTCGCTTCGTCCGGGTAGTTCCGGGTGCCGACCAGTTCGATGCGCCGGCGCCATTTGTCCACGTATTCGGCGTAAACGACACCCTCAGTGCGCGATCCGATGGCTTTGCGGCGCGGCAGTTCCTGGTATTCCCTCATCTCCTTCTCGATCCTCGCCTCGAGTTGCGCGATCAACAGGCGTTGCTGCTGCAGAGCTGGGTCTTCAAGACGCTCCTGCTGTGCGGCCGTGGGCGCAGGCCGCGTGTCGGTCGCACTCGGGTTGCCGCCTTGAGCCAGACTCAGCAGCCGCTGCGCTTCCTCCTCGAGTCTTTGTACCTTTTTTGCCGCCAGCTGCACTTCCTGCGACGGCTCCAGCTTGTTCACTTTCGGAAGATTAGTGCTCGCCCTCGCCTTTGCCTCGGTATTGCCGCCGCCATCGAGGCTGGCCTGCGCCAGCGCGTCGGCCTTCAGCGGCTTCGAGGATGTTTTCGAGTTGACCAGCACCACCTCCAATTGGGGAACAAAATTCTTTCCGGCGAAATTCGGTGGTGCGAAGGTAATCAACAACAGAACGGCGTGGAAGACGATGGAGAACGCCAGCGTGACCGGCAGGATGTCACCGGTGGAGGGCGGCGGAGGGACCGAGAGGCTGGCGGCGAGGCTGCCTCGAGTGTCGAGCGCGCTGATCGAGATATCCGGCAAATCCGCTATGCGAAGTAGGGACGCTGCACCAATTCTAATTAACTGCGAGGCAACTGTCAGCGCGCAATTTCATCCGTCTGCCGCTTGAATTCGCAATGCAGCGTCAATTCAATCAGGTCGATGTCGGAAATTGCCAGTTCCACCCGGCTTCCAGGTGCAAGCGGCGGCAGCGACGGCACCCGGACGACCAGCGGGATACGATCGATTCGTGCCAGGTCCTCCCTCAGCACCGCCGCTTCCGCCGCTGCGACACCTTCCTGGATCAACCAGCGCAGGCACCAGTAGCGCTCCATATTGCGCTGAAACTCGGCATAAGCCTCGTAAGCCAGCTCGAAGTCCCGCAGGATCACCAGCAGTCGCTCGTCCTTCGGAGGGTAAGGCGGTGTGTCGTGGCGGTACAGGGCCAGCAATTGCCGCTGGTTCACCAGGTCCGGATAGCGGCGCAGCGGTGAACTGGCCCAGATGTACTGCAAAACACCCAGACCCTGATGCGGCGCCGGCAGCGTCGACATCTTCACTTTGCCGTTCCCCTGCGCCCGATACAACGCCGGAACCTCATTGAGCGCGAGCTGCCGGCCCCACTCGGTATTCACCAGGATCATCAGTTCGGAGACGACCCTGTCGATGGGTGATCCGCGCTTGCGCTCGACGATGCTGACCCGGTCGTTGTCTACGTAGAAGTTGTAGTCCGCGCGCGCGAGTCCCGGCTCCTCCTTTCCGCGCCGCTGTACAAGCCGGGTCGCAAGCCGCCACAGCAACAGCAGTTCGGCGCCGAATCGGCAGTCCACTTGCCCGGAATCCACCCGTTCCTGATTGAACTGCTCCTCGAGCGTGTCGTGGCGCAGGTTCGCGGCGATACTGACCCGCTCGATCGCGCTGCGGTTGCCGACGATTTCCAATTCGGGCGTCACTTCCACGTACATCGATAGCGCCGGACGCTCGCGGCCCTCCGAAAGCGCGTACTGAGCGATCACGCGTTCAGGCAGCATGGTGATCTTGCTGCCCGGAAAGTAAACGGTCGAAAGCCTCTTCGCCGCCTCGATATCCAGCGGCGATCCGACCGGAAACCCATGCGCGGGCGCGGCGATGTGTACGCCGATCTGCCAGTTGCCGTTGGCGAGCCTGGTGACCGAGAACGCATCGTCGATCTCCGTGGTGGTCGCATCGTCGATGCTGAACGCCGCCACTTCAGCGGTTTCCAGCCCGCCGGGATCGGCGGCCGTGAGCGCCGCATCGAAGCCGGTGCCCCTGGGAAAGTATTCAAACAGGAAACGGCCGCAGTGATAGTCATGGCTCGACGGCAGCGCACCGCATTTTTCCAGCAGCTTCGGAATCGTCAGCCGCGCCTGAACCGCGGCCTGATCCAGGGCCTTGAACTCGATGGTGCCCCTGTCGGGCCGGTACAGCAGCTCATTCAGCACCGGCCGGAACGCCTCCGGCAATACGAACCGGCCGAGTTGCTCGAGGTAACAGGCCTGTTGCGCCGCCTGTTTTTGTTTGCGTTCGATGCTGGCCAGCGCCGATTTGAGCGCGTCCGGCGGCGCGGCCCTGTAACGGCCTTTGCCCTTCTTGTAGAAATGCGTGGGCGTGGCGTGCAACCGAATCAGCAGGCCGGCGCTCTCCTGCGCCTTGGGCTCACGCCCGAAGTATTCGCGGCCCAGCTGCTCGTAGGAGAACTCGGCCTCGCCGCAGCATTCCCATAGAAAAGCCGGATCGATTTCCTCGGTGACCTTGTGCGCCTCCGTCATGAACTGCGACAGCGCCGGGTACTCGAAGCGGATCAGCACCGCCGCAGCCTTTACCTTGGTGCGTTTGCCATGCAGGGTTTCGACCTGCAGCGAGGTGCTATTGTCGGCGAGCACGGTGCCAACCTTGAAGCCGCCGTCCTCTTCGAAGAAAACGTTCATGTGCTGCGCTGGTGCGGCGTGAGGAGTGAGGGGTGAGGGGGAAAAGCGAGCGCGCGATTATACGCGAGCTCTACCGGGAAGTTTAAACACCGAATTTCAAATGCATATGCTCACCACGAAGGCACGAAGAACACGAAGAAATGCATGAAGTCCATGTAGAGAATTGCTTTGTGCCGTTTGTTGCGCTCCAAGAGCATTTGAGGGGAGTACTTCGAGCCCTTACGTCGAAACTGCCTTTGTTCTTGCCTTCTTCGTGTCACTTCGTGTTCTTCGTGCCTTCGTGGTGAGATTCTCGATTTTGTCTTTCCATGCTTTTCAGAAACTTCAGCAAACTTCTAGGCTGCAAATTCCAGGACGATATCGAGGTAGTCGCCGAATTCCTTGAATCCGTGATCGCTGCCCTGCACGATGACCTGCCGGCAGCCGCGGTAGTGGTCGGCCGCGATGCGCCAGTCGAGCAATTCGTCCCCCGTGGTGTGCATCAATAGATAACGATCCGGCCGCACCGGTTTCAACACATTGAACTCGGCGAACTGCGCGAGGTGGTCTTCGGTGAACACGTACTCCTCAGCCGAATAAAGATTCTTCTGCTGGCCGAGATAGGCGCGCAGACCCTCCTGTGGCGCAATCGCCGGATTCACCAGCACAGAACGCACGCCGGTTTTCTCGGTTAGGGCCGTGGCATAGAAACCGCCGAGCGAACTGCCGACGAGCGTAACCTTCTCGGCCGGCACGCCTGCAATCTGGCGCTCCAGCAGCGCCATCGCCTGCTTTGGCCAGTGCGGCAACGCCGGGCAGACAAACTCGGCGCGGCGACCGAGCGCGGCAAGGCGCTCACGCAGCTGATTCGATTTGTGTGATGCAGGAGAACTGTTGAATCCGTGAATATAGACGATCATGACATTGGCGGAAGCGCACGCCCTGGCATTGTGCCCGACGGCCACGTTGCCGACAAAAACACCCGATGCGGGCGGGCGTCAGGGAAATTGGTCAGGGCTTCCCTAGCGCTTAAGCGCTTCCAGAAGCATGGCGTGAATGCCACCGAAGCCGCCGTTGCTCATCACCAGCACGTGGTCGCCCGGACGGCTGGCCGCGGCAATCGCTTCTGTCAGCTTCGCCAGATCGTCGAAGCAGGCCGATTTCGCACCGAGCGACGCGAGTACCGGCGCGGCATCCCAGCCCAGCCCGTTGGTGTAACAGAACACCAGGTCGGCCCCGGCGAGACTTCCCGCCAGCGCGTCCTTCATTACGCCCATCTTCATGGTGTTCGAGCGCGGCTCCAGGACGGCAACGATACGCGCGCCGTTTACTTTGCTGCGCAGACCCGCAATGGTGGTTTCGATTGCGGTGGGATGGTGGGCGAAGTCGTCGTATATGGTGACGTCGTTGACCGTGCCGCTCACCTCCAGGCGGCGTTTCACGTTCCTGAACTCGGCCAGCGCCTCGATGCCTTTGGTGACCGGCACGCCCGCATGCCGGGCCGCGGCAAGTGCCGCCAGTGCGTTGTGGCGATTGTGCTCGCCCAGCAGCCCCCAGTTCACGGTGCCGCGCGGACCGCCCGCGAAGAAAACGTCGAAGGCGTGCTCATCGCGCGGCTTGGCGATCCAGCCCTCGTCCATGCCCAGCATCTCGACTTTGCTCCAGACGCCGCGCGCCAGAACGCGCTTCATGCTCTGCTCGCGGCCGTTGGCGATAATAAGGCCGTTGCCGGGGATGGTGCGCACCAGATGGTGAAACTGGGTTTCGATCGCCGCCACATCGGGAAAAATATCGGCGTGGTCGAACTCGAGGTTGTTCAGAATTGCGGTGCGCGGCATGTAGTGGATGAACTTGGAGCGCTTGTCGAAGAACGCGGTGTCGTATTCGTCAGCCTCGATGACAAAGAAAGCCGATTCCGCGGCGCGCGCGGAAACCCCGAAATTGATCGGCACGCCGCCGATAAGGAATCCCGGATTGAGCCCGGCGTGCTCCAGGATCCACGCCAACATCGACGCGGTGGTGGTCTTGCCGTGGGTGCCGGCGGCCGCCAGCACCCACTTTCCCCGCAATACGTTCTCGTACAACCACTGCGGCCCGGACATGAACGCGAGCCCGCTGTCGAGGATTTCCTCCATCAGCGGATTGCCGCGGGAGACCACGTTGCCGATCACGAACAGGTCGGGCTTCAGTTCGATCTGCGCCGGATCGAAGCCCTCGGTCAGTTCAATACCGTGCGCCTGCAACTGCGTGCTCATCGGGGGATAGACGTTGGCGTCGCAGCCGGTCACTTTGTGGCCGGCCTCCCTGGCGATCACCGCGATCCCGCCCATGAACGTGCCGCAGATACCTAGTATGTGGATATGCATGAAAACCCTTGGGCCACAGAGGGCACAGAGAACACAGAGGAACCCATAACTTCAAAGTCGGCAAAGCTACACGAAGTCATGAGAAAAGACTAAGTTCTGGATGAAAGCAGCGAAGTTTTCCGTGTTGCTCAAAGTATCTTGAAACCCGCAAAATTTGTTTCTCCTCTGTGCTCTCTGTGTCCTCTGTGGCTAAAGTATTCTTTGGTAACTTAAGAAATGAACCAAGGCGTTGGCGGCGATGCGCTCGCCCCATTCGGGGGTAAAGTGGCCGGCCTCGGCTACCTCGAGCGGCGCCGGGCAGCCGCGGATGTGGCTGCGCAACGCCTGCATTACGGGGGCTCCAAGCACCGGGTCCTGCATGCCGATCACCATGAAACTGGTGCCGGTCCATTGTTTTGACCACCAGTCACGCGCCGCCCGTGAGATTTCCGCACCAGGCGCCTCGGGTCGATCGGGGACGAGCTGGGGAAAGCGGCGTACGCCAGCCTTGTAGCGCACATCAGGGAACGGCGCGTCGTAGGCTGCGCGCTCTTCCGCGCCGATATGCGGGCAGGCGCGCCCCAGCAGCTTGCCCACCTCCATGTCAGGGTGCTCAGCCGCCCACTTGCGCCAGCCGAGAAATCCGGCGGGCAGCGGCGCATCTCCTGTGCCCAGAGTTGTGTTCATCACCAGCAGCCGGGTGAAACGCTCCGGCATTTCCATCGGCAGCGTCAACCCCAGCAGCCCGCCCCAGTCCTGACAAACCAGCGTGATGTTTGTGAGATCGAGCTGTTCGATCATCGCCTTGAGCGCGTCCCTGTGAAAATCGAAGGTATAGGCTGCGTCGTCTGCCGGTTTGTCGGAACGGCCGAAGCCGAACAGGTCCGGCGCGACCGCGCGGAATCCGGCGCCCGTGAACACCGGAATCATGCGCCGGTAAAGAAACGACCACGTGGGTTCGCCGTGCAGGCACAGAACCACTTCCGCGTCGCGGGACCCCTCGTCCACGTAATGCATCCGCAAGCCCGTGTATCCCTTGAGATCGCTCAGAAAGCTTGCCTCGTGGTCGAAATCGGGCAGATTCGCAAATCGTTCTTCGGGCGTTCTAAGGATTTCCATTGTGCAGTTTCCTCACAGCAAACGGCTCTTGTCGCCGGTACTGAATCCGGCGAGCGGCAGCGGAACGCCGCGGCCGAGCGCGATAACTTTGAACAGCTCGCCCATTTCCGCCGGCGAGATCAGTTTCTGAACGCCGGCGGCGAGCGGCAGATACGCCGCAGCCGGTCCGGCGGGCGTGCGCGCAAGCAAGTCGGCGATGCCGCAATTGATCAGGAATTGCGCCTGCGTGGTGTATCCGAGCAGTTGCAATCCGGCTTCGATGCCGGCTTCGGCCACCGAGGTAAAATCCACGTGCGCGGTGATGTCCTGCAGTCCGGGAAATAAGAAAGGGTCATCG
>JANOGP010000129.1:0-6806 GCA_031406075.1 Betaproteobacteria bacterium
ATTTGCCGTAGTTGTCGAGGCAAAGGCTGCGCGACACGCCGCCGCCAAGCGCGCCCTCCGCAACGAAGTTGAGTGCCTGCAGGCCGTCGACGTCGTAGCGCGTGACCTTGCCGGTGACGACACCGGCGTAGTGCGCCTTGAACCTGTCGGCAGTTAGTTGCTCTTTTAAATAAGGATACAACTCGGGTGCGTAGGCGATCACCGAAATGTTCGACGTATTGCCCTTGTCGCCGGAGCGGCAGTGGGCGGCGTGCTGGAGTAGTACCTTCATTGGCAATCTCTGTTTTCCGCGTTCAATGCCGGTTTTTGTCAGCTTTCGTAGTAGCTAATCGAGGGTGTAATTTTTTCGCGAGGAACGAGCGAGGACCACACGCCGATGATTTCGCGGGTGCGGTCCTGGTGGGGCACGCGTTTTCCCGTCATGCCCACGCCGGATACGGCCATGCCGTCGACTTCGCGGCCGACCTTGATCGCTTCCTCCCGGTTTTTCGTCCGCGCTGCTACGCGCACCGCGATCTCGTAAGGCTCCGGTCCGTCCTTCGGCGTCATTGCGCCGTGGATGGCGTTCAGTCCGAGAAAATCGACGCGCACTTCTTCCGCGTCGAGCTTCACGACCTTGAAGCGCTCTTCCAGGATTTTCTTCGCCAGTTGCGCGCGCCGCAAGGCGCCCGGTCCTGCGTAGAAGAACATGTCCTCGCCGATGAAGCCCTCGGTGCAGCCGATCGAGACCTTCAGCGTCGGCGTGCGCGGTTTGCCGGAAATATGGGTGATCCGCACGCGGTCCGGTCCGACCTGTTCGAGCTTGCTGGTCGTGAAATCGACGACGACGTCGGGGGTGATGTAGTTCGCCGGATCGTGGACTTCGTAGAGCATCTGCTCCTTCACGGTCATCAGGTTGACCGCGCCGCCCGTGCCCGACACCTTGGTGAGCACGGCGGAACCGTCCTCCTCGACTTCGACGATGGGGAAGGCCAGGTTCCACGGTTCCGGCACATCCTTGAACCCGGGATCCGCGAAATAGCCGCCGGTGACTTGCGCGCCGCATTCCATCAGATGGCCGAGACCATTGCCGGCACCGAGGCGGGCGTGGTCCAGCGCATCCCAGCCGAATTCGTACATCATCGGCGCCATGAAGATCGACGGATCGGCCACGCGGCCGGACACGACGATCTGCGCTCCCTGCTTGAGCGCGGCGACGATCGGCTCCGCGCCGAGATAGACCTCGGCGGAAACCAGACTGTCGGTCAGGGACGAAGTCGGTTTGCCGTTCTCGAGAATGTTGTCGGTGAGCTGCAGTACGCGATCAGTGATCAGGCTGCCGTTGACCGCGGCGACCTTGATGCTTTTCGCCCCCAGCTTCTTCAGCCAGTACACGATGCGTTCGGCCGCCGCGTCGGGATTGATCCAGCCCTGGTTGGTCACGATCCTGGTGCCGCGCTTGATGCAGCCCGGCAACACCGCCTGCATGCGGTCGTCGAGATAGGTGTCGTAGCCCGGAAACGACGGATCGCGGCGCTTGCGCACCTGCGCGGCGGAGATGGTCGCTTCCGCCATGGTTTCGAAACAGAGGTAATCGAGGTCGCCGCGCTCGGCGTTCCACTTGGCCGGCTCGATGCGATCGCCCCACCATGCCGAACCGGCACCGATACGCACGATTTTCTTCATCCTGCGGCCCTCGCGTTGCTGCAGAACATGCTTCCTCCCGCTGTGTTTTTCCGGTCCGCGACCGCGGCTATTTTGTGGCTGGAATACTGGATTGTCGATACCACCGCGTCAATCCAAACCGATTCCGGAACCCGGAACCCGGTGTAATCAATTCGCTTAACACGTTGAAACATATATACAAACACTTCCAGTCGATTCCGCTGGTCAGAACGAATTCTTGACAAAGACACTTCCGGGCACGGAAGATTTCTTAGAAAACCGCCACCGGTGGCGTTATCCGGAGGAAAAATTCATGCTGAAGTTGACCCCCGTGCGCGTTGCGCGGCTGCTGGTGCTGTCCCTTGCGTTTGCTGCGTTTGCTGCGTCGGTTGCATCGGCGCAATCCCCTATTCGTATCGGCTGGCTGTCGTCGCTGACCGGGCCGCTGTCCTCCGCGGCGATCGCGGAAAACCTGGGCGTTCAGTTCGCGGTCGATGAAATCAACGCGGCTGGCGGCGTCAACGGCCGCAAGCTCGAACTCATCACACGCGACACCAGCGGCGAACCGACCAAGGCCGTGAACCTGGCCAAGCAACTCGCGTTCGTGGACAAGGTGGACTTCCTCATCGGTCCGGTCAATTCCGGCGAGTCGCTCGCCACCGTTCCGATCGTCGCCAAGGCCGGCATTCCCAATCTCATCATCGGCACCATCGACGAACTGGTCGACGCGCAGAAATTTCCGCTCGCATTCCGAGCCATCAACACCAACCGGCAATGGATCAAGGCGGCGAACGACTACGCGCTCAACGTCCTTAAGAAGAAAAAAATCGCGGTCATCGGCGATACCTCCGGGTACGGCACCGCGTCTTCGAAGGTTGCACAGGACCTGCTGGAGAAGGCCGGGGTCAAGCCTGTGTATTTGGTGCTGGTCGATCCTAACAAGACCGACCTGACCGATGAAATGAACAAGGCGAAGGCGGCAGGCGCTGAAGTGATCATGCCCTGGTCGGCCGCGACGGGATTGCTCGCGCGCCTGTTCAACACCCGTGGGGACATGGGTTGGGATGTGCCCATCGTCGGCCACCCGGCGATGATGGCGCCGACCGTCAGGCCGCTGTTGAACAAGCCGGAATACTGGCGCAACGCCTTCGCTGCCGGTTATCTCAGCACCACCTACGACGCCAAGGGCAAGCTGCCGGCGCGCACACAGACGCTGATGGACAAGATCCGGCCAAAGCTCGGCAATGGCGAGATCGACTTCATGTTCTGGTGGATCGCGCTCGGCTACGACACGGTGAAGATCGTCGAGCACGCCGTGAAAACCGCCGGTTCCACCGATGCCGCGGCGATTCGGAAGGCGCTGGAGAACACCCGCGATTTCGCCGGCGCATACGCCACGTATTCCTGGAGCGCGCAGAACCGTAACGGCTTCCCGGACCACAACATCGTGGTGAACACGGTGGGAACGTTCAAGGATGGATCTTACGCGGCGGCGCCTCTTAGATAGGGACTAGGGATTAGGGGCTAGGGACTAGGGGAACAGCGTGATCGAAAGTTACCGTGACCTGAAAGTCTGGCAAAAGGCCATGGACTTGGCAGAAATGATTTTTTCTATGACTTCAAGACTTCCGCGGGAACAGGTTTACGGAATCAGTGCATAGATGCAACGGGCTGCGAACTCTGTTCCGTCCAACATTGCAGAAGGCCATGCGAGAAATTCCACCAAGGAATATCTGTATCACATCTCGGTTGCACTGGGTTCAATCGCAGAGTTGGAGACGCAACTCATTTTATGTGGACGATTGAAATTCCTCTCCGAAGGTGAGGTGACGAAAGCGTCAGGTCTTTCCGATGAAGCCGGAAAAATGCTTCGCAGCATTCAGCGCGGACTGAAAGAAAAACTGAACTAGTATTTCCCTAGCCCCTAGCCCCTAGCCCCTAGCCCCTAGCCCCTAGCCCCTAGCCATGTTCGTTGCCCTGATCACCGGATTGGCCACCGGCGCCCTGTATGCCGCCGCGGCGCTGACGTACAACGTGATGTACTCGACGTCGAAGGTGTTGTCGGTCACCACCGGCCATATCTCGATGCTCGGCGGCATCTTCGGCGCCTGGTTTATTTCCACCCTGGGCTGGCCGATTCCGATCGCGCTGTTGGGTTCGATGGTCGTCGGCGCGGCATTCGGCCTGCTGACCGACCTGATTGCGATCCGCCGCGTGCTGGCGCGCAGCGACGAGCATCTCTGGCTGCTCTCCACGCTGGCGCTTGCGACCATGGTGCAGCAGGCAGCGGGGCTGTGGTGGGGCACCGAGCCGAAGCCGTTTCCGCGCCTGATCCCACAGGATTTCTCTGCCGGTCTCGGCGACCAGAAATACTGGTTGCCGATCGCCATTGCGATTCTGCTCGCCGTTGCGCTGGAGGTGTTCTATCGGCGCACGCTGTACGGCAAGCTGTTCGTGGCGATGTCGGAAGATGCTTTTGCGGCGCGTGCGCGCGGCATTCCGACGGGACGCATCCGCTCCATGTCGTATGTGATGGCCGGCGCGATGGGGGGATTGGCCGGGTTCGCCGCAGGACAACTGACTTTCGCTTATTTCGCGCTCGGTCTGACGCTGACCCTGAACGGTTTCATCGCGCTCGCGGTCGGTGGGCTCGGCAGCAATCTCGGCGCGCTGGTCGGCGGCGCGGCGCTCGGCATCCTCAGCGCAGTGGCGACCTATTTCGTCGGTGGCGAATACCAGCAGACCATTTCGGTGGGTTTGCTGATGATCGTGCTGCTGCTCAAACCGGCGGGCCTGTTCGGAAGCCAGAGCGTGCGGCCGGTATGAAACTTTCGAACCGGTCGATGGCCATCCTGATCGTCATGGCAGCGCTGATCGCGCTGCCGTGGTGGGCCGGGGATCTCTACAAACTGCATCTCGCGGCGCTGATCTGCGCCTACTGGGTGCTGATCGGCGGATTAAACCTGGTCGTCGGCTATTCGGGCCAGTTGTCGATCGGTCACGTCGGGCTGCTCGCAATCGGCGCCTACTGCTTTGCGATACTGGCCGGTACGCACGGCGTGCATCCGGGCCTTGCCATCGCCGCATCCGGTGCGTTGTGCGCCCTGTGCGGACTGCTGCTCGGCCTGCCGTCGTTGCGATTGCCCGGATTCTATTTCGCGATGGCCACGCTGGCCTTCGCGTTGATCGTTACCGAAATCACGCTGGCGCAGGGCAATCTGACCGGTGGTGGCGTCGGGCTGTCGGTGCCGGGATTTCCACCGCCCTTCGATACACCGCGGGGCACTTACTGGCTGATCCTCGCCATCGCGGCGCTGGTGACCTGGCTCACCTGGAACGTGGCGCGCCATACCTGGGGACGCGGACTGGTCGCGGTGCGCGACAGCGCCGTGACCGCGCAGGCGGTCGGCGTGCCGGTATTCCGCGCGAAGCTCACCGTGTTCGTTTTCAGCGGGTTTACCGCCGGCATCGCGGGCGCGCTGTTCGCGGTGCTGCAAAGCTACATCACGCCGGACACCTTCGTGTTCGAACTCGGCCTGTTCTTTTTCGTCTGCATCATCATCGGCGGCCGCGGGCACATCCTCGGCCCCGCCATCGGCACTATCGTGCTGACCGCGCTGCCGGAGATGGTCGCCCCGCTGGCGAAGCTGGGTAATTTTTTCTACGGATTGCTGCTGCTCGCCGTGGTGCTGCTGGTGCCGGAAGGCATCGGCCGGGTGTTCGAACTCCTGGTCGAGCGCTTCCGGCCGCGCCGGAGTGAAAGCCATGTCGTGAAGCCGGACCTCGAGCGGCTCGCGAAAGCAATCCAGGCCGGAAAATCGAGATGACTCTGGCCGCGCGCGACATCACCAAGCGATTCGGCGGACTGACGGCGCTATCGCAGGTTTCTCTTGAACTCAAGCCCGGCGAAGTGCATGGCCTGATCGGACCGAACGGCAGCGGCAAGACCACATTGCTGAATCTGCTGTCCGGCTACTACCGGCCGGACGGCGGAAAGATCGCCATCGACGAAACCGACATTTCGAGCGCGACGGTGCAGCGACGCGCCAATCTCGGCATCGCGCGCACCTTTCAGAAACCCCGATTGCTGCCGACGCTCTCCGTGCTCGACAACGCCATGCTTGGCGGCTGGCGCGATGCCCGTGCCGGTTTTCTGGCGACGGCATTTTCGCTGCCGCAGGTGAAGGCCGACGAGCGCGAATTGCGCAGCCGGGCCGGAGAATTGCTGCATGGCGTCGGCCTGTCGCACGCGATCGGCCGGCGCGCGAACCTTCTCGAACATGCCGAACAGCGCTTCCTCGAGATCGCCCGCGGCCTGGCGCAGCGGCCGCGCTTCATCCTGCTCGACGAACCGGCAGGCGGGTTGACCGCGGCCGAGATCGAACATCTCGGTGCGGTGATCCGGGTCATGCGCGAATCGGGCGTCGGCGTTCTGCTGGTCGAGCACCACACCGATTTCGTGTTCCGCATCTCCGACCGGGTCACCACCCTGGACGTCGGCAGCGTGATCAAGCACGGCACCCCGGACGAAGTGCGCCGCGATCCGGAAGTGATCCGGGTATATCTGGGAGCATGAGGATGCGCGACAGTTCGCCGCTCCTGAAGATTACCGACGTGCACGTCGCCTACGGCAAGGCCGAGGTCGTGCACGGCATTTCCCTGGAAGTGCGCAACGGCGAATTTACCGTGATGCTCGGCCGCAACGGTGCGGGCAAGAGCACGACGTTGCACGCGATTTCGGGACTGATTCCGAAGAAGTCCGGCCGCGTCGAATTCGACGGCCGCGACGTGAGCAATGCGACGCCGCGCGACATCGTGCGTGCCGGCGTGGTCCAAGTGCTGGAAGGCCACCGCGTGTTCACCACGTTGACGGTCGAAGACAACCTGCTGATCGGCACCTATGCGCGCAGCCCGCACGGCGACCGCTCGAAGCTCGGGCGCATCTACGAACTGTTTCCGGAACTCAAGGAAAAGCGTGACGATCCCGCCTCGCGCCTGTCAGGCGGGCAGCAGCAGATTCTCGCGGTCGCGCAAGGCGTGATCGGCGAACCGCGCCTGCTGATCCTCGACGAGCCTTCCGCCGGACTGGCGCCGCTGGTCATCGACCGCATCCTCGCGGTCGCCGCCGAACTGTGCAAAGGCGGCATGGCGATTCTGCTGGT
>JANOGP010000154.1:0-5778 GCA_031406075.1 Betaproteobacteria bacterium
GGTGATGCCTGGGGACAACGTGGCCATTACCGTGCAACTCATTCAGCCCATAGCGATGGAAGAGGGCTTGCGCTTTGCCATTCGCGAGGGCGGCCGTACCGTGGGCGCCGGCGTGGTGTCCAAAGTTCTTGAATAAAGCGAGAGGAGCGAGGCGCCAGGCATGAGGCAAGCAAGCGCGCGAAAGCGCACTTTCAGAGTCTTCTGTACTTGCTCCTCACTCCTCACCGAATTTACAGGCCAGTAGCTCAATTGGCAGAGCGTCGGTCTCCAAAACCGAAGGTTGGGGGTTCGAGACCCTCCTGGCCTGCCACCCCGAGAGCCCGCAACCGGAAGCTTGTTCGTGGCCAAGGTTGCGGGTTGCCGTTTAAGAGGGTGGCTCAAAAGGTTCTTTAGATGGCAGACAAGATCAAGTTGGCGCTGGCGGTACTGCTGGTCATTGCAGGAATCGCGGGCTTCTATTATTTGGGCGACAAGGCTCTGATTCTGCGGGTTGCCTCGGTGCTCGGGGGATTGGTCGCCGCGGTATTGCTGGGATGGACGACTGCGCCAGGCCGGGAATTCCATGTCTATGCCCAGGAGGCCGTGGCCGAAACCAAGAAAGTGGTGTGGCCGTCGCGCAAGGAAACGGTGCAGACCACCGGAATGGTGCTCGCCTTCGTACTGGTGATGGCGATATTCCTGTGGATCGTGGACGCGGTCCTGGTTTGGGGCGTGAAATTATTGATGGGGCCGGGGGCGTGATGTCGAAAAAGTGGTATGTGGTTCACGCCTACTCGGGCTTCGAGAAGAGCGTCCAGCGCGCGCTGGTGGAGCGCATCAGCCGGGCCGCCATGGAAGACCAATTCGGCCAGATCCTGGTCCCGGTCGAGGAAGTCGTCGAGATGAAAAGCGGCCAGAAGAACATCAGCGAGCGCAAGTTTTTTCCGGGCTATGTGCTGGTTGAGATGGAAATGACCGACGAGACCTGGCACCTGGTGAAGAACACGCCGAAAGTGACCGGTTTCGTCGGTGGCGCGCCCGGGCGCCGTCCGCCGCCGATCAGCGAAAAGGAAGTCCAGGCGATCCTGCATCAGATCCAGGAAGGCGTGGAGAAACCCAAACCCAAGGTGCTGTTCGAAGCGGGCGAGGCCGTGCGCGTTAAGGAAGGACCGTTCACCGATTTCCACGGCTCGGTGGAAGAAGTGAATTACGACAAGAACAAGTTGCGGGTTTCGGTTTCCATCTTCGGGCGCGCCACGCCCGTCGAGCTGGATTTCAGCCAGGTCGAAAAGGCTTAAGTGCAGGATTTGGGATTGAGGATCGAGCTGCAAACCGGGTTTTTTTAACGGGGAGAGCATCAGAACAGGCTGAACAAATCGGATTGAAGGGTTTACTCGCTCCTCAATCCTGTTGGCGCAGTCCTGATGTTCGCTAGCACCCACTCTCTAGAGGAGTCTTATCGTGGCAAAGAAAATTGTTGGCTTCGTCAAGCTGCAGGTTCCCGCAGGAAAAGCCAATCCAAGTCCGCCCATCGGTCCGGCATTGGGGCAGCGCGGCCTGAACATCATGGAGTTCTGCAAGGCCTTCAACGCCCAGACCCAGGGCGTGGAGCCGGGTCTGCCGCTGCCGGTGGTCATCACCGCCTACGCAGACAAGAGCTTCACCTTCATCATCAAGACGCCGCCGACCTCGGTGCTTATCAGGAAGGCAGTCAAGCTCGAGAAGGGCAGCGCCAAGCCGAATACCGACAAGGTCGGCAGGCTGACCCGCGCGCAAGTCGAGCAGATTGCCAGGCAGAAGACGCCGGACCTGACGGCTGCGGATCTGGAAGCGGCCATGCGCACGGTTGCCGGCAGCGCGCGCAGCATGGGCGTCGAAGTGGAGGGCTTCTGAGATGGCACATGTTTCCAAGCGAACCAAGGCGTTGCGGGCCAAAATCGACCGCAGCAAGGCGTACCCGATCACCGAGGCGATCAAGCTGGTGAAAGAAGGCTCCAGCGCCAAATTCAACGAATCCGTGGACGTCGCGATCAATCTTGGCATCGACGCCAAGAAATCGGACCAAACCGTGCGCGGCTCGATCGTGCTGCCCAAGGGCACCGGCAAGACGGTACGTGTGGCCGTGTTTGCCCAGGGCGACAAGGCGCAGGCGGCCAAGGATGCGGGAGCCGATATCGTCGGATTCGAGGATCTCGCTGCCCAGGTCAAGGAAGGCAAGATCGACTTCGACGTGGCGATCGCCACGCCTGACGCGATGCGTGTGGTCGGCCAGCTTGGTCAGGTTCTCGGCCCGCGCGGCCTGATGCCGAACCCGAAAGTCGGCACCGTAACGCCCAATGTCGCCGATGCGGTGAAGAACGCAAAGGCCGGCCAGATTCAGTACCGCGCCGACAAGGCCGGAATAGTCCAGTGCACTATCGGCCGCGCCTCATTCACGGAGGAGGCGCTGAAGGAAAACTTCCTGGCTTTGATGGACGCATTGAACAAATCCAGACCCTCGGGGACTAAGGGCATCTATCTGAAAAAAGTCTCGGTCTCCAGCACCATGGGACCAGGCGTGCGGGTGGACCAGGGCAGCCTGGGCGCCCAGCAGCAGCAATAAGGACTTTGGTGCCTGGCGGCCTGCTTGTTTCAGGGGCGGCCGGGGCTGTCAAAGACCGTTGGGGCCGACCCGGTGCGGCGAGAGGCGAGAGGCGCAATCCAGCGCGCCGATCCCGATCGAAGATCCGGGGAGGCTTAATCGCGGAGGTCGAAGAGCCGGGCATCGGGGTTACCCCTTACGCCTCACTCCTCACCCCCCACGCCCAACGCAGATGGCGTACTCAAGAGACAGATATCGGGCGGGCGAGCGATCAGCGCCGGCTCCTGGATCGAAGGTCGCTATTTCTGAAAGGGTGAGGCCGATCACGTCAGGTGAATGGCCTCTTGTTCAACTTTAGGAGGGTAGACCTTGAGTCTCAATCTAGACGACAAGAAAGCGGTAGTGGCGGAGGTCAGCGCGAAGGTTGCGCAGGCCCAGGCCATTGTGCTTGCCGAATACCGCGGCCTCGAAGTCGGCGACATGACCTCGTTGCGGGCGAAAGCACGCAGCTCGGGCGTGTACCTCCGAGTTCTCAAGAACACTCTGGCGCGCCGCGCCGTCGCCGGTACACCGTTCGAGAGCCTGGCCCAGCATATGATCGGGCCGCTCGCGTACGGCATTTCTGCAGACCCGGTGGCTGCGGCGAAGGTGCTCAACGAATTTGCCAAGGCGAACGAGTGGTTCGTCATCAAGGCCGGCGCAATGCCCGGACAGGTCATGACCCCGAAACAGGTCGAGACCCTGGCCACCATGCCGAGCCGCGAGGAACTTCTGGCAAAACTCATGGGCACGATGCAGGCGCCGATCGCCAAATTCGTCCGGACGCTCAACGAAGTGCCCGGCAAGTTTGTGCGCACGCTGGCTGCCGTCAGGGATCAGAAACAGGCCGCGTAACAACAGCGACTCAACCGTTTTCAAGATTTCAGGAGATACGAAATGGCAATGGCCAAAGCTGAACTTCTCGACGCCATAGGAAACATGAGCGTCCTCGAGCTCTCGCAACTCATCAAGGACATGGAAGATAAATTCGGAGTTTCCGCAGCCGCGGCGACGGTTGCCATGGCTGCTCCCGCAGGCGGCGGCGCGGCTGCAGCGGCGGAGGAACAGACCGAGTTTTCCGTGATTCTCTCCGCGACCGGCGACAACAAGGTGAACGTGATTAAAGTTGTGCGTACGGTTACCGGTCTGGGTCTCAAAGAAGCCAAGGACCTGGTGGACGGGGCGCCCAAGCCGGTGAAGGAAGGCGTTCCCAAAAAGGATGCCGAGGAGATCAAAAAGCAACTGGAAGATGCCGGCGCGAAAGCCGAGATCAAATAAGGCTTGCGCATGCATGTAGGGAGGCTGGCGGCCGCGGTCGCCGGCCTTTTTCTGCATAAAGGACAACGCATTGAAGAGGCCAAAGAAAAACCCGGGAACGGCGGTTTTTCTTTGCCTTCTGAAGCGACTGCAGAAGGCAGGCAGGGTCGGATGGCGGGGCTCCCCGCCATCGTCCGCCAGCGGTTGGTAGCGGCCAACCACCACGCCCATTACCAGTCGATGAACGCAGCGCGCGATCCCCGCGCCTGCCGTGAATCGGAGATTTCATGACCTACTCCTTTACCGAAAAGAAACGCGTTCGCAAGAGTTTTGCCAAGCGTGCGAGCGTGTTGCAAGTACCGTTTTTGCTGGCAACGCAGATCGATTCGTACGCGCAGTTTCTGCAGGCCGCATTGGTTGCCGACAGGCGCAAGAACCAGGGCCTGCAGGCCGCTTTCCAGTCGATCTATCCGATTGTCAGCCATTCGGGCAATGCACGGCTCGACTTCGTCAGCTACCAACTGGGCACCCCGCCTTTCGACGTCAAGGAGTGCCAGCAGCGCGGCCTGACTTTCGCAGCGCCGCTGCGCGCCAAGGTGCGGCTGACCATCATGGACAAGGAAGCCGCCAAGCCCACGGTAAAGGAGGTCAAGGAGCAGGAAGTGTACATGGGCGAAATCCCGCTCATGACCACCACCGGCTCGTTTGTCATCAACGGCACCGAGCGCGTCATAGTGTCCCAATTGCACCGCTCGCCCGGAGTGTTCTTCGAGCACGACCGCGGCAAGACCCACTCCTCGGGCAAGTTGCTGTTCTCGGCGCGCATCATCCCCTACCGCGGTTCATGGCTGGACTTCGAATTCGATCCGAAGGACTACCTGTATTTCCGCGTAGACCGGCGCCGCAAGATGCCGGTCACGATCCTGCTTAAGGCGATCGGCTACACCCCGGAACAGATTCTTGCCGGGTTCTTCATGATGGATACCTTTCACATCTCGAAGAAGGGCATCCAGTTCGAACTCAAGCCGGACCGCATGCGCGGTGAAATCGCGCGCTTCGACATCATCACCAAGCAGGGCAAGCTAATCGTCCAGAAGGACAAGCGCATCACCGTCAAGCACGTGCGCGACATGGAACAGGGGGGGCTGACCAAGATCACGGTATCCGAAGAGTTCCTGCTCGGCCGCACCCTCGGCCATAAGCTGGTCAACAAGGAAACCGGCGAGATCGTCGCCAACGCCAACGACGAGATCACCGAGAGTCTGCTGAAAAAGATCATCGAAGCGGGGATCGACACCATCCAGACCATTTACACCAACGACCTCGACCAGGGGCCGTACATCTCCCAGACCCTGCGCACTGACGAAACCACCGATCAGATGCAGGCACAGGTGGCGATCTACCGCATGATGCGCCCCGGTGAGCCGCCCACGGAGGACGCGGTGCGCACGCTGTTCAACGGGCTGTTCTACGCCGAAGAACGCTACGACCTGTCGGCGGTGGGCCGGATGAAGTTCAACCGCCGCGTCGGCCGCAACGAATTGACCGGCCCGGGCACGCTGTCCAACGAGGACATCATCGCGGTGATCCAGATCCTGATCGACCTGCGCAACGGGCGCGGCGAGATCGACGACATCGACCACCTCGGCAACCGCCGGGTGCGTTCCGTGGGTGAACTCGCCGAGAACCAGTTTCGCGCCGGCCTGGTGCGGGTGGAGCGCGCGGTCAAGGAACGCCTTTCGCAGGCCGAATCCGAGAACCTGATGCCGCATGATCTGATCAATGCCAAGCCGGTATCGGCGGCGGTGCGCGAGTTCTTCGGTTCGTCGCAGCTGTCGCAGTTCATGGACCAAACGAATCCGCTGTCGGAAGTCACGCATAAGCGCCGTCTGTCGGCACTCGGACCTGGTGGTCTGACGCGT
>JANOGP010000158.1:0-10749 GCA_031406075.1 Betaproteobacteria bacterium
GGTGATGCCTGGGGACAACGTGGCCATTACCGTGCAACTCATTCAGCCCATAGCGATGGAAGAGGGCTTGCGCTTTGCCATTCGCGAGGGCGGCCGTACCGTGGGCGCCGGCGTGGTGTCCAAAGTTCTTGAATAAAGCGAAGAGAAAATGCAAAACCAGAAAATCCGCATTCGCCTGAAGGCCTTCGACTATCGCCTGATCGATCAGTCGGCGATCGAAATCGTCGAAACCGCCAAGCGCACCGGCGCAGTGGTCAAAGGCCCGGTTCCGCTGCCCACCCGCATCGAGCGCTTCGATGTGCTGCGCAGCCCGCACGTGAACAAGACTTCGCGCGATCAGTTCGAGATTCGCACCCACCTGCGGCTGATGGACATCATCGATCCCACCGACAAGACCGTGGACGCGCTGATGAAACTGGACCTGCCGGCCGGTGTGGACGTAGAAATCAAATTATAGGATCGAGGAACGAGGAGGCTGAAACTCAATCCTCAATCCTGGTAGCTCAATCCTGAAGTTAACTGCCGGCCAATTGCAGCCGGCGCCTCTGCAGAGGAAATAAAAAATGAGTTTAGGACTCGTCGGTCGCAAGATCGGCATGACGCGACTTTTTACCGATGACGGCGATACCGTCCCGGTGACGGTCGTCGATGTGTCGAACAATCGCGTGACCCAGATCAAGACGCCCGACACCGATGGCTATGCCGCGGTGCAGGTGACCTTCGGCAAGCGCCGCGCCAGCCGGGTTTCCAAGCCCGCGGCCGGCCACTTCGCCAAGGCCGCCGTCGAGGCGGGTCACATCCTCCGCGAATTTCGTGTCGAAACCGATCAGCTTGCCAGCCTGAAGGTCGGCGGACAGGTCGGCGTCGACATCTTCAAGGTTGGCCAGCTGGTTGACGTGACCGGCAGCGCGATCGGCAAAGGCTTTGCCGGTGTGATCAAGCGTCATCACTTTTCCTCGAACCGCGCCAGTCACGGCAACTCGGTGTCGCACAACAAGCCGGGTTCGATTTCGATGGCCCAGGATCCGGGCCGCGTGTTTCCCGGCAAGAAGATGGCCGGCCATCTGGGCGCCGTTAAGCGCACCGCGCAGAAACTGGAAATCGTGCGCATCGACGCAGAGCGCCAACTGCTGCTGATCAGGGGTGCGGTTCCGGGTTCCAAGGGCGGTGACGTGATCGTGAATCCCTCGGTCAAGGCGAGGGCGTTGTAATGGAACTCAAACTGATCAACGACAAGGGCGAGGTCACCGCCAGCGTAAAGGCTTCCGACGAGCTGTTCGGACGCGAGTACAACGAGTCGCTGGTGCACCAGGTGGTCACTGCTTATATGGCCAACGCCCGCCTCGGCACCCGTGCCCAGAAGGGGCGCAGCGACATCGCCAAATCCACCCGCAAGCCCTGGCGCCAGAAGGGCACGGGCCGCGCCCGGGCCGGCATGGCGTCCAGCCCGCTGTGGCGTGGTGGTGGCAAGATTTTCCCCAGCAGCCCGGACGAGAACTTCAGCCATAAGGTCAATCGAAAGATGTTCCGCGCCGGCCTGGCCTCGATACTGTCGCAGCTGGCCCGGGAAGGCCGTCTCGCCGTGGTCGAGAACTTCAAGGTCGATTCGCCCAAGACCAAACAGCTTGCGAACAAGGTCAAGGGCATGGGCATGGACAACGTTCTGATAATTACGGACAGCCTCGACGAAAACCTGGTGCTCTCGGCGCGCAATCTGGTCAACGTGCTGGTGGTGGGACCCGGGCAGGCGGACCCGGTCAGCCTGCTGCGCTTCAGCAACACGCTGATCACCAAGGGCGCAGTGGCAAAGTTCGAGGAGATGCTGGCATGAATGCAGCCGCTATCAAACAGAGCGTTACCAAGCAAAGCGGTATCAATCAGGAGCGGCTGATGCAGGTGCTGCTCGCGCCGGTCGTGTCGGAAAAGAGCACCTTCGTCGCCGACAAGAATGAGCAGGTGATCTTCCGTGTGGTGCAGGATGCCACCAAGCCCGAAATCAAGGCTGCGGTGGAGTTGCTGTTCAAGGTGCAGGTGGAAAGTGTTCAGGTCGCCAATGTGAAGGGCAAGGAAAAGCGCTTTGGCCGCTTCATCGGCCGCCGCCGCCACTGGAAAAAGGCCTATATCTGCCTGAAGCCGGGCCAGGAAATCAACTTCGCTGCAGGGGAGGTCAAATAAATGGCGCTCGTCAAAGTCAAACCGACATCGCCCGGGCGGCGCGCGCTGGTCAAGGTCGTCAACGCCCACCTGCACAAGGGCAAGCCGGTTGCCGCGCTGGTCGAGAAGCAGAGCAAGCGTGCCGGCCGCAACAACCGCGGCCACATCACCACGCGCCATCAGGGCGGGGGGCACAAGCATCACTATCGCATCGTCGATTTCGTGCGCAACAAGGACGGCATCGCCGCCAGAATCGAGCGCCTGGAATACGACCCGAACCGCAGCGCCAATCTGGCGTTGCTGTGTTACGCCGACGGCGAGCGCCGTTACGTCATCGCGCCCAAGGGCGTTACGGTGGGTCAGGAGCTCATCAGCGGGGCACAGGCGCCGATCAAGGTCGGCAACACCCTGCCGCTGCGCAATGTGCCGGTGGGTACCACCGTCCACTGCGTGGAAATGCTTCCCGGCAAAGGCGCGCAACTGGCGCGTTCCGCGGGGACCTCGGTTCAGTTACTGGCGCGCGAAGGCACCTATGCGCAATTGCGCCTGCGTTCCGGCGAAATCCGCAAGGTGCACGTCGACTGCCGCGCCACCATCGGCGAGGTCGGCAACGAAGAGCACAACCTCGAGTCCGTCGGCAAGGCCGGACGCATGCGCTGGCGCGGGGTACGCCCGACCGTGCGCGGCGTGGCGATGAACCCGATTGATCACCCGCACGGCGGCGGCGAAGGCAAGACCGCTGCCGGCCGCGATCCGGTGAGTCCCTGGGGCACGCCGACCAAGGGTTACAAGACCCGTAATAACAAGCGTACCCGCGGCATGATCGTGCGGGATCGCCACGGCAAGAGTAAGGGGTAAGGATACATGCCACGTTCGATCAAGAAAGGCCCGTTCGTCGATCATCACCTGGTAGACAAGGTGAATGCGGCGCGCGCCACCAACGACAAGCGCCCGATCAGGACCTGGTCGCGCCGTTCTACCATTCTTCCGGATTTCGTGGGGCTCACCATCGCCATCCACAACGGCCGGCAGCACGTGCCGGTGTATGTCAGCGAGAACATGGTCGGGCACAAACTCGGCGAATTCGCGCTGACCCGCACTTTCAAGGTGCACACCGGCGACAAGAAGGTCGTTGCGGCGCCGTCCGCTACGGGCGGGCCGTCGTCTGCGCCGGCTGGGGCCGCGGCCGCCAAGAAGTGATGGCGACGGGAGAGATGACGATGAGAACTTCTGCAATTTTGCGCGGCGTGCGGCTGTCGGCCCAAAAGGGTCGCCTGGTCGCCGACCAGGTGCGAGGACTGCCGGTGGAC
The DNA here is from genome assembly GCA_031406075.1 of Betaproteobacteria bacterium. Lineage (GTDB taxonomy): Bacteria > Pseudomonadota > Gammaproteobacteria > Burkholderiales > JACQAP01 > JACQAP01. The sequence goes on from JANOGP010000158.1 coordinate 3,465, forward strand.
AAGGCGCTGAGCCTGCTGGCCTTCAGTCCGAAAAAGGGCGCCAAGATCATCCGCAAGGTGTTGGAATCGGCAATTGCCAATGCCGAACACAACCAGGGTGCCGACATCGACGAATTGTCCATCACGACCATCCACGTCGAACAGGGAACGAGCCTGAAGCGGTTCATGCCGCGCGCCAAGGGGCGCGGGTTCAAGATCACCAAGCCTACCTGCCACATTTACGTGACGGTCGGGGACAAGGAGTAAGCATGGGACAGAAAATTCACCCGACCGGGTTCCGGCTGGCGGTGCAGCGCAACTGGACTTCGCGCTGGTACTCGAACAGCAAGAATTTCCGGGCGATGCTGCAGGAGGACATCAAGGTCCGCGACTTCCTGAAGATGAAGCTGGCGCATGCCGCGGTAAGCAAAGTGGTGATCGAACGCCCGGCCAAGAACGCCAAGATCACGGTGTACAGCGCCCGTCCCGGCGTGGTCATCGGCAAGAAGGGCGAGGACATCGAAAATCTGCGCGCGCAGCTGCAAAAACTCATGGGCGTGCCGGTGCACGTGAACATCGAGGAAGTGCGCAAGCCCGAGATCGATGCGCAGCTGATCGCGGATTCCATCGCGCAGCAACTGGAGAAGCGCATCATGTTCCGCCGCGCCATGAAGCGCGCGATCCAGAATGCCATGCGCCTGGGCGCGCAGGGCATCAAGATCATGAGCGCGGGACGTCTGAACGGGATCGAAATCGCGCGTACCGAGTGGTACCGCGAGGGCCGCGTGCCGCTCCATACCCTGCGTGCCGAAATCGACTACGGTTTCTCCGAAGCCAAGACCAATTACGGAGTGATCGGCATCAAGGTGTGGGTATTCAAGGGCGAAATGCTCGGTCGCGGCGAGCAGCCGGTGGTGGCCCCAGCGCCGGAGCCGGCGAAGAGGGGAAGACGAGGAGCCAAGAATGCTGCAGCCAGCTAGAAGGAAGTACCGCAAGGAGCAGAAAGGCCGCAATACCGGTGTCGCGACCCGCGGTGCCAAGGTGAGCTTCGGCGAGTATGGCCTGAAAGCCATCGGCCGCGGCCGTCTCACCGCGCGGCAGATAGAGGCTGCGCGCCGTGCCATGACCCGCCACATCAAACGCGGCGGCCGGATCTGGATCCGCATCTTCCCGGACAAACCGATCTCGCGGAAGCCGGCCGAAGTGCGCATGGGTAACGGCAAGGGCAACCCGGAGTACTACGTTGCGGAGATCCAGCCCGGCAAGGTGCTCTACGAGATGGACGGCGTCGACGAGACGTTGGCCCGCGAGGCATTCCGGCTGGCCGCCTCCAAGCTGCCGATTCTGACCACGTTCGTAATCAGACAGGTGGGATAAGCGATGAAAGCCAGTGAACTCCGGGCCAAAAGCGCGCCCGACCTCAACAAGGAGCTCAACGAGCTCCTCAAGGCGCAATTTTCGCTGCGCATGCAGCTTGCGACCCAGCAGCTGAACAACACCAGCGAAGTCAAGAAGGTGCGCCGCGACATCGCGCGCGTGCGCACCCTGATTGGCGAGAAGGCGAAACAGTCATGAATGAGAACCAGCAAACCAACGCACGCAAGCTGACCGGACGGGTGGTCAGCGACAAGATGAACAAGACCGTGACGGTCCTGGTGGAGCGCAAGGTCAAGCATCCGCTCTACGGCAAATTCGTCAGGCGCTCCAAGAAGTATCACGCGCACGACGAGAAAAACGAATTCCATCCAGGGGACCTGGTGTTGATCGAGGAAACGCGTCCGCTGTCCCGGACCAAGACCTGGAAAGTGGTGAAACTGATGGAGAAAGCCAGGGAAGAGGTCTGAAAGCCTTGCCTAGGCGGCGGTTTCTCCTTAGAATGCCGCCTTTTTCCCGGAACGCCATTGTCCATCGCGCCCCGGTTTCCGACCCGGACGGGTTCCAAAACTGGTCTGCCGAAGTAGAAGACACGAGGCAGGCGAAGTTGGAGAGAGAGTTAAGCAAATGATCCAAATGCAATCCAGGCTGGATGTCGCCGACAATACCGGCGCGCGCTCCGTCATGTGCATCAAGGTGCTGGGCGGTTCCAAGCGCCGTTATGCCGGCGTCGGCGACGTCATTAAGGTGAGCATCAAGGACTGCGCGCCGCGCGGGCGGGTCAAAAAGGGCGAGATCTACCACGCGGTCGTCGTGCGCACCCGCAGCGGCGTTCGCCGCCAGGACGGTTCGCTGGTGAAGTTCGATACCAATGCCGCCGTATTGCTTAATGCCAAGCTCGAGCCGATCGGCACCCGCATATTCGGTCCGGTGACGCGCGAGCTGCGAACCGAGCGTTTCATGAAGATTGTCTCGCTCGCCCCGGAAGTGTTGTAAGGAACAATAATGCGCAGGATTCGTAAGGGCGACAACGTCGTCGTGATCACCGGCAAGGACAAGGGCAAGCGCGGCGCCGTGCTGCGCGTGCTCGACGATGAGCACGTCCTGGTCGAAGGCGCCAATCGCGTCAAGAAGCACCAGAAGCCCAATCCGATGAAGGGCACCACCGGCGGTATCGTCGACAAGGAGATGCCGATTCACGTTTCCAACGTGGCGGCGTTCAACCCGACTACCCAGAAAGCCGACCGCGTCGGCGTAAAGCAGCTGGACGATGGCCGACGCGTGCGGGTCTACAAATCGAACGGCGAAATGCTGGACGCTTAAGAGGAAGACATGGCGAAGGCCAAGACAGCAGCTCCCGCGAAGGGCGCATCAGCAAAAGCCGAATCGGCGAAGGCCGAATCCGCGAAGACACCATCGGCGAAGGCCCCGTCCGCGAAGGCCGCGCCCGCGAAGGCCGCGCCCGCGAAGGCCGCGCCCGCGAAGGCCGCATCCGAAAAGCCCGCATCGGTTCAACCGGCGCGGCTGCAGCAGCATTATCGCGAAACGGTGATACCGGCTTTGATGAAGCAGTTCGGTTACAAAACTGCCATGCAGGTGCCGCGTATCGACAAAATCGTGCTGAATATGGGCGTGGGCGAGGCGGTCAACGACAAAAAGATTCTCGACAACGCGGCGGGCGATATGACCAAGATCGCCGGCCAGAAGCCGGTGATGACCAAGGCGAAGAAATCGATCGCCGGCTTCAAAATCCGCAAAGACTATCCGATCGGCTGCATGGTGACGCTGCGCCGCGGCCGGATGTACGAATTCCTGGACCGGCTGGTAGCGGTGGCGATTCCGCGCATTCGCGACTTCCGCGGAATTTCGGCGCGCTCATTCGATGGCCGCGGCAATTTCAACCTGGGCGTGAAGGAACAGATCATCTTCCCCGAGATCGAGTACGACAAGGTCGATGCGCTTCGGGGCCTGAACATCTCCATTACCACGACAGCGAAGACCGACGAGGAAGCGCGAGCGCTCCTTGCCGCCTTCAAGTTTCCGTTGAAGAACTGAGGTCGCCATGGCAAAGACCGCATTGGTCAATCGCGAACAGAAACGCCGCGCCACCGTGAAGAAATTCGCGGCCAGGCGCGCGGAGCTGCTCGCAATCATCAACAACAGCAAGGCTTCCGACGAGGAACGCACGGAAGCGCGCGATAAGTTTCAGAGGCTGCCGCGCAACTCCAGCCCGGTGCGGCTGCGCAATCGCTGTGCGCTGACCGGCCGTCCACGCGGGGTTTACAGTAAATTCGGTCTGGGCCGCGGCAAGCTGCGCGAGATCGCCATGCGTGGCGAGATTCCCGGCGTGATCAAGGCAAGCTGGTAGCAGGAGACTTTGGATGAGCATGAGTGATCCCATTGCCGACATGCTGACGCGTATTCGTAACGCACAGCTGGCGGAGAAAACCTCGGTTGTCGTGCCCGCGAGCAAGCTCAAGGTGTCGATTGCCAAGGTTCTCAAGGACGAAGGCTATATCGAGGAATTCGCGCTGCGCGGAGAGGGCGCGAAGCAGGCCCTCGAGATCGGCCTGAAGTACTACGCCGGCCGACCGGTGATCGAGCGTATCGAGCGGGTCAGCCGTCCGGGGCTGCGCATCTACAAACCGGCCAAGGACATTCCGCAGGTGATGAACGGCCTGGGCGTGGCGATCGTGTCCACCTCCCGGGGGGTGATGACCGACCGCAAGGCGCGACAGACCGGCGTCGGCGGCGAAGTGTTGTTCATCGTGGCGTAGCCGCGGGCGAGGAGCAGAACAGATGTCTCGCATTGGAAATCAACCGGTCACTCTTCCCGGCGGGGTGGAAGTGACCCTGGCCCCGGGCCAGATTTCGGTCAAGGGGCCGCTGGGCGTGTTGTCGCAGTACCTGGGTACGGGCGTGGAAGTGAAGCGCGACGGCGACAAGGTGGTGTTCAAGCCGCTCGACGATTCGATTCACGCGAACGCGCTGTCCGGGACGCTGCGGGCGCTGGTGGCCAACATGGTGCAGGGTGTGACCAAAGGCTTCGAGAGGAAGCTGCAGTTGGTCGGCGTCGGCTACCGGGCGCAGGCGCAGGGCGACAAGCTGAACCTGACATTGGGTTTCTCGCATCCGGTGGTTCACAAGATGCCCAAGGGCATCAAGGTCGAGACGCCGCAGCAGACAGAGATTGTGATCAAGGGCATCGACAAACAAGTGGTCGGGCAGGTCGCGGCCGAAGTGCGCGGTTATCGTCCGCCCGAGCCCTACAAGGGCAAAGGCGTGCGCTACGCTGACGAACGCGTTGTGCTCAAAGAGACCAAGAAAAAGTAGACGGGACCGGACATGATCGACAAAAAGCAGTCACGCATGCGCCGCGCGCGCCAGACCCGCGCCAAGATCGCCGAAATGAAGGCGGTGCGGCTGGCAATTTACCGCTCCAACGGCCACATCTATGCCCAGGTGATCGACCCGACCGCGAAGGTCCTGGCTACCGCCTCGACGCTCGAGCCGGAGGTGCGCAAGCAGGTGCCCAACGGCGCCAACGTCAAGGCCGCCGCGATGGTTGGCAAGCGCATTGCCGAAAAGGCGAAGGCGAAGGGCGTCGAGCAGGTGGCCTTCGACCGCGGCGGGTTCAAATATCACGGCCGCGTGAAAGCGCTGGCCGACGCGGCGCGTGAAGCCGGGCTCAAGTTCTGAAGGATTAGACCATGGCCAGAATGCAACAGCGTACGGAAGAGCGCAGCGATGGTTTGCGTGAAAAGATGGTGTCGGTCAATCGCGTCACCAAAGTGGTGAAGGGCGGCCGCATCCTCGGATTTGCCGCTCTGACGGTGGTGGGCGACGGCGATGGTGGCATCGGCATGGGCAAGGGCAAGGCCCGCGAAGTGCCGGTTGCGGTGCAGAAAGCGATGGACGAAGCGCGCCGCAAGATGGTCAAGGTATCGCTCAAGAACGGGACACTGCAGCACGCGGTGCTCGGCCAGCACGGCGCCGCGAAAGTGTTCATGCAACCCGCTTCCGAGGGTACCGGGATCATCGCCGGCGGCCCGATGCGGGCGATCTTCGAGGTGATGGGCGTGACCAACGTGCTCGCCAAATGCCTCGGCTCGACTAATCCCTACAACGTGGTTCGCGCCACGATCAACGGTCTGCAGGGAATGAGCACCCCCTCCGAGATCGCGGCCAAGCGCGGCAAGACCGTAGAAGAGATACTGGGGTAAACCATGCCTGAGAAAATTATGGCCGGGAAAAAGTCGCCGGGCAAGGCAGAGGCCGGGAAAGCGCCGAACAAGAAGGAAGCCGCCGCTAAAAAAGATGCGGCGAAATCGGGCAAGAGGGTCAGGGTCACGCTGGTGCGCGGCCTGATCGGTACCCGCGAAAGCCATCGTGCCACGGTGCGCGGTCTGGGACTGCGGCGCATCAACCACACGGTGGAACTGGAAGACACCCCGGCGGTGCGCGGCATGATCAACAAGGTGGGCTACCTGCTGAAGTGCGAGGCGTAAATGCGTTTGAACCAGATTAAACCGGCAGCCGGCTCCAAGCACGCCAAGAAACGTGTCGGTCGCGGCATCGGCAGCGGCACCGGCAAGACTGCGGGCCGCGGCCACAAGGGGCAGAAGGCGCGCTCCGGAGGCTTCCACAAGATCGGCTTCGAGGGCGGCCAGATGCCGCTGCACCGGCGCCTGCCCAAGCGCGGCTTCGTCTCGCTGACCGGCGGCGATACCGTCGAGGTGCGATTGTCGGCGATCAATGAAATGGCGGGGGAAGATATCGACATCCTGGTGCTGAAGCAGGCCGGCGTGGTACCCAACGCGGCACGCGCGGCCAAGGTCATTCTGGCCGGCGAGATCAAGCGCAAGGTGAAACTGCGCGGATTGCTGGTCACTAAAGGTGCGCGCGCGGCCATCGAGAAGGCCGGCGGCGTCATTGAAGGCTGAATAGAGCTTGGCAGAGAACTCATTGCTGGGACTGTCCGGGAAGTTCGGCGACCTGAAGCGCCGGCTTCTGTTCCTGCTCGGCGCGCTGATCGTCTACCGCATTGGCGCGCACGTGCCGGTGCCCGGCATCGATCCCGTGCAACTGGCCGAGTTGTTCAGGTCGCAGGCGGGCGGCATCCTGGACATGTTCAACATGTTCTCGGGCGGTGCGCTGTCGCGGTTCACCATCTTTGCGCTGGGGATCATGCCGTATATCTCGGCCTCGATCATCATGCAACTGCTGACGGTGGTGTCACCGCAGCTGGAGCAGCTTAAGAAGGAAGGCGAGTCGGGACGCAGGAAGATCACCCAGTACACGCGCTACGGAACGTTGTTCCTGGCGACTTTCCAGGCGCTGAGCATCGGCATCGCGCTGGAGTCGCAGCGCGGCCTGGTGCTGGACCCGGGACTGGCGTTTCGCTTCGTCACCGTGGTGACGCTGGTGACAGGCACGATGTTCCTGATGTGGCTCGGCGAGCAGATCACCGAGCGCGGCATCGGTAACGGGATTTCGCTGATCATTTTTGCGGGTATCGCCGCAGGCCTGCCGAGTGCAGTGGGCGGAACGCTGGAACTGGCGCGCACCGGGGCGTTCTCGATCCCGCTGGTTCTGCTGCTGCTGTTGGGAGCGGTGCTGGTGACCGGGCTTGTGGTGTTCGTCGAACGCGGCCAGCGCAAGATCCTGGTCAACTACGCCAAGCGCCAGGTCGGCCGCAAGGTTTATGGCGGGCAGAGTTCGCACCTGCCGCTGAAATTGAACATGGCCGGAGTGATCCCGCCGATTTTTGCCTCGAGCATTATTTTGTTCCCGGCCACGCTGGCCGGCTGGTTCGGGAGCAACGAAGGCATGAACTGGTTGCGGGACATCAGCGGCAAGCTGTCCCCGGGGCAGCCGATTTACGTGTTGTTGTACGCGTCTGCGATCGTGTTCTTCTGTTTCTTCTATACGG
>JANOGP010000179.1:0-2069 GCA_031406075.1 Betaproteobacteria bacterium
CCGGCCATGCGCGAGGCGATGTGCGGGCTGGCGTTGTGTGGAAGTTTCTCGGGGCGATTCATCCGGTCCTCGGTTTGATGCGGCGTCCGCGCCACGACCGATTGCCGGTTGGCGGACTAAGGCTTGAATTTTATGCCCCGATTGCCGTCTGCCGCAATCAAGCCGGTTCAAAAAGCAGCGCCGAACGTCTACCATGACGATCCTTGCATGCACTTGACCCGAACGGGAAACTGGCAATGAAGATTGCGATCATCGGCAGCGGCGGCGTTGGCGGCTATTTCGGCGCCCGGCTGGCTGCAAGCGGACAGGACGTCACTTTCGTGGCGCGCGGCCCGCATCTGGAGGCGATGAAGAAGAATGGACTCAAGGTACTGAGCGCGCTCGGCGATCTGCACCTTCCCAAAGTGAAGGCGACTGATGATACGAAAACCATCGGCCCGGTGGACGTTGCGGTAATCGCCGTGAAGCTCTGGTCCACGGAAGAAGCGGCGGCGTCCGCGAAACCGTTGATCGGCCCGAATACCGTCGCGGTGTCTTTCCAGAACGGCGTGGTCGCGGTGGATACGTTGACGTCGATACTTGGCAAGAAGCACGTCATGGGCGGCGTTTCGAATATCGCCGCGCTGATCGAAGGGCCCGGCGTCATCCGCCACAACGGCAACATGGCCAACTTGTTCTTCGGCGAGCTCGACGGCAAGCCTTCGGAGCGCTCACAGGCGTTCTTCGAAGCGTGCAAGAAGGCGAGCATCAATACCGAACTGGTCGCCGACGTCCACTTCGCGATCTGGGAGAAATTCACCAGACTGGTGACCATGTCCGCGATGACCGCCCTCACGCGGCTGCCGATCGGTCCGCTCCGGGCAGATCTGGATACGCGCGAACTGATGACGCAGGTAATGAGTGAAGTCGTGGCGATCGGGTGCGCCAAGGGCGCAAAATTTCCAGCCAGCATCGTCGAAACCCAGATGGCGAAAATCGATTCCTATCCCGCGGGCATGGTGGCGTCGATGTGCGGCGACCTGCGCCGCGGCAATCGCCTGGAACTACCGTGGCTGTCCGGCACCGTGGCCAAGCTCGGCGACGAACTCGGCATTCCGACACCTGCCAACCATTTTGTGTACGCGGCGCTCAAGCACTACGCCGACGGCCGTCACGCCGAAGCGCAGGTCTAGAGCAAATTTGCCACAGAGAACACAGAGGGCACAGAGGAAGGGCAAGAGAAAAAACAGCATTCGAGAGTTAACACCTGGTATCGGTGGTCATCTGGGCGCCGCGCCTGCTTTGGACTCCCGCATGTTTTTCCTCGTTTTTGGTTTTCCTCTGTGCCCTCTGTGTCCTGTGGCAAGAAGATTTTTTTGGGAGGTTTGAATGAAACTGACAATAAAGAACATCCGTGCCAGAGCAGTGTTGGTGCCGCTCAAGCGCCCGCCGATTTCCGCGTCGGGTGCGCTGCCGGAAGCCGCACTGGTGCTGGTGGACGTGGACGCCGGCGAAGGCATCACCGGGCATTCGTATCTGGCCGCGTACGGCAAGGCGATGCTGAAACCTCTGGTCAGCACCATCGAGGCCGTGGCCGAAATGATCCAAGGCGACGCGCTGGTCCCGTATGAGATCGACGCCAAGCTGCGCAAGCGATTCACCTTGTTCGACACGCCGGGGCTGGTCGGCCTCGCGCTCGCCGGAATCGACATGGCGGCATGGGACGCCTATGCCAAGGGACTCGGTGTGCCGCTGGTCTGCGCGCTGGGTGGACAGATCAGGCCGGTGCGCGCGTATAACAGCTGCGGTTTGTGGATCAAGGACCCGGTGTTGCTCGCGGATGAAGCGGCGGAGTTGCTCTCGGAGGGCGGCTTCAGCGCGGTCAAGTTGCGCATCGGGCGGCCGAATTTCAAAGACGACCTGACCGCGGTCCGCAACGTGAAAAAGCGCATCGGCGGCGACATTTCGCTGATGACCGACTTCAACCAGAGCCAGACGGTGAACGAGGCCATTCTGCGCGGGCGCGCGCTCGACGATGAAGGCCTGTACTGGATCGAGGAACCGGTCCGCCACGACAACTACGCCGGCTG
>JANOGP010000181.1:0-2070 GCA_031406075.1 Betaproteobacteria bacterium
CCGGCCATGCGCGAGGCGATGTGCGGGCTGGCGTTGTGTGGAAGTTTCTCGGGGCGATTCATCCGGTCCTCGGTTTGATGCGGCGTCCGCGCCACGACCGATTGCCGGTTGGCGGACTAAGGCTTGAATTTTATGCCCCGAGAGCCGTCTGCCGCAATGAAGCCGGTTCAAAAAAAGGCGCCGAGCGTCTACCATGACGATCCTCTCGACACTCGATCTGAACGGGAAACCAGCAATGAAGATTGCGATCATTGGAAGCGGCGGGGTCGGCGGCTATTTTGGCGCCCGCCTGGCTGCCAGCGGACAGGATGTCACGTTCGTCGCCCGTGGCGCGCACCTCGAAGCCATGCAGAAAAAAGGGCTCAAGGTGGTCAGCGCACTTGGCGACCTGCATTTACCGGAAATAAAGGCGACCAAAGACACGGCGATCATCGGTCCGGTCGATGTCGTCATGATCGCGGTAAAGCTCTGGGGCACCGAAGAAGCGGCGCAGTCCGCCAAGCCGTTGATCGCTTCGAACACCGTCGCGGTTTCTTTCCAGAACGGAGTGGTCGCCGTGGATACGCTGCTGCCGATCCTTGGCAAGGAACACGTGATGGGCGGCGTTTCGAATATCGCCGCGCTCATCGAAGAGCCTGGCGTGATTCGCCACAATGGCAACATGGCCAACTTGTTTTTCGGGGAGCTCGACGGCAAACCTTCACCACGATCGCAGGCGTTTCTAGTTGCCTGCAAGATCGCGAACATCCAGGCTGAAGTTGTCACCGACATAAACAGGGCGATCTGGGAAAAGTTCGTGCGCCTGGTTACGCTGTCGGCGCTGACTTCGCTAACCCGGATGCCGATCGGGCCGATCCGCTCCGACCCCGACACCCGCGCGCTGATGCAGCAGGTGATGGAAGAAGTCGTGGCGATCGGCAAAGCCCGGGGCGTGAAATTCGACTCCGGCCTCATCGCGGACCAGATGTCCAAGGTCGATGGCTATCCGGCGTCGATGATCGCGTCGATGTGCGGCGACTTGCGCCGCGGCAACCGGCTGGAACTGTCTTGGCTGTCCGGCACCGTGGCCAAACTCGGTGACGAACTCGGCATTCCTACACCGGCCAACCACTTCGTGTACGCCGCGCTCAAGCACTACGCCGACGGCCGTCCCGCCGAAGCGCAGGTCTAGAGCAAATTTGCCACAGAGAACACAGAGGGCACAGAGGAAGGGCAAGAGAAAAAACAGCATTCGAGAGTTAACACCTGGAATCGGTGGTCATCTGGGCGCCGCGCCTGCTTTGGACTCCCGCATGTTTTTCCTCGTTTTTGGTTTTCCTCTGTGCCCTCTGTGTCCTGTGGCAAAAACTTTTTTTAGGGAGAGATTTGAATGAAACTGACAATAAAAAACATCCGTACGCGCGCCGTGCAGGTACCGCTGAAGCGCCCACCGCGTTCGGCATCCGGCGAGATTCCGAATGCCGCGCTGGTGCTGATCGACATCGAGACCTACGAGGGCATCACGGGCAGCAGTTATCTGTTTGCGTTCATGCGCAGCATGCTCAAGCCGACGGTGGCCATGGTCGATGCGCTTGCGGAGATGATCAACGGCGATGCGCTGGTTCCGTTCGAGATCGATGCGAAGCTGCGCAAGCGGCTGACGCTGCAGGATTCGCACGGCATCGCCGGCCAGGTCATCGCGGGCATCGACATGGCGGCATGGGATGCCTACGCCAAAGGTCTCGGCGTGCCGTTGGTTCGCGCGCTCGGCGGCGAGGTCAGGCCGGTGCGTGCCTACAACAGTTGCGGACTGTGGATCAAGGATCCGGCTCTGCTGGCGGACGAAGCGTCGCAGCTTATCGCCGAAGGCGGCTACAGCGCGGTGAAGCTGCGGATCGGCCGGCCGAATTTCAAGGACGACCTGACCGCGGTGCGCAACGTAAAGAAGCACATCGGCGGCGACATTTCGCTGATGACCGACTTCAACCAGAGCCAGACGGTGAACGAGGCCATTCTGCGCGGGCGCGCGCTCGACGATGAAGGCCTGTACTGGATCGAGGAACCGGTCCGCCACGACAACTACGCCGGCTG
>JANOGP010000223.1:0-16742 GCA_031406075.1 Betaproteobacteria bacterium
CCGGTGACCTTCGGCCTGAAAGCGGCGGGCTGGCTCAGCGCGATCGAACGCCATCGCCAGAGGGTAAGGGAACTGCGCGCGCGCGCACTGGTGCTGCAGTTCGGCGGCGCAGCGGGCACGCTGGCTTCGCTCGGCAACCGCGGCCTCGATGTCGCCGCCGCGCTGGCGGGCGAGCTGAAACTTTCACTGCCAGACATTCCCTGGCATGCGCAGCGCGATCGCGTGGCGGAGGTGGCGACGACGCTCGGGCTTCTGGTCGGATCGCTCGGCAAGATCGCGCGCGACGTCTCGCTAGCGATGCAGACTGAGATTGGCGAGGTCTTCGAGCCGGCTGCGCCCGGCCGCGGCGGATCCTCGACCCTGCCGCACAAACGCAACCCGGTTTCCTCTGCGGTGGTCCTGGCTGCGGCGGCCAAGGTGCCGGCGCTGGTGTCGGTGATGCTTGCGGCGATGGTGCAGGAGCAGGAACGCGGCCTGGGCAACTGGCATGTGGAATGGGAGACGCTGCCGGAGATCTGCATGCTCGCCGCAGGCGCGCTTGGCTACATGACGCAATTAATGGAAGGTCTGGAAACCGACGCCGGGCGCATGCGCCAGAACCTCGATGCCACGCGCGGCCTGATCATGGCCGAAGCCGTCTCTTCGGCCCTGGCCCCGAAGCTGGGCCGGCAGGCAGCGCATGAATTGGTGGAGGCGGCATGCGGCCGCGCGGTAGAACAAGGCGCGCACCTTCGCGATGTCCTGGCTAAGGACGCGCAAGTCGCCGCGCATCTTTCGGCGGCCGAGCTGGATCGCCTGTTCGATCCGGAAAACTATCTCGGTGTGGCTGAGCAACTGGTAGAGCGTGTGCTTACAGCGCACGCCGGCAAGGGACGGTAACAGGAGAAGGGATGCCGGTTTGCTGACCAACTTCGCCGGCATCCTGTTCGACGGCATCGCCTACGGCAGCCTGCTGTTCCTGATCGGCATCGGCCTGTCGGTGACCATGGGCCTGATGAACTTCATCAATCTCGCCCACGGCGCTTTTGCGATGCTGGGCGGCTACGTCTGCGTCGCGGCAATGACGCGCCTCGGCCTGCCTTTCCTCGCTGCGCTTCCGGTCGCGTTCATCGTCACCGCGCTGGCAGGCGTCATCCTCGAGCGCACCCTCTATCAGCAGTTGTACCAGGCCAGCCATCTCGAGCAGGTGCTGTTCAGCATCGGTCTGACTTTCATGGCGATCGCGGCGGCGACTTATTTCTGGGGGCCTAGCCAGCAGCCGGTGCAACTCCCGGATTTTCTGCGCGGACAGGTGCGCGTGCTCGGCCTCGATCTGGGTGCGTACCGACTGTTCCTCATTGCGCTGGTGATCGTCATCACTTTGACGTTGGGTTGGCTGGTCGCGCACACGCGCTTCGGCGCACAGGTGCGCGCCGCGGTCGACAATCAGCAAGCTGCGGCAGGGATGGGCATCCACGTCAACAGGATCTTCGCGCTGACCTTCGCGCTCGGCTCGGGTCTTGCCGGGCTGGGCGGCGCACTCGGCATCGACGTGCTCGGCCTCGACCCGACTTTCCCGGTCAAATACATGGTGTATTTTCTTTTGGTCGTTTCCGTCGGCGGCGCCGGCAGCATCAAGGGCACGCTGGTAGCTGCGCTGATCCTCGGCGTATTCGACGTGGCGGGCAAGTATTACGTGCCCGAGGTTGGCGCCTTCGACAATTACGCACTGATGGAGCTGCTGCTGATCCTCTTCCCTGCCGGCTTGTACGGCAGGCGGGCATGACCGTCGCAGCCACTGTGCCGCCGCAACCGGCGAGCCCCAAATTGCACCGTCTTCCCGACGGCCGCTGGCATCGCATCGAAATCGTCTTCTGGCTGCTGCCGCTGGCCGCGTTCTTCCTGCTGCCCGGCTATCTGGTGCTCGGCAGCCAGATCCTGATCGTCGCGCTGTTTGCCCTTTCGCTCGATCTCATCCTCGGTTACGCCGGCATCGTCTCGCTCGGACACGCTGCATTTTTCGGCATCGGCGCCTATACGGCCGGATTGCTCGCCGTGCACGGCTGGGGTGAACCGCTGAGTGGCCTGCTGCTGGCCGGCGCTGTAGCGGCGGTCGCGGGTTACCTGGTCAGTTTCCTGGTGGTGCGCGGCGAAGACCTCGCACGCCTGATGGTGACGCTGGGCATCGGCCTGCTGCTGTACGAGGCGGCCAACAAGGCGGCATTCATCACCGGCGGCGTGGACGGACTCTCCGGAGTCGCAATGTGGAAACTGCTTGGCGTGTTCCAGTTCGATCTCGGCGGCAAGGTCGCTTACCTGTACAGCCTGGCGGTGCTGTTCCTGCTGTTCGTGCTGATGCGCCGGCTGGTGAATTCGCCCTTCGGTCTGAGCCTGCGCGGTCTGCGCGAAGGCGGCAAGCGCATGCCCGCCATTGGCGCGCCGGTGCGCAAACGCCAGGTGTTGATCTTTACCATAGCGGCGGGCGCGGCCGGCATCGCCGGCGGATTGCTGGCACAGACCACGCAGTTCGTCGGCTTGGAAGTGCTCGGCTTCCCGCGCTCCGCGGAACTGCTGATCATGCTGGTGCTGGGCGGCGCCGGTCGGTTGTACGGCGCGCTGATCGGAGCGGCGCTGTTCATGGTCGCGCAGGAGGTTCTTTCCGGCCTCAACCCGGTTTACTGGCAGTTCTGGATCGGGATGCTGCTGGTGGTGGTCGTGCTGTTCGCGCGAGGCGGAATCATGGGCGCGGCGGAGGCGTTGTACACGAGCCTGTGGAGAAAAGGAAAATGAAAGTCGCGTTGCGCACTGAAGGCCTCTCGAAGCAGTGGGGCAGCTTCAAGGCCAACAGCGACCTGAACATTGCGCTGCCGGTGGGGGCGCGCCATGCGCTCATCGGCCCCAATGGCGCGGGCAAGACCACTTTCATCAATCTGTTGACCGGAGTGTTCGCGCCGACCTCGGGAAAGGTGTACCTGGGCGAAGAGAACGTGACGCACCTGCCTCAGCACCAGCGGGTAAAGCGCGGCATGACCCGCACCTTCCAGATCAACACGCTGTTCCCCGGGCTCACGGTGCTGGAATCGGTGGTGCTTGCGGTCTGCGAACGCAGGGGTATCGCCGGCAGATGGATAACCACCGTCGCCAAACAACGCGAAGCCGTGGAAGAAGCGGAAGATCTGCTCGAGTCGCTGCATCTTTTGCAGGAGGCCGATGCGCTCACCCGCAATCTGCCTTACGGCAAGCAGCGCCTGGTGGAGATCGCGCTGGCACTGGCGACCAGGCCGAAAATCCTGCTGCTCGATGAGCCCGGCGCCGGCATCCCGTCGGCGGAAAGCGCGGAGCTGTTTGGCGTCATCGCCAGGCTGCCGGGCGACGTGACCATCCTTTTCATCGAACACGACATGGGCCTGGTGTTCCGTTTCGCCGAGCGCATCACCGTGCTGGTCGGCGGGCGGATACTAACCGAAGGCACGCCCGCGGAGATCGCGGCCGACGAGCGGGTGAAGGAAGTCTATCTCGGGGAGGCGCAGCTTGGCTGAATTGCTTCGCCTCGACAACGTCAGTGCCGGTTACGGCGAAGCCGTGGTGCTGGAGGACATATCGCTTTCCGTCGCGGAGGGCGATAGCCTGGCGTTGCTGGGCCGCAACGGCATGGGCAAGACCACGTTGCTCGTCACGTTGATGGGTTTCACGCGGCTGCACTTCGGCGCGATCTACTTGCGCGGAACCGACATTGCCGCGCTGCCCACGCACCGGCGCGTTCATTCAGGGCTTGGCTTGGTGCCGCAGGAGCGCTGCATGTTCGCCTCGCTCACGGTCGAAGAGCATCTCACCGCGGTTGCAAGGCCGGGGCACTGGAACGTCGCGCAGGTGTTCCGCATCTTTCCCAGGCTGGAGGAACGCCGGCGCAATCTTGGCAATCAACTCTCGGGCGGCGAGCAGCAGATGCTCGCCATCGCCCGCGCGCTCATGGTCAATCCGCGACTGCTGCTGCTCGACGAACCGATGGAGGGCCTGGCCCCGATCATCGTGCAGGAAATGATGGCGGTCATCCGGCAACTGGTGGCGGACGGCGGCATGGCGGTGATTCTGGTGGAGCAGCACGCCAAGCTCGCCCTATCGCTCACCAGCCAGGCGATCGTGCTGGAACGCGGGCGGATCGCGCACCGCTCCGATAGCGCCAGTCTGCTGCGCGATGCCGATGCGCTTAACCGCCTGGTGGCGGTGGCTTGAGGCGGCGACGGGTCTCTGCCGGAGGGGCGCGGGTGGATAATGTCCGCAAGGTCCGTGCGCCGGTGAACCAAACCACCGCATTGCGATCAACAGAAATGAGTATTCCGGACGCTAGGGAGAGGGATCATGGAACGTGACAACGGCTTTTTCGCGGTGCGGCGGCAGTTTCTGCGATCCTGGGCGGTGCTGCCGCTGGCGCTCGCATCGAGTGGCGCGGCTTTGCCCGCGAGGGCGCAGGCCGCGCCGACTCCCGAATGCGGCGACGACGACGATCCGACGCCGCGGCAGATGGAGGGGCCGTTCTTCAAGCCGCGCACGCCGCAGCGGACCTCGCTGCTGGAACCCGGGATCAATGGAACCAGACTGGTGCTGACCGGGTTCGTGCTGTCGACCGCGTGCAAGCCGGTCGCGGGTGCGCTGCTGGATTTCTGGCAGGCCGACGGCCATGGCGACTACGACAACCAGGGCTTTCGCCTGCGCGGCCACCAGTTCAGCGACGGCGACGGGCGCTACCGACTGGAAACCATCGTTCCCGGGCGGTATCCGGGCCGCACCCGTCACATCCACGTCAAGGTCCAGGCACCCAACCGTCCGCCGCTCACCACCCAGGTTTATTTTCCGGGCGAAACGCAAAACGAAGGCGACTTTCTTTTCCGCCCCGATCTGCTGATGAAGATTCGCAATGCCGGCGGCGCCAGGGACGGGCGCTTCGACTTCGTGCTCAAACTCGCCTGACTTGCACGCCGCGGCCAGGCTTCTGCGCACGGCGCTCCATGACGACCCTTCTGCAATCGCGAACGCTGAGTGTTTCCATCGATTGCCGCCCGAACCGGGTGTATGCGTTCGTATCGAACCCCGAGAATCTTCCCGGCTGGGCGGCGGGGCTGTGCAAATCAGTCAGGAAGTCGGATGCCGGATGGGTCGTGGAGACCACCCAGGGGCCAATGAACCTGCGCTTCGTTGAGAAGAATGGTCTCGGGGTGCTGGACCATTACGTGAGTCCGGCGTCCGGGGTCGAGGTCTATGTACCCTTGCGGGTTCTTCCTAACGGCTCCGGATCCACGGTGCTCTTCACCCTGTTTCAGTTGCCCGGAATGTCTGACGAGAAATACGCTGAGGACGCCGGATTGGTCACGCGGGATCTCGAAACGCTGAAAAGAGTGCTGGAGAGATGATCCCGCGAAGGCACGTCAAATGAACAACGGCTTACCGAAATCTACTGCTTTAATCGAATATTCGGTGCCGGCAGGACTTCACCGAGACGGTTCCGGTCACTTCTTCGCCAGAGATTTCAGCTTCGCAAGTCCCTTGCGCAGGGTACCGAGATCTTCGATGCCCAGCGAGCGAGCGCACGCCGAGGCATAGCGGGAATCCGCGGTGAACTTGGAGAGCACAAGATCGAGGTAGTGTCGAACGGCGGAGCCGTAGGCGGTTTCCGCTAGCCGCATGCCGGGCTCGAGCGTCTTGACGCCATAGTGCGCGGCGAGGAAGGCGAGGTCGATGACGTCGCGGGACTTTGCTGATTCGTCCAATCCCCGATCCGCGTTCGCCATAAATTTCTCCGCCGACAGGCATTCGAAATCGAGCATCCGAACGCCGAGGAAGCGGTCGGACGCGCTCTTCAGATCAATGCGCGCCTCGAGTATGATCTCGAACTTGATGCGCAAGTCGCCAGCGGCGATGAAGGTCCGTATGCCGTCCCTGTCGGCGCGCACCTCGCGGGCCAACGGCACCTTGCGGCGCAGGATGCGGCCCAGGGAATCTTCGGTCACGGTCTCGCGTAATTGTCGGAAGCCGTCCCGGCTTGAGCACAGGAAATCGATGTCCCGCGATTCGCGGAACTCGTCGAGCAGCAGCGCGACGCAAGTCCCGCCGCCGAAATAGCACCGTGCCTGCTCAAGGAACCGCAAATTCATTGTCGACAGGATTGCTGCAACGGCCCGATGATGGAGCTTGCGGAACTCAGGCATGGATCACGCCGGCGCCGAAGCGCTGCGTCAGCCGTTCGATCAGCGCACGTTCGCGTTCGTCCAGCCTGCCGGGGTCTACGAACCGCCAGTTGCGCTCATACAAACCGAACGCTTCCCGCGCCGGCAGATATTCATCCGCGCGGTTCCATGCAAGGTCCGCCAGCGCCGGGTAATCGGCGAGCCGCACGACCATGTCGTCCAGCAACGCGTCGAGCGCCTGCGCATACCCGGGAATGCGGGCGGTCGCGGCCAGCTTGGCGGCGACCGGCCGGGGCAGCTTGAGCTGAACCTGCACCATCCCCGCCGCGTGGTCGCGGTCGCGCTGCGCACGCTTGGCGCGGCGCAACTGTTCTGCGCGGGTAAGCTTACTGGTTCTGGGTCTGCCGGGACGTTTCACCGGGCAATCCTGCCAGTGTTATGTTGTCATGTCAACATAATTAAAAATGTCTGCGTCGGTGATTGAAGCCACTCCACCCAGCCCTCGCAGCGCTACATATCCCAGGGATTGGGCCTGTCAGCGCCGATGGCGTATTTCTCGATCGCCTGCTGGACGGTTTTGGCGTCGATCGCGCCTTCGTCGGCAAGCGCCTTGAGTGCGGCAACAGTGACGTGGTGGCGATCCACTTCAAAGAAATCGCGAAGCCGCTCGCGTGTGTCGCTTCTGCCGTAGCCGTCGGTGCCTAGCGCGACATACCTGCGCGGTACCCAGTTGCGGATCAGGTCGGCGACGGTGCGCATGTAATCGCTGGCGGCGATCACCGGACCCGCGGTCTTTCCGAGGCACTGCTCGACCCAGGACTGTTTCTGGTTTCCGACCGGGTGCAGACGGTTATGGCGCTCGACGCCGATGCCGTCGCGGCGCAATTCGGTGAAACTGGTGACGCTCCACACGTCGGCGCCGACATTCCAGTCGCTTTCCAGCAGTTCCGCCGCCGCGAGCACCTCGCGCAGGATCGTCCCCGAACCAAGCAGCTGGACCTGCGGGGTCTGCTTTTTCCCTCGTCCCTCGCCTCTCGTTCCTCGTCCCTCGCGCAAGCGATACATTCCCTTGAGGATGCCATCTTCGGCTCCGGCAGGCATCGCCGGATGCGCGTAATTCTCGTTCATCACCGTGACGTAATAGAACACGTCTTCCTGGTTTTCGAGCATGCGGCGCATGCCGTCGCGAATGATGACCGTGAGTTCGTAACCGAACGCCGGATCGTAGGCAACACAGTTCGGCACGGTGGAGAAAAGCAGGTGGCTGGATCCGTCCTCGTGCTGCAGACCTTCGCCGGAAAGCGTGGTTCGGCCGGCGGTGGCGCCAAGCAGGAAGCCGCGCGCGCGCGAGTCGCCCGCGGACCACACCAGGTCGCCGATGCGCTGGAAGCCGAAACAGGAATAGAAGATGTAGAACGGCAGCATCGGCACGCCGTGCGCGCTGTACGAGGTCGCGGCGGCGATCCATGAGGAAATCGCGCCGGCCTCGGTGATGCCTTCCTCGAGAATCTGCCCGTCCTTGGCCTCCTTGTAATAGAGCAGCTCGTCCTTGTCCTCCGGCTCGTAGAGCTGACCGTGCGGCGAGTAGATCGCCACCTGGCGGAACAGCGACTGCATGCCGAAGGTGCGCGCTTCGTCGGCGACGATCGGCACGATGTGCTTGCCGATCGCCTTGTCGCGCAGCAATTGCGAAAGCATGTTCACGAACACCATGGTCGTCGATTGCTCACGGTCGCCGGAGCCTTCGAGCAGCCGTGCGAATGATTGAAGTGCCGGGACAGGCAGGGACTGCGCCTTCGGCTTGCGCGCGGGAACATAGCCGCCCAGCGCCTGCCGGCGCGCGTGCAAGTACTTCATCTCCGGGCTGTCGGCCGCCGGTTTGTAAAAGCGCAGGTCCTGCACGTCGGAATCGGAAAGCGGCAAAGCGAACCTGTCCCTGAAGGCGAGCAGAGCGTCATCCTCGAGCTTTTTCGCCTGGTGCGCAGCCATCTTGCCCTGCGCCGTGCCCATGCCATAGCCCTTCTTGGTCTGGGCGAGGATCACGGTGGGGCGACCCCTGTGGTTCACCGCGGCGTGATACGCGGCGTAGATCTTGATCGGATCGTGGCCGCCGCGCTTGAGCCGGTCGATGTCCTCATCGGACATGTGCGCCACCAATTGCTGGAGTTCGGGGTATTTGCTGAAGAAGGCCTCGCGGTTGAAGCGTCCGTCGGTCGCGGCATACTTCTGGAATTCGCCGTCAACGGTCTCGTGCAGCCGCTTGAGGATGACATTGTCGCGATCGCGCGCGAACAGCGGGTCCCAGTCGGAGCCCCACATCACCTTGATCACGTTCCAGCCGGCGCCGGCGAACAGGCCTTCGAGTTCCTGGACGATGGAGCCGTTACCGCGCACCGGGCCGTCGAGGCGTTGCAGGTTGCAGTTCACCACGAATATGAGATTGTCGAGTCCCTCGCGCGCCGCCATCGCCAGCCCGGCGATGGATTCCGGCTCGTCCATCTCGCCGTCGCCGACGAAACACCATACCTTGCGCGCCTTGGTTTCGAGAATGTTGCGGTCTTCGAGGTAGCGCATGAAGCGCGCCTGGTAGATCGACGTAATCGAGCCCAGGCCCATCGAACCGGTGGGGAATTGCCAGAACCCGGGCATCAGCCACGGATGGCAATACGACGATAACCCTTTGCCGCCGGTTTCGCGGCGATAGTGGTCGAGGTTCTCTTCGGTGAGCTGGCCTTCCATGTAGGCGCGGGCATAGACGCCGGGCGCGGAGTGCGGCTGGAAAAAAATTGCGTCGCCATCCTGGCCGGCGCGGAAGAAATGGTTGTAGCCGACTTCGAACAGATCCGCGGACGACGCGTACGTGGCGATGTGGCCGCCGAGCTCGGGGTGAGCGCGATTGGCGCGCACCACCATCGCTAATGCATTCCAGCGCACCAGCGCGGAAATGCGCGCCTCGATTTCAGGATTGCCGGGAAACTGCGGCTGGTCCGCGAGCGATACCGTATTAGCATAAGGCGTGTTCAGCACCGGCGGCATCGGCACGCGCACCATGCGCGCGTGATCCAGCAGCTTTCTCAGCACAAAAGTCGCCCGCTCCGCGCCTTCGTTCTCGACGATGGCGTCGAAGGCGTCCAGCCATTCCTTGGTTTCGACTGGGTCGAGATCCTGGGCCAGTACGCGCCAGAGACCGGAAACGCTGATGTCGGAAAGGTCGGTCATGCGATTTCTCCTCGCGGACCGCGCATCAGGCGATGGCGGTCCGGTATTCGATTTTCGAAGCCGGAATGCTAACCTGATTCACGAAGCACATGGTTTCGTTTACCCTGATAAAATCGGGTAAATTAAGCATAGATGACTGTAAAATATCGATGAAACAGCATGAAGTGCCGAATTTACATCTTGACGCGATAGACTGGCGGATACTCGGCCTTCTGCAGGGCGATGCCCGCATGTCCAATGTGGATCTCGCCAAGGCGGTGGGGCTGTCGCCTTCGCCCTGCCTGAACCGGGTGCGGGCGCTCGAGGAGGCGGGTTACATTAGCCGCTACGTGACGCTGCTCGATGCGCTGCGGGTCGGACTCAAGGTGAGCGTATTCATCCAGGTCACGCTGGAGCGGCAGATCGAGCCGGCGCTCGGGACGTTCGAGAAGGCGATCCGCGGACGGCCCGAGGTCATGGAGTGCTATCTCATGACCGGGGATGCGGACTACTTGTTGCGCGTGGTGGTTCCCGACATCCAGGTTCTCGAAGACTTCATACTCAACTTCCTCTCTCGCGTGCCGGGGGTGGGTAACATCAAGTCGAGCTTTGCGTTGAAGCAAGTGAAGTACCAGACTGCGTTGCCGTTGCCCATCGAGGCGGGCGGACCGGCGGGAGCGCGGCCGCGACCCGGCAAGAGGCGGCAATCGAGGAACCGATGAGCCCGCGCCGACATTGCGGATCGAAGCATCGTGTTATTGCTGGCGCCTGATTTGTTTCAAGACGTCGGGATTGTCCCAGAACGCCTGCGCGCGCTGCAAATTCTCCTGCGGCGCTTGCAGGAATTTCTCCTTGGCGGCCTGATTGAAGAAGCAGTAGATCTTGCCCTCGGGTGAGAGCCAGATCACGGCACAGTCCGTGGAAATCTTGGTTCCTTCCGACATGCTCATCGCGCATTGGCCGTTGTATTCGGGGTTTGCGCCCCAGGCCTGCGCCGCAACCGCGAACAAAACTGCGAAACCGAGAGACACGAGAATTCTCATTTGCACTCCTTACGGAAATTAACAGCCCGGCGTCAGGCCCCTTTTTCAGGCGGCCCGGCTGCGTTACCCTGAGAAAACATGATACGCAAGGTGCAACAATGATTCGCCGCTGCAAAGATACGGATTTTGATGCGATCGTCGAGATTATCAACGACGCCGCGCAAGCCTACCGCGGCGCGATTCCGGTCGACTGCTGGAAGGATCCGTACATGCCGGCACGGGAACTCCGGCATGAACTCGCAAGCGGCGTGGTGTTTTGGGGCTATGAGGAGAATGGCGAACTGGTCGGCGTAATGGGGATACAGGATGTCGCCGATGTCACGCTGATCCGCCATGCCTACGTGCGTTCAGCACACCGCCGTCGCGGGATAGGCGCCAAGCTGCTCTCCGATCTGCGCAGACTTGCCGAAAAGCCGATCTTGATCGGCACCTGGAAAGCCGCAATCTGGGCGACCCGCTTCTACAGAAAGCATGGATTCCGCGTGGTACCGGAAGAAGAAAAGAATCGGCTGCTCAGGAAGTACTGGACCATTCCGGATCGTCAGATCGAGACCTCGCTGGTGCTGGCCGAAGTGCAGCGTCCGCTGCGGTAGCGTGCTGTTCCGCTGACTCGCGGGATGGCCCGCCAACCTTGGGAGCCAGTCCCATGATCTATGGAAAACACTGAAACGAATCATCACCACGAAGACACGAAGAACACGAAGAAGAACAAGTTCCTGTATCTGATTCCGGGTATTGGCAGCGAAACGATCTGACCGTGAATCATCGCTGCCACTTTATTGTCTTGCCCGAATTCTTTTTTGGTTTCTTTGTGTTCCTTCGTGTCTTTGTGTCCTCGTGGTGAGAATTATGGTTTTTTAGGTGCCCTGAGCACAGTTGTCTTACAGCGGCGAAAGCATTACGCCGATCTGTTCCAGGATTCCCCTGGGAGCCCCGCCGGGGATCGGCTCGGGGAAGATGATGGTGAGCTTGTCGCCGGAGACACGGTAATAGAAGTAGTGCTCAGGGATGCTGACTTTCCTGCCCGTGGGCGGTATCGGATCCATTCCCGGCATGGCCCATATCGCGGTGTGGGTGCCGCCCTGGCGCCATTTGATCGCGTAGTTGCCCTGGCCGCGGTCCTCGATCACGTCGTAGGCGTAGTTCCAGTCAGGAAATCCGGTGTAGAGCGCAGTGAGCATCTTCAAAGCCTGCTGCTTGTCCAGAATCCGCGTCGCCGAAATGAATTTGAGGTCTTCCGCTGCGGTGCTCGCGATCTTTTGAATGTCGTGCGTTTTAAGTCCCTCAACGTAAGTCAACAACACAGGCGGGATCGGCTTAGCCACAGCTTCATTCCTCCCTGTTGGCATTATTGATTTTCTTGTCAGTACACAAGCGGAACGCCGAATAGATTGGCGTGGAATTTCAGGAACAACCCGTAAAGGATCAAACCGGCCACGACCACTGCCGCGTCGTTTAACAGCGGACGCTTGATCTGCGACGCCCGCGCGCCGCGGGCGTTCTGCGAGGACATGGCATGAACCGCGTAGAGTCCGAAGCCGCCGAAAAGTATGAGGCCGGTCAGATCGCCATTGGCGAGCAGGTGCAACAACGCCCACAGCGTGACGCCCCACAGCATGGGGTGCGCAGTAAAGCGTTGAAAGTTGCTCGGGATGAACGCCGCCGCCAGAGAAATGAAGGCGAAGGGCATGAACCATACCGCGGCATAACGACCCCATTCGGCAGGCTCCCACAAGGTCATCGGTTCGGACTTGCCGACGCCGATCACGATGAGTATGAAGCCGGCAACGGCCAGCAACGCGTAACCCGCCTTGTATGGTTTCTCGCCCAGACGTTGGATCACTTTCTCGCGCGTCGTGCGGAAAGTCGAGAAGATATGGACCCCGAAAAAAATGACCATTCCAGCGATCAGCCAATACACAATTCATTCTCCTTTCGTTGGTGTTTGGATGCCCTAGAGAATCCTGTACTTCTCGAACACCTCGCGCAGCAGACGGCCCTGCCGAAGCTCGTCGCGCGTCCTGTCCTCCCCTGCCACTTTTTCCTTCGCTTTGGCGAGAACTTCGGCGGCCCGTTCCTGAGGTATGACCACGACGCCGTCCACGTCGCCGAAAACGATGTCGCCGCTTTGCACTTTCACGCCAGCGCATTCGACCGGCACATCGCGCTGCATCATCCTGGCCCGGCCCTTGGTATCGAGCGGGCCGATCCCGCCGTGAAAGACGGGGAAGCGCATTTCGCGGATCTGCCTGACGTCCCGCACCAGGCCGTCGGTGATGCAACCGGCCGCGCCCCGCGCCTGCGCCGCCGTGGACAGCAGTTCGCCCCAGGGCGCAATTCGCTGAGTCGGGCCGTTACAGGCGAGTACCGGTACGTCGCCCGGTCTGAGATCGTCCACGAGCGCGATTTCGACTTCGTAGGGATTCTCGCCCTCCCGCACTTCGTAGGCGAGCATGTAAAGCCCGGTGCGGGCGCGTCCGGCCAGCACCACGTTTTCATCGAGCGGGCGCACGAACGGCCGCATCGCCCGGTTCATCAGACCGAGAGCATCCATGACGTCCGAGAGTACCGCGGCACTCAGAGTGCGAAACTGATCGGGGTCGAAAGCTTTCATTTTTTCGTCGATCGCATGACAAGATCACGGATGATAATTGTCGCGCCGAAGGCCAGCATTGCCAGGCCGCTCCATACCAGCCACGTCCGCGTTTTTTCCACCTTGGTGCGCACCTCAAGTTTCACGCCTCTGATTTGAAGCTGGGGCGTACCGACTTCTTCGAGCAGCAAGACGTAGCCGCCACCGTAGAGGATCTCCATCGGGTTGAGTGCGACGGAGACCGCGCCGTTGCCTGCGGCGCGGAAGCTGCGTTCGAAAATGCCGATGTCGCCCTGCATGATGCTCACCTGATAATCGTTGCCCGCATCTTTCGGAGACGCCTGGCTCGGAGCGAGGTCGAATGTAAAGCGGAAGCGGTAATGGTTCAATTCCGGCGTGAGCTCCAGCGCAATCGGCCGGTAACCCAGTCCTCCGCGAAAGCGCAGGATTGCCCCATCGGGAAGTTCCCAGCGATCCGAGCGTTCGGTGAGTGTATGCGTTTCCGCATTTTCGCCGCTCACGTACTCGCAGTAGGCGAAATAAACAGGACCGAATATTGCGCCTAGAACGATCAGCAACAGCGTGCTCGGTTTCACGCCGCTCCCACGGCGAACCGCATCATTTCTTTTTCTTCTTCCACTTGCTCGCGCATTGAACCGGAGTGTTGCGCACCAGCATTTCCGGTGCCTTGGCGTTCGCCCAGTGGATGACCACATGCTTGTCGCCACTGCGCTGGTTCACCAGCACCAGTTCCTTGGCGACCACGATATCGTCGCCTTCGACAACGTCGCCCACCTGCGGACCCGGGTGCACCTTCCATGAATACAGTCCGAAGGCGTCGCCGGGATCCCCGGCCGGCAACTGCACCACGAAAAAACCACAAGTCGGATCACTCCATGTTACCGGGCCCTCCTGCGCCCGGGACTCCGCCCCCAACACGGACATCAGGACCAGCGCAGCCGCAAGATATTTGATCTGCATTTCGATCTCCCCTTAATTGGCCTGCATTCTTATCAGGGACGGCTGCAGCGCCGCCCATCTGAATTATCCGACAATCGCAAACTAATGGGGGGCTGCCGTCGCAATGTCCGGGTGACGACAGCGACCCTGACGATTTCCTGGCTTTATCTCTGGACCCGGATCCTCTGATCCTGCGAGCCAGGGGCAACCTTTTGCGGTCGCGGACGTTTATGGCGGGATGCGTCGCTGGATTCTGACTTGCCTTGTCCTTTTGCTGCCCTCCGCAGCAATCGCGGAACCACGCCCCATCGAGGTGCATCGGGTGCTGGCCGTATCCGGCAGCGCTGATGCCAAGGTGGCGGCATTGACTCTGGATGCCTGCGACGGCGGGTTCGACGCCGATCTGATTGGATTCCTGATCGGGAACCGGATTGTCGCGACGATTTTCGCCACCAAAAAGTGGCTGGATCGCAATTCGGCCGCCGTGGAATTGCTGAAGGCCCACTCCGATCTGTTCGATATAGAGAATCATGGCGCCAACCACGTTCCAGCAGTAATCGGGCGGTCTACGGCCTCCGCGGCGAGTCGGTAATCACCGTTTGCAGATGTTCCATGCCGCTCCCGCGAGAGGGGCCGCAGCGGGCGGCGTTACATTAATTGACAATTCATCCGCGCACTGCGGTCAACGCCGGCCTTAGCATGACGTTCTTCAGGCGTCGCACGAGTTCCTGATACGCGACGACGTTGCGGCCGAAGTAGCGCCGCAATCAACACTCGAGGAGGGTGTGCCATGAACAGACTTGCCAATCTTCCCACAGTGCCGGCGTTTCTGGTTTGCCTGTTGTCTTTCAGCGTGTTGGCGGCGGACATCGACAACGCCGCCGCCGACCGGCCCGATGCGGCTTCCGTGGTCGTTACGCCTTCCGCCATGCCGTGGCCAACGCAGATCAGCGTTCGCGACAGCCGCTTTGTCGTCTATCAACCCCAATTCGACAAATGGGAAGGCGACCGACTTGAGGGGCGCGCTGCGGTTGCCGTTTACGCGAAATCAGACGAACAGCCGGGCAGCTTTGGCCAGGTATGGATCTCGGCTCGTACCGATGCCAACCGCGCCAGCGGAATTGTCACTATCCGCGATCTGGCGATAACCAAGGCTGACTTTCCCACCGCGACGGATCGCGCCGGCGACTACCTCGAGTCGCTGCGGCAGCAACTCGCGGCCAAGTCCTGGCAGGTGCCGCTCGAGCGATTGCAATCCGACATGGCAATCGATCGCGCGGTGCAACAGGCCGAAAGCCAGCCACTGAAGAATGATCCGCCGAACATTATTTTCAGCGAGCGTCCTGCGATCCTGGTGCCGATAGACGGCACGCCGGTTTTGCGGGAAGTCCCGGGGACAGGCCTGCAACGAATCGTCAACACGCGGGCCCTGATCCTGTACGACCCGGCCCTGAACAATCCCGCTTCCGCCCGCTATTACCTTTACATCATCGATCACTGGCGCCAGGCGCAGCGCCTCGCGGGTCCGTGGACCGAGAGCGCGAACCCGGCGGCCGACCTCGAGAAAGCGAGGCAGCTCGCGTTACAGGATGACCAGGTGGACCTGCTCGACGAAGACGTCGAAGACGGCGAGCCGCTGGATGCGTCGGCGGTGGTCTTTGTCAGCACCGAGCCGGCGGAACTGCTGCAGACCGACGGTCCCTCACAGTACGCGCCGATTCAGGGCACGCAGTTGCTCTACGTCACCAATTCGCCCAACAGGATTTTTCTCGATCTCAGGACCGCCAACCATTACGTGCTCATTTCCGGCCGCTGGTACCGTGCGCGGGCGCTTCAGCGCGGTCCCTGGGAATACGTTGCGGCGGGCAATCTTCCCGGCGATTTCGCGCTCATCCCGTCTGACCATTCGACCGCGCCCGTGCGCGCGGCGGTTCCGGGAACGCCGCAGGCGCGTGAAGCGGTCATCGCCAACGGCGTGCCGCAGGTGGCGAGCGTGACGCGTAGCGCCGCCAGCCTGGAGATCGTTTACGACGGCGAGCCGGTGTTCCAGCCGATCGCCGGCACTTCGCTGCAATCCGCGGTCAACTCGCCGGTGCCGGTGATACGGCTGAGCGAGGCGTCCTTCTATGCGCTCGACAACGGCGTGTGGTTCACGGCCGCCAGCCCTTACGGACCGTGGTCGGTGGCGAATTATGTTCCGGCGGTCATCTATTCGATTCCTCGCAACTCGCCTTTGCATTACGTCACTTACGTGCGCATCTACGACTCGACGCCGGAGGTGGTCTATGTGGGTTATACGCCGGGCTACGTCGGGTCCTACGTGTCCACCGACTTGGTTGTCGTGTATGGCAGCGGTTGGTACTACCGGCCGTGGATCGGCAGCGTCTGGTACAGCTCTCCGGTCACCTGGGGATTCGGTTTCGGCATCTTCTACAACTGGTGGAATCCGTGGCAGCCATGCTGCTTCGCTGCGTTGGCACCGCGTCCGCACTACCGGCCGTGGTGGGGCCCGTGGCATCAGCACGCCTGGCACCATCGACCGGCGATCGGCTCGCGGGTGACGGTGATCAATAACATAACCGTCAACGGCGGTCGCCGATCGCACAACGTCACCAACATTTATGACCGCTGGGACCGCAAAGCGGTGCATTCGCACTCGCGCGATTCGATCGATCGTGATCACGGGGCACGGCGGCACACGCAGGTCAGGCCGGGCAGCGGCTTTGTCGTCGGTCCGAATGGGCGCCGGCAGGACTTGGGCGACCGCAGAGGGCGGCGCGATTGGAA
>JANOGP010000370.1:0-18938 GCA_031406075.1 Betaproteobacteria bacterium
GGTAGATCGCCTTATAGCCGGTCCGCTCGGCGAGCCGGGCGTGATAGGCGTTGATCGTGCCGATCACCTGCAGCGGCTTTTCGGCCGCGACTGCAGCACGGAATTTCGCGCCGGCGGTCATAAGGTTATTCATTGCTCTAATCCTTTTAAGCGCTTATCGCGGAGGACGCGGAGGACACAGAGGGGAAACTGGAGAGGGTAGAGCGCCAGATGTGGGACAGCAAGTCAACCAATGCAGGCGAGTCTGCGCCCTGTCCTGATGATCCCCGTGTCTTCGTAGGTTCACTCGGCTTTTCCTCTGCGTACCCCTCAAGGGGGTATTGAAATGAATCCTTTGCGCCGTCTGCGGTAGGAGTTTTCAGTTGAATAACGCCCGCTCGACCTTTCATTTGAGCAGGTGCTTGATTGCGTCGCGCTCTTCCTCCAGTTCCTTGAGCGTTGCGTCCATCTTGCTTCGGCTGAATTCATCGATCTCAAGGTTCCTGACCATCTGGTACCCGCCGGGGGAGCAAGTCACCGGGAAACCGAAAATCGTGCCTTCGGGAATGCCGTAGGAGCCGTCGGAGGCGACGCCCATCGTGACCCACCGTCCGTTGGTGCCGAGCAACCAGTCGCGTACATGATCGATCGCGGCATTGGCGGCGGAGGCGGCAGAGGAAAGCCCCCGAGCCTCGATGATCGCGGCACCGCGCTTGCCCACCGTCGGAATGAAGGTGTTGCGGTACCACTGTTCATCGTTGACGACCGTGGAAGCCGGCTGGCCGCCAATGTTGGCAAAGCGATAGTCGGGATACATGGTAGGGGAGTGGTTTCCCCAAACGATCATTTTCTCGATCGAACCGACCGCCTTGCCGCTTTTGGCCGCGAGCTGAGACAGCGCGCGATTGTGGTCCAGACGTAGCATCGCCGTGAAGTTCTCGCGCGCGGCAAGTCGGGGGCGCTGTTCATCGCGATCCAGGCGTTGGTATTGGCCGGGTTTCCCACCACCAGCACCTTCACTTTGCGACTGGCCACGTCGTTTAATGCCCGCCCCTGCACGGTAAAGATCGCGCCGTTGGCTTCCAGCAGGTCCTTGCGTTCCATGCCCTTGGATCGGGGACGGGCGCCCACCAGCACTGCCACGTCGGCACCCTTGAAGGCGACTTTCGGATCGGAAGCCGCGACCATTCCGGCGAGCAATGGGAACGCGCAGTCCTCCAATTCCATCATCACGCCTTTCAGCGCCGCCTGTGCCTTCTGGTCCGGGATCTCGAGCGTCTGCAGGATGACCGGCTGGTCCCGGCCCAGCATTTCCCCGCTGGCGATGCGGAACAGGAGGCTGTAACCGATCTGGCCGGCGGCACCGGTGACTGCGACTCGTAGGGGCGGTTTCATGGCTGGAGGCTCCTGCGGGTGGTGAAGGCTTCTTGTTGTAAATAAATCAGACTTATCCTTTCGTCTGACGGGAACGCCTGGCGGGTCCGGCCGGATCCTCTATAAGACGATCAGCCGGGGTCATTATTGCCCTGCATCATAGCGATTCGGATTCGACAGTGTCAAACAAGTCCTGTATCTTATAAAAGACATCTGTCCTTGCGGATGGCCAAAGGAAAATTGTGCTGAAAACGCGCGGCAACATGAAACCCGCCGCCAACGCGCCTGCCTTTCAACCGCTTTACCGGCAGATCAAGAGTTTGATCACCCAGAGCCTGGTAACGGGAGAGTGGCGTCCGGGCGACCTGATTCCCAGCGAAATCGAACTTGCCGGACGTTTCAGCGTCAGCCAGGGAACGGTGCGCAAGGCCGTCGGCGAACTTGCCGGTGAGAACCTGCTGGTGCGCCAGCAGGGAAAGGGCACTTTCGTCGCTTCGCATTCCGAGGAGCGCAGTCAGTTTCCCTACCTGCGTATATCGCCGGATCGCGGCGTCCTCGAGAAACTTGCAGCGACCCTGATTGACTGCCGCAAGGTCAAGCTGGACAGCGCCTCCGCGAAGAGGCTCGATCTTGCCACGGGCGCGGGCGCATTCCTGGTTACTCGCGCGCTGGCATTCTCGGGCAAGATCGCCGTGTACGAGGAGGTCCGCTTGCCCACGACCCAATTCAAGGGACTGACGGCGCAAATCATCGAGCGACACCACTGCATGCTCTACAGCATGTACGAGTCCGAGTTCGAAGTCCGTATCCTGCATGTCGATGAGCAGATCAAGGCCGTTGCGGCGGAAGGCGCGGCTGCCCGGCACCTCGGGGTCGCCAAGGGAGCGCCATTTTTGACGATCGAACGCGTGGCCTATACTTACGCGGACAAGCCGGTCGAACTTCGCCGCAGTTTCTGCAATACCCGGGAGCACCATTACCGCAACCGCATCGTCTAATCGCCGGCGCCCGCTCTTAGCTGCGCGTCTGGCCACCAGGACCCACGGATGATCGCCAGCCAACGCCCGAAATACCTCGACCTTGCCAGGATCCGGCAGCCGGTGCCGGCCATCGTATCGATTCTGCATCGTATCAGCGGCGCCGCACTTTTCCTGTTCGCGGGCGTGCTGCTGTATTTGTTCCAGGAGAGCCTGGCTTCGCCGGAGAGCTATGTCCGTTTCCGCGCGGTTGCCGACCACTGGCTGGCAAAACTGTTCCTGACCGGAATGCTATGGGCGTTCCTCCACCACTTCTTCGCCGGGTTGCGCTATCTGCTGCTCGATGTGGATATCGGATCGGAACTCGGAACCACACGGCTCGTGAGCTGGGGCGTGCTGGTGACGAGTCTGGTGCTCACAGTGGCCCTTGGGATACGCCTGTGGTGAAGAACGTCGTGGGCGCTCATTACGGGCTCAGGGACTGGTTGGTGCAGCGCGTGACCGCGTTGCTGATGGCGGTTTACACCTTCGTATTCGTCGGCATTGTGCTGGTCTGCCCGCCGCAGCATTACGGCGAGTGGCGCGCGCTGTTCGAAAATCAGCTGATCCGCATCGCGACCTTCCTGTTCTTTGTCAGTCTTTTCTGGCACGCGTGGATCGGTGTGCGCGACATTCTCATGGACTACATCAAACCCACGTCGGTGCGGCTCGGCCTGGAGATCGTGGCGGCTACGCTTCTGGTTGGTTACGCCGGCTGGGCGATTCAGATTCTTTGGAGTCTCCAAAAGTGACGATCCCGGTAAGAAAATTCGATGCGGTGATCGTCGGTGCCGGCGGTGCCGGAATGCGCGCATCACTACAGCTCGCCGAGGTCGGCTACAAGGTCGCTGTGCTGTCGAAAGTGTTCCCGACCCGCTCGCACACGGTGGCGGCGCAGGGCGGAATCGGTGCCGCTCTGGGCAACATGGGGGAAGACAGCTGGATGTGGCACATGTACGACACCATCAAGGGGTCGGACTGGCTTGGCGATCAGGACGCCATCGAGTTCCTTTGCCGCGAGGCGCCGAAAGTGGTCATCGAACTCGAGCATTTCGGCATGCCGTTCGACCGCAACTCCGACGGCACCGTGTACCAGCGCCCGTTCGGCGGACACATGCAGAATTTCGGCGCCGGGCCGGCCGTGCAGCGTTCGTTCTGTGCGGCCGATCGCACTGGTCACGCAATGCTGCATACGCTGTATCAACGCAATCTGCGCGCCAGTACCCGGTTTCTGGTCGAGTGGATCGCGCTGGACCTGATTCGCGATTCCTCCGGACAGGTGCTTGGCGTGACCGCAATGGAAATGGAGACCGGAGAGGTGTCTGTGTTGCACGCGCGCGCGGTGCTGTTCGCCACCGGGGGGGCAGGGCGGATTTACTCTGCCAGCACCAACGCCTTCATCAACACCGGTGACGGATTGGGCATGGCGGCGCGCGCCGGGATTCCCCTCGAAGACATGGAATTCTGGCAGTTCCATCCGACCGGCGTGGCCGGCGTGGGCGTGCTGATCACCGAAGGCGTGCGCGGCGAGGGCGGTTACCTGCTGAACAAGGACGGCGAGCGTTTCATGGAGCGCTATGCGCCGAACGCCAAGGACCTTGCCAGCCGCGACGTGGTGGCGCGGGCGATGGCGACCGAGATCAAGGAAGGACGCGGTTGCGGCTCCGATGGTGATTACCTGCTGCTCAAGCTCGACCATCTCGGTGTCGATCTGATCGAAAGCAAGCTGCCCGGCATCCGCGAAATCGCCAGGAAATTCGCCAACGTCGATCCAGTCAGGGACCCGATCCCGGTTGTCCCGACCTGTCACTACCAGATGGGCGGTATTCCCGCCAATTACCGCGGCGAGGTGGTGGCGCCGCAGGGCGGCAATTCCGAAGCGGTCGTGCAGGGCTTCTACGCTGCAGGCGAGTGCGCCTGTACCTCTGTGCACGGGGCGAACCGGCTGGGCACCAATTCACTCACCGATCTGCTGGTGTTCGGAAAATCCTCCGGCGACTCAATGATCCGTTTCCTGCAACAAAATCCTACCCACAAGGATTTGCCGGCCGGTGCGTCGGACATGACGATGGCGCGGCTGGCGCGCCTGGAGAACCAGAAGGACGGTGAAAGCGTGCATGAAGCGGGCGCGGAAATGCGCCGGATCATGCAGGCGCACTGCGGCGTGTTCCGCTTCCCCGACATGCTGGTGGACGGCGTCAGGAAAATAAAGGAAACCGCATTGCGCATCGGCCGAACCGGGATCAAGGACAAGAGCAACGTATTCAACACCGCGCGCGTCGAGGCACTTGAGCTCGACAACCTGATCGAGGTGGCGGTCGCTACGCTGGTCTCGGCCGATGCGCGCAAGGAAAGCCGGGGCGCACACGATCGTGCCGACCACCCGAAACGCGACGATGTCAACTGGCTCAAGCACAGCCTTTGGTACAAGGACAACAGCCGGCTTGAATACAAGCCGGTGCATTTGAAACCGCTGACCGCGCAGACTATTGAACCGAAGGTGAGAACGTACTGATACGTGAGGCGAGAGGCGTGAGGCGCAATACCCGATGCACAATTCCGGAAACGTTACCTGAGGCCAGCCAATGAAATTCAGAATATACCGTTACGACCCGGACAAGGACGCCAAGCCTTACATGCAGGACTACGAGGTTCAAATGCGGCCGACGGAACCGATGCTGCTCGACGCGCTGATACGCATCAAGGCAGTGGACGACAGCCTGTCGCTGCGCCGCTCCTGCCGCGAGGGTGTATGCGGATCGGACGGGATGAACATTAACGGAAAGAACGGACTGGCATGCATCACGCGGCTGGCCGACCTCAAGGAGCCGGTCGAGCTGCGGCCGCTGCCCGGGCTGCCGGTGATCCGCGACCTGATCGTGGACATGTCGCAGTTTTTCAAGCAGTACGACTCCGTGAAGCCCTATCTGGTGAACAACGAGCCGCCGCCCGAAAAGGAAAGGTTGCAGTCCCAGGCGCAGCGCGCCGAACTCGATGGGCTGTACGAGTGCATCCTGTGCGCATGCTGTACGACGGCCTGCCCGTCGTTCTGGTGGAACCCGGACAAGTTCGTCGGGCCGGCCGGATTGCTGCAGGCCTACCGCTTTATTGCCGATTCCCGCGATCTTGCCGCCAGCGAACGCCTCGACGACCTCGAGGATCCGTACCGCCTGTTCCGCTGTCATTCGATCATGAACTGCGTGGATGTTTGCCCGAAGGGGCTCAATCCGACGCGGGCGATCGGCAAGATCAAGGACCTCATGGTCAAACGCGCCGTCTGAACAGCGATGGCCGAGATCGACCGGGTGCGCTGGCATTGCCGGAGAGGCCTGCTGGAGCTCGATGTCGTGCTGACCCGATTCCTGGAGAGCCACTTCGAAACGTTGTCCACGCAGGAGCGAGTTGTGTTCAATCGCCTGCTCGACTACCCGGACAACGATCTCTGGGATTTCCTGACCGGAAAGCAGCCGCCGCCCGACCCGGACGCGGCCCTCATAATCAGATTATTTGATTGATCCTTATTGCACTGCATCCCAGTGTCCGGGGCCTTGGAGAAGCTGCTAAACTTAATGCTTTAAATGGGTTGGAAAGTGGGCGGGGACGTGGAGAAGCAGCGCACCGCAACAATGTCGTTCAGCGATGGCGCACAGGCCGTCGAGTTTCCCGTACTCAGCGGAACCATCGGGCCGGATGTAGTCGATATTCGGAGTTTGCTCGGCAAAGCCGGAAAATTCACGTATGACCCTGGGTTTCTCTCAACCGCCAGTTGCCGTTCCGCGATCACCTACATCGATGGCGACGCCGGAGTGTTGCTCTACCGGGGCTATCCGATCGATCAATTGGCGCGGCAATGCGATTTTCTCGAAGTCTGCTATTTGTTGCTGACCGGCGAGCTGCCAAACAAGGAACAAAGGGAAAAATTTGTCACGACCGTCACGCGCCACACGATGGTTCATGACCAGCTCAACAATTTCTTCCGCGGATTCCGGCGCGACGCGCATCCGATGGCGGTAATGGTTGGCACCGTCGGCGCATTATCCGCCTTCTATCACGACTCACTGGACCTGAATAATCCCGCGCACCGCGATATTTCGGCTTTCCGCTTGATCGCGAAAATGCCGACGATCACCGCGATGGCGTACAAATACACGACGGGCCAGCCTTTCGTGTATCCACTGAATACCCTCTCGTACTCGGCTAATTTCATGCGCATGATGTTCGCCGTGCCCGCAGAGGAATACCAGGTGAACGACGTCATGGTACGTGCGCTGGACCGGATTTTCATCCTGCATGCGGACCACGAGCAGAATGCCTCGACGTCCACCGTCCGACTGGCCGGCTCTTCCGGCGCCAACCCGTTCGCCTGCATTGCTGCGGGAATTGCCTGCCTGTGGGGACCGGCC
The DNA here is from genome assembly GCA_031406075.1 of Betaproteobacteria bacterium. Lineage (GTDB taxonomy): Bacteria > Pseudomonadota > Gammaproteobacteria > Burkholderiales > JACQAP01 > JACQAP01. The sequence goes on from JANOGP010000370.1 coordinate 6,773, forward strand.
CACGGCGGCGCCAACGAGGCGGCGCTGAACATGCTCGAGCAGATCGGCGATGTTTCCAAGATCGGCGAGTTCATCACGAAGGCGAAGGACAAGAACTCCACCGTCAAGCTGATGGGCTTCGGCCACCGGGTTTACAAGAATTACGATCCGCGCGCCAAGCTGATGCGTGAGACCTGCCATGAAGTGCTCGACGAACTGGGCCTGCAGAACGACCGGCTGTTCAAGCTGGCGATGGCGCTGGAAAAAATTGCGATGGAAGACGATTACTTCGTGAGCCGCAAATTGTATCCGAACGTGGATTTCTACTCCGGCATCGTGCAGCGCGCCCTCGGCATACCGGTTTCGATGTTTACCTGCGTTTTCGCGCTCGCCCGCACCGTCGGCTGGGTGGCGCAGTGGAACGAGATGGTCGCCGACCCGGAGCAAAAGATCGGGCGGCCGCGCCAGCTCTACACCGGTCCGGCCCAGCGTGACGTCATTCCCATCGACAAACGGTGAAATGAACAGTGAAGAAAAAGGTCGGCGCGCCGGCACCGCGGCAACAGCACTCCAACCTGGGCAGCCTCCGCTCACGTATCGGCAGCCACAGGGGTAATCGGCCATGATGAAGGAATTCCTCGGCAGCTCTTATCTGTTTGGCGGCAACGCCCCCTTCATCGAGGATTTGTACGAGGCGTACCTACAGAATCCCGATGCGGTGACACCGGAGTGGCGGCGCTACTTCGACCAGATGCAGCAGTTGCCGGGTGCGCGCGACGTAGCGCACGCGCCGATCGTCGAGTCGTTCGTGCAGCGCGCACGCGCCGGTGCGCCACGCGGGGCGCCGGCGGCGGCCGGGCTCGACCGCAAGCAGGTTTCCGTGGTCCAGCTGGTCGCGGAGTACCGTTTCCGCGGAGTGTTGCTCGCCCAACTCGACCCGCTCAAGCGGCGCGAGCGCCCGCATATCGCCGAGCTGGAACCCGCGTATTACGACCTGACCGAGGCGGATATGGACGCGGTGTTCAACACCGGCTCGCTGATCGGCCCCGAGCAGGCGACGCTGCGCGAGATCATCAAGGCGTTGCAGGAGACTTACTGCGGCACCATCGGCATCGAGTACATGTACCTGAGCAGCCGGGTGGAGAAGCGCTGGATACAGGAACGTCTCGAGCCCATTCGGGCCAGACCCAGCTACTCCCCCGATTACAAGCGGCATATTCTGGAGCGCCTCACCGCGGCCGAAGGACTGGAGAGACACCTGCATACCCGCTATGTCGGGCAGAAGCGCTTCTCGCTCGAAGGCGGCGACATGCTGATCCCCATGCTGGACAACCTCCTGCAGCGCGCGGGGGAGGCTGGGGTGCAGGAACTGGTGATCGGGATGGCGCATCGGGGCCGGCTGAACGTGCTGGTCAATACGCTGGGCAAGATGCCAAAGGACCTGTTCTCCGAATTCGAGGGCAAGCACGACGACGCGCTGCGTGCGGGCGACGTCAAGTATCACCAGGGATTCTCCTCAGACATCATGACGCCGGGCGGGCCGATGCACCTGACGCTTGCGTTCAATCCGTCGCATCTTGAGATCGTGAATCCGGTTGTCGAAGGCTCGGTTCGGGCCCGCCAGCACCGCCGCAAGGACCGGCAGGGCAAGGAAGTACTGCCGGTATTGATTCACGGCGACGCCGCTTTTGCCGGCCAAGGCGTGGTGATGGAGACACTGAATCTTTCACAAACGCGCGGCTACGGCACCGCGGGCACCGTCCACATCGTTGTCAACAATCAAATCGGATTCACCACTTCCGACCCGCGCGACAGCCGTTCGACGCTGTACTGCACCGACGTCGCGAAGATGGTCGAAGCGCCGATCATCCACGTCAACGGTGACGATCCCGAGGCTGCCATCATGGTGATCGAGATCGCCCTGGACTACCGGACGAAATTCAACAAGGACGTGGTCGTCGATCTGGTGTGCTTCCGAAAGCTCGGCCACAACGAGCAGGACGAGCCGATGGTCACGCAGCCGCTGATGTACAAGATCATCAACGATCACCCGGGAACGCGCAAGCTGTACGCCGACAGGCTCGTCGCGCAGGGTTTGATCGGCGCGCACGATGCGGACAACATGATGGCGTCCTACCGCCAGGCACTCGAGGCGGGCTATCACACCAACAAGACCATCCTGGCGAACTACAAACCGCCTTTCGCGGTGAACTGGAGCCCGTACAAGAACACCAAGTGGAACGAAAACGACGACACTACGCTGCCGCTCGCCGACCTGCAGGTGCTGGCGGAGAAGCTCACCACCATCCCGCCCGACTTCAAGCTTCATCCGCGGGTCGAGAAAATCATCGCCGACCGCCGCCTGATGGGGCAGGGCAAGATGCCGGTGGACTGGGGCATGGCGGAAAACCTCGCCTACGCCTCCTTGCTGAAGGACGGCTTTTCCGTGCGCATCTCCGGTCAGGACTCGGGCCGCGGCACCTTCTTCCACCGCCATGCGGTGCTGCACGACCAGAACCGCGAGAAATGGGATTCCGGAACATACACGCCGCTGCAGCACATCGCCCCTAACCAGGGCGATTTCCTGGTCGTAGACTCGGTGCTTTCCGAGGAAGCCGTGCTCGGTTTCGAGTATGGCTATTCGACTTCGGAGCCCAATGAGCTGGTGGTCTGGGAAGCGCAGTTCGGCGACTTCGCCAACGGTGCCCAGGTGGTGATCGACCAGTTCATCGCATCCGGCGAAGTGAAGTGGGGTCGCATCTGCGGATTGGTGATGCTGCTGCCGCATGGCTACGAAGGGCAGGGGCCGGAACATTCCTCGGCGCGACTCGAGCGCTATCTGCAACTGTGCGCTGATTACAACATCCAAGTGTGCGTGCCCGCGACGCCGGTGCAGATGTTCTTCATGCTGCGCCGGCAGATGATCCGCCCGTACCGCAAGCCGCTGGTCATCTTCACGCCAAAGAGTCTGCTGCGTCACAAGGAGTCGGTATCGCCGCTGGAAGAGTTCGCGCAAAGCAAGTTCAAACCGGTAAACGGCGAGTGGGATGCCGACATCAAGCCGGAAAACGTCAAACGCGCGATTTTCTGCAGCGGCAAGGTGTTCTATGACCTGCGCGCCGCGCGCCAGGAGCGCAGCATCAAGGACGTAGCCATCGTGCGCATTGCCCAGCTCTATCCCTTCCCGCATGATGAATTCCAGGAGCAGATCAACCTGTACAGCAACGCCCGGGAAGTCCTGTGGTGCCAGGAGGAGCCCGGGAACCAGGGCGCGTGGCACCGAATCCAGCACTATCTGCTGCGCCACATGCGCTCCGACCAGGTTCTGGGATACGCGTTGCGGCCCTCATCGGCGTCGCCAGCGGTTGGCTACCTGTCGTTGCACAACGAGCAGCAGAAGGAAATGGTCAATGCAGCCTTCAGGGAGATCACGGACAACGTCGTTGTCCCGGTACAGGGCACGGCCAGAGCCGCACCCAAGCCACGCGACAACTCCTGAATTCACGATAGGAAACCAGCATGCTGATTGAAGTTAAAATACCGCAACTCTCGGAATCGGTTGCGGAGGCGACATTGCTGTCCTGGCACAAGAAGCAGGGCGAGTTGGTCAAGCGCGACGAGAACCTGATCGATATCGAGACCGACAAGGTGGTGCTGGAATTGCCCGCACCTGAGTCTGGTGTGCTCTTCAAGATCGTCAAGGGCGATGGCAGCACTGTCTTGAGCAACGAGATCGTTGCCACGATCGACACCGAAGGCAAGGCGGCTGCCGGCGCGGCAGCGGCAACTGCAACGACCACGGTTGCGGCGTCCGCCGCCAAGGCAAAAGACCAGCCAGCTTCCACACCAGTGACTTCCGCCAAGGCGGAGTCGCCCGCGGTCATGCCTTCCGCCAGGAAAATCGCCGCTGACAACAATCTCGACACCTCGCAGATCGGCGGCAGTGGGCGCGGCGGCCGTGTTACCAAGGAAGACGTGGTGGTGAAACTACAGGCACCGCAGGCGCCCAGGCCGGCCGCGCCACTCCCCTCACCGGTGAGCTTGGATCAGGTTCTGGGCGACCGGCCCGAGCAGCGCGTGCCGATGTCGCGGCTGCGCCAGCGCGTGGCGGAACGCCTGGTGCAGTCGCAATCCACTGCGGCGATCCTCACCACGTTCAATGAAGTCAACATGCAGCCGGTAATGGAGCTGCGCAACCGCTACAAGGACAAATTCGAGAAGGAACACGGCGTCAAGCTCGGATTCATGTCTTTCTTCGTCAAGGCCGCGGTGCACGCGCTGAAGAAGTATCCTGTCGTCAACGCGTCGGTTGACGGGACCGACATCGTTTATCACGGCTATTTCGACATCGGCATTGCCGTCGGCAGCCCACGCGGGCTGGTAGTGCCGATCGTGCGCAACGTCGACCAGTTGTCGTTCGCAGATATCGAGAAGAGAATCGCGGATTTCGGCAAGCGCGCCCAGGACGGCAAGCTCACCATCGAAGAGCTGACCGGCGGAACGTTCTCGATTTCCAACGGCGGGGTGTTCGGCTCGATGCTTTCCACGCCTATCATCAACCCGCCGCAAAGCGCCATCCTGGGGGTCCACGCAACCAAGGAGCGGCCCGTGGTGGAAAACGGGCAGATCGTGGCCCGGCCGATGAACTACCTGGCGGTTTCCTACGATCACCGCATCATCGACGGCCGCGAAGCCGTGCTGTTCCTGGTGGCGATCAAGGACGCCCTTGAGGATCCTTCGCGCCTGCTGCTCGATCTCTAGCAAGTCCTCACCGCAAAGTCGCAAAGGCGCGAAGGAAACGCAAAGAAGAACTTGACTGAGCAAAAATCTGATCGACGCAGAAGGGGACATCGAAGCATACGGGCCATTCATCAACGAAAACTCCAAACCTTATGTTCATTCCCCCATTCATGTTTTTCTTGGCTTTTCTTTGCGTGTTCTTCTTTGCGCCTTTGCGACTTTGCGGTTCACGCATTTCGTGAGCAATCATGGCAAAGACCTTTGACGTCGCGGTGATTGGCGCCGGCCCCGGCGGATACACCGCGGCGATCCGAGCGGCGCAACTCGGCCTCAGTACCGTCTGCATCGACGATTGGAAGAACGCCAAGGGCAAGCCCAGCCTCGGCGGCACCTGCCTGAACGTCGGCTGCATTCCCTCCAAGGCGCTGCTGGAGTCCTCGGAGAATTACGAGCGCGCGCTGCACAAGTTCGGCGACCACGGCATTACCGTAAAGGATGTCGCCTTGGACGTGGCGACCATGCTGGCGCGCAAGGACAAGATCGTCGACACCTTCACCGGCGGCATTGGCCTGCTGTTCCGCAAGAACAAGGTTGCCTCGATGCACGGCCGCGGCCGCTTCGTTGCCGGGGGCGCCGTTTATCGGATCGCGGTCGGGAATGGCGATGCGACCGAGGTGATCGAGGCCAAGCACGTGATTGTCGCCACAGGCTCGGTCCCGCGACAACTGCCTTTCGCGCCGGTGGACAACGAGCGGATTGTCGACAATACCGGCGCGTTATCGCTGCCGCAGGTGCCCAAACGCCTTGGCGTCATCGGAGCGGGCGTGATCGGGCTGGAAATGGGCAGCGTATGGAAGCGCCTGGGCTCGCAAGTGACCATCCTCGAAGCGCTGCCGGATTTCCTGCAGGCTGCCGACGAGCAGGTCGCCAAGGAAGCGCTGCGGGTGTTCACCAAAGTGATCGGCCTGGACATCCGCCTCGGCGTGAAAATCGGGACGGTCAAGACCTCGAAGAAAGGTGTTGCCGTCGAATACTCCGATCCGGCTGGTGAGCAGAAGGCGGAATTCGATGTACTTGTCGTCGCGGTCGGGCGCGCGCCGCAATCGGCAAGCCTGGGCGCAGAAACCGTCGGGCTCAAGCTCGATAGCCGCGGATTCATCGAGGTCGATGATCTGTGCCGCACCAACCTGGCCAATGTCTACGCGATCGGCGACGTGGTGCGCGGTCCGATGCTCGCGCACAAATCCTCGGAAGAGGGGGTCGCGGTCGCCGAGATGATCGCCGGCCAATCCGGACACGTCAATCTGGAGACGGTGCCGTGGGTGATCTATACCGCGCCCGAGATCGCGTGGGTCGGCAAGACCGAGCAGGAACTCAAAGCCGGCGGCGTCGAATACCGGTCCGGCCAGTTCCCATTCATCGTCAATGGCCGTGCCCGCGCCATCGGCGAAACAGCTGGATTTGTGAAAATGCTCGCGGATGCCAAGACCGACCGCATCCTCGGCGTGCACATGATCGGACCGTACGCATCGGAACTTATCTCGGAAGCGGTCGTGGCGATGGAATTCGGCGCCGCCGCCGAGGACATCGCCCGCATCGTCCACGCGCACCCAACCTTGTCCGAGGCACTGCACGAGGCGGCGCTGGCGGTGGACAAACGCACGATCAATCTCTGATGTCTCCCCAGCCGGCAGGGGCAAACGATCGCCAGTCCTTCGCCGACCACGCCCGGCAGGCAGCGCAGTCGCATGGTTTCTCCCTTGATTCTGCCCAGATCGAAGTTGTCGGACATTTCCAGCGACTGCATGACGAACTGACCCAGTCGGAGCAAGCGGGTTATTCGTTTCTGAGCGTATTCACGCGCGAGCGCCCGGTTCGTGGTCTTTATCTCTGGGGTGGCGTGGGCCGGGGCAAGAGTTTCCTCATGGATGTATTCTTCGACTCGGTTGCGATCGCGCGCAAGAGCCGGGTTCATTTCCACCGTTTCATGCAGGACATCCATCACCGACTGCGCGATATGCAGGGGGAAGAAAATCCGCTACAGCGCGTCGCCGGTGACATCGCAGAGGAGTATCGCCTGCTGTGCCTCGATGAATTCCACGTAACCGACATCGGTGATGCGATGCTGATGCGCAACCTGCTCGCCGGTCTGTTCGACCAGGGCCTGGTGCTGGTGACGACATCCAACCAGCCTCCGGACGAGCTATATCGCGACGGACTGCAACGGGCCCAGTTCCTGCCTGCGATCGAACTGATCAAGCAACACCTCGAGGTCGTGCAGGTCGACGACGGTGCGGACTATCGCCTGCGGGTACTGGAGAGGGAAGGCGTCTATCACTTTCCGCTTGACGCGGTTGCCGAAGCCGCAATGGAGCAGACTTTCGCATCGGTCGCGGGCACTGCCGGCAGCCGCGATGTCGATCTGGAAATTGAAGGACGTGTCTTCAGGGCCAAACGCGCGGCTCCCGGTGTAACCTGGTTCGAGTTCGAATCCGTATGCGACGGGCCGCGTGGCAAGGCTGATTACATCGAGCTGGCAAGACGCTTCCATTCGGTCCTGATTTCGCAACTGCGGCGATTCGCTGCCGGGGACGCCGAGCGGCGCCGGCGCTTTACCTGGTTGGTGGACGAGTTCTACGACCGTCGCGTCAAATTGATTTTGTCTGCAGAGGATCGCCTGCCCGAGCTGTTCCGCGGGGCCGGTGCCGGCACGGAAAACGAGCGCACTGTCAGCCGGCTCACCGAAATGCAGACCCGGCAGTACCTCAGCGAGCCTCACCTTTCTTGACACAAAACCACGCGATCATAGGACAGGAAGCATGAAGACACTCAAGGCCTACCGGATATTCAACGAGGACGGCAAAGTGACCGGCCGCTATACAGACATGAAGCTGGAAGATCTTGACGCCGGCGAAGTGGTCATCAAGGTTGCGTATTCGAGCGTCAATTTCAAGGACGCGCTCGCTGCTACCGGCACCGGCAAGATCATCCGCCGCTTCCCGTGCGTCGGCGGCGTGGACCTGTCAGGAACGGTGGTGGAATCCACCGATGCGCGCTTCGGGACGGGGGATGCCGTGATCGCGACCAGTTACGATATCGGGGTGGCGCACGACGGCGGCTATGCCGAGTACGCCCGCATTCCCGCCGCCTGGGTGGTGCCGATGCCCAAGGGCCTGGATCTGTTCGAGGCGATGGCGCTGGGGACCGCTGGATATACCGCCGCGCTCGCGGTCGAGCGCATGGAGCACGAGGGCCTGAAACCGGCAAACGGCCCGGTGATCGTGACCGGCGCCACCGGCGGCGTGGGCAGCATTGCCGTAGACATTCTTTCAGCGTGCGGCTATCGCGTGGTCGCGCTCACCGGGAAGGAAGCGGAAAGCGATTACCTGAAAGGTATCGGCGCCGCCGAAGTCATGCTCAGAAGCAGCCTCGATCTTTCCCGGATCAAGCCGCTCGACAAGGCCAGCTGGGCCGGCGCAGTGGACAACCTCGGCGGCGACGTGCTGTCCTGGATCGCCAGCACCATGCAGGTTGGCGGCACGCTGGCGAGCATCGGGCTTGCAGCCAGCCACACCTTTAACACCACGGTGATGCCGTTCATTCTGCGCGGGGTGAGCCTGCTGGGCGTGGACTCGGTGAATACGCCGATGGGGCTGCGCGAGAAAGTCTGGCGGCGCCTCGGGGCCGATCTCAAACCACGACGGCTGCAGAGCATCGCGACCACGGTAAACTTCGTTGATCTGCCCGTCGTCTTCGAGAAGGTGATGAAGGCCCAGGTGCGTGGCCGCACGGTGGTCAAGATCGGATAGTTGGATTAGGACTGACGGCTCGTGAACGAGCCGCTGAAAGGCTTTCAACGGAAAGGCACAAAGAACGCAAAGAACGCAATGGAAACCGGAAGCGGGAAAAAAAAGTGTAATTCGTTTCGCATTGTTTCGCTTTTCTTGCCTGTTTTTCTTTGCGTTCTTTGCGTCAAACGCTTTTGACGTTCGTCCGGATATAAGCTTTGTACTGTGACCAGCGGCAACCATCCTGAGAATTGAGGAAAGAATGGCCGGAAAGTATGCCGAGTTCTATCGCCGCTCGATGGAGGAACGTGATGCGTTCTGGACCGAACAGGCGAGCCTGATCCACTGGCACCGGCCGTTCGATCGTGTCCTCGACTACAGCCGTCCGCCGTTTGCCAAATGGTTCGTCGGTGGGCTGACAAATCTTTGCCATAACGCGCTGGACCGGCATCTCGCCACGCGTGGCGACCAGAAAGCGCTGGTTTACATCTCCACCGAAACCGGCCAGGAACGCGCCTTCACTTACCATGAGCTGCATACGGAAGTGATTCGCTTCGCCGCGGTGCTGAAAAGCCTCGGCGCGGAAAAGGGCGATCGCGTGCTGATCTACATGCCGATGATCGCGGAGGCGATTTTCGCGATGCTGGCGTGCGCGCGCATCGGTGCCGTTCACTCCGTGGTGTTCGGCGGATTCGCGGCTGCGAGCCTGGCGACCCGCATCGACGATGCGCGGCCCAAACTGATGGTGACGGCGGACGCAGGAATGCGCGGCGGCAAGGCCATTCCGTACAAACATCTCGTGGACGAGGCAATCCGGTTGTCGGCAATGCCGCCGAAGAAAGTCGTTATCGTCAATCGCGGTATTGACGGGCAAATGAAACTCATCGCAGGGCGCGACCTCGATTATGCCGCGCTGGCAAAGCAGCATCCGAAACCCGACGTTCCGGTCACCTGGCTCGAATCCAGCGAGCCGAATTACATTCTCTATACCTCGGGAACCACGGGCAAGCCCAAGGGCGTGCAGCGCGATACCGGCGGACATGGCGTGGCGCTGGCTGCGTCGATGCAGCATATTTTCTGCGGGGAGCCCGGCGAGACCATGTTCACGACCTCGGACATCGGCTGGGTGGTGGGGCACTCCTACATCGTGTACGCGCCGCTGATTCGCGGAATGACGACCATCGTGTACGAGGGTCTGCCGATCCGCCCGGACCCGGGCATCTGGTGGAAGATCGTGCAGGACCACAAGGTGCGGGTGATGTTCTCCTCGCCGACCGGGATACGGGTTTTGAAAAAGCAGGATCCCGTCTATCTCGGGAAGTACGACATTTCATCGCTCAGACACCTGTTCCTGGCCGGCGAACCGCTGGACGAGCCGACCCATCGGTGGATTTCCGATGCGCTCGGCAAGCCGGTCATCGATCACTACTGGCAGACCGAAACGGGCTGGCCGATCCTGACCGCCGCACCGGGGGTAGAAAAGACGCCGCTGAAGTTCGGCAGCCCGAGTTTCCCGGCGTATGGCTACGACCTGAAGTTGCTGCGCGAGACCGATGCGTCGGAGGCGGGCCCGGACGAGAAAGGCGTGGTGGCGATCGCGCCGCCGCTGCCGCCGGGTTGCCTGTCAACCATTTGGGGCGACGATGAACGCTTCGTGCGGACCTATTTCGGCACGTTCAAGTCGACCATGGTGTATTCGACCTTCGATTGGGGAATCCGCGACAAGGATGGCTACTACTTCATCCTCGGGCGCACCGACGATGTGATCAATGTCGCGGGACACCGGCTGGGCACGCGCGAGATCGAGGAAGCGATACAGGCGCATCCGAACATCGCCGAAGTCGCAGTGGTGGGCGTGACCGATCAGGTGAAAGGCCAAATGCCGCTTGCGTTCGCGGTGGTGAAGGATGTGGCGGCAATCGCCACGCCGGAACTGCGCGCGGCGCAGGAAAAGGAAGTGATGGCCACCGTGGATGCGCAGATCGGCGCGATTGCCCGACCGGTGCGCGTGCACTTCGTCACCATGTTGCCCAAAACCCGCTCGGGAAAATTGCTCCGGCGTAGCATCCAGGCTTTGGCCGAAGGACGGGACCCGGGTGACCTGACTACGCTTGAAGACCCGACCGCACTGGAGCAGATCCGCGCCGCCGTCGCTTCCGGATAGGGCGTCAGTCTTTCGAGTAGAGCTTGCCTTCGAGGGTGAAGGTATCGAGCTTTCCGTCCATTTCACCCATCCCGGGAGAATTGGCCGGCATTCCGGGCACGGCAAGCCCGAGCGTATCGGGCCGTTCCCGCAGCAGTTTGCGGATCGCCTGCGCCGGCACATGGCCTTCGATCACGTAACCATCCACCAGCGCGGTGTGGCAGGCAGCCATCGCGGGTGGGACGCCCGCCCGCTGCTTGATCGGCGCCAGGTCGTCGCGGTTGACGGCCTTCACTTCGAAGCCTTCTTTCTGCAGGTACTCCACCCACTTCACGCAGCAGCCACAATTCGGGGACTTGTAAACCGTGATCAGCGGCCCGGCAATCGCAATCTGGGCAACGAGCAACGCAGTTACAACACCGAAAAAAATGAAAACGGGTCGCATAAACGGTGCCTCCTGAAGACGGTGACGGTCGTTGGAGTCTATTTTACGGATTCGAGTTCAAAATAAAGAGTCAGCAAAGGCTGCCCCGGGATTTTTCGCACGCCTTGTCCGCTCAGTTATTGCGCGGATCGTCGTCAGGATTGACGTATTCGATGCTCTTCGCAGACGGGTCCGCACCCATTCCCATTTCCTGGATGATCACCTCGGTGCGCGCCCAGGAAAAATGCGGCACATTGGCCTTGGTGGTGTAAAACGCGCCCGCCTGAAACTCTTTCATCACCATCGGATTGTAGCGCTCGCCCACGCCGGACCAGTAGATGCCTTTCAGGACCGTGACGATGCGTTCGTCCGGATGCCTGTGCGGCGGCAGCTTGTATCCGGAAGGCATCTTCGCGCGGAAGATATACGGTCCAGGTTGGGACGGATCGCCGAACAGCAACACCATCTGCATGCCGTAGGGCACCGACTTGTTAGGGGTCCACTTGATGTTCTCGGGATCGGCGGTCACGAAGTTGCCATTCATGAGCACCGTCATTCCTTCGCCATCTCCGTAGGCAACGGGCAGCGCCATCAATCCCAGGGTCAACCCGGCGATCAGCGCCATCTTCTTGGTTAAAACTTGCATTCAGTTCCTCCTCAGTGCTTTTCTCGTGATGATTTCGTATGTCTCTCCCCGCAGCGAATGTTAACACCATTTTCGCGCTGATTCGGAACGCGAGGCCGGGTTACGATGGGGTCACCACAGTAATGGGCGTACGCATGGCGTGAGTTGTAAGCGCCTTGTTTAGCAAACTGTTTCCGCCGCGATGGTCCGCGCAATCTTTGACAGCACAGTGGGCCTCCAGTATTCTTCGCGCCTCCCGTAATTGACCGGGACTACAGCCATGCGGAGAGGTGGATGAGTGGTGGAAGTCGCACGCCTGGAAAGCGTGTTTAGGTTAATTCCTAACGCGGGTTCGAATCCCGCCCTCTCCGCCACAAAATTGTTATCAAATCGATTAGGGCCGCGTGTCTTGCGGTTTATCATTGAGTTCCGCCGTCCAACCGTCGTCGCGAACCGCGGCGGACCCA
>JANOGP010000372.1:0-8073 GCA_031406075.1 Betaproteobacteria bacterium
GGTAGATCGCCTTATAGCCGGTCCGCTCGGCGAGCCGGGCGTGATAGGCGTTGATCGTGCCGATCACCTGCAGCGGCTTTTCGGCCGCGACTGCAGCACGGAATTTCGCGCCGGCGGTCATAAGGTTATTCATTGCTCTAACAGGCTGTTGAAATTCGACCGAGTTTGAGAGCACTTTTTCTTGGTGTCATAGTCAATATCGTATTCATGTTGAGCTCTGCGAGGTGAGTGCGATGCGTGGGACAGATGGGATGCAAGAGAGCCTGTTCATGGTGGCGAAGCTTGATGACTTTGTGCCGGCGGATCACCCGCTGCGCACGATTCAGGGTCTGGTAAATGATGCGCTCGCGCAATTGAACGGACTGTTCAATGAGATCTACGCGGATAACGGGCGCGCAAGCATTGCCCCCGAGAAGCTCATGCGCGCCCTGCTGCTGCAGGTGTTCTACTCGGTGAGGAGCGAGCGCCAGTTGTGTGAGCAGCTGCGCTACAACCTGCTGTTTCGGTGGTTCGTCGGGCTGGCAATTGAGGATGCGGTATGGGACCACTCGGTGTTCTCCAAGAACCGCGACCGGCTCATGGAGCACGCGGTGGTAGAGGCGTTCTTCAGCGAGGTGATGCGGCTGGCGGAAGCCAAGGGGTTGCTTTCCAAGGAGCACTTCTCGGTCGATGGCACGCTGATCCAGGCGTGGGCGAGCCACAAGAGCTTCCGGCCCAAGGACGGGACCAACGACCAGACCCCTTCGGGGCCGGGACGCAACGCGCAGGCCGACTGGAGAGGCAAACCGCGCACCAACGACACCCATGAGAGCAGTACCGATCCGGATGCAAGGCTGTTCCGCAAGAGCCACAACACGGCATCGATTCTTTGCTACCAAGGCCATGTGCTCATGGAAAATCGCTCCGGGTTGGTGGTGAGCGCAGTGGTGACGCACGCCGATGGCACGGGCGAGCGTGCTGCAGCACTCGCGATGCTCGATGCCATAGGGGGCAGACAGGCCAAGAGCCTGGGTGCGGACAAGGCCTATGACACTCAAGACTTTGTCGCCGCTTGCCGCAGCCGCAACGTCACGCCGCACGTGGCCAGCAACGACACCCGGCGCGGCGGCAGCGCAATTGATCGACGAACGACGCGCCATCTGGGCTACGCGCTGAGCCAGACGATCCGCAAACGCATCGAGGAGCACTTCGGCTGGGGCAAGACTGTGGGGCGCATCCGCCAGACGGTGTATCGGGGGATGCGGCGCGTCGATCAGCACTTCAAGCTCACCATGACAGCGAGCAACATCGTGCGAATCGCCCGAATGCTGTGCGGGGTACCGCAGGCAGCGGCGCAATGAGACCAATCGGCAGGGCAATCGAGCAGATCGACGAAGTCCCAACCATCCGATCGGTTGCGAATCACCGTTCACGCGCATTCGACTCCTCTTTGCGTGCCATCTCGGTCATGATATTCGGGCTTATTTCAACAGCCTGTTAAGTGATTAAGCGATTAAGGCACGTGACCTAATTACCCAATCGCACAATCGCTCCATTACTGATTTATCCCTTCACCGCTCCCAGCGACATGCCGCGCACCAGATAGCGCTGCATGAATGCCACCGCGATGAAGATCGGCATTGTCCCCAGTACTGACATTGCCGAAATCTTGGCCCAGAAATTCGACTGGCCGCCGAAATAGTGGGTAACCTGCACCGTATAAGTCGCAACCTCGGTGCGCGTCAGCACCAGTGCGAAGATGAAGTCGTTCCACGCAAACACGAAAGTAAAGATCGCGGTCGCGAACAGTCCTGCCCGGCACATCGGAAAAACCACTTTCCAGATGACCTGCCAGCGAGTGCAGCCGTCAACCAGCGCGGACTCTTCCAGCGCCCTGGGGATGTCGAGTATGTAGCCGCGCATCATCCAGATCACGTAGGGCAGGTTAAACGCCGTGTAGAGCAGGATCACGCCGGTGTAGGTATCGACGAGCCCCAGCCAGACGTAGAGCAGGAAGATGGGGAACACCACGGCGATCGGCGGAATCATGCGCTGCGAAATGATCCAGTTGGCCAGGTGTTCGCCGCCGGTCCGGAACCTTGCCAGGCTATAGGCGCAGATGGTGCCTAGAAACATCGCGATCACGGTGCTCACGCTGGCGACCACGAAACTGTTCCATACCGTGATCGCGTCGCCGTCCTTGAACAGCACTGCGTAATTGTCAAAATGGATCCGGCCCGGATACCACTTGGGCGGGAACGAGTAGATCTCATCCGGTGTCTTGAAGGAAATCATGAACAGCCAGTAGATCGGGAACAGGAACAGCACCGTGATCGCGACCGCGGCGGCTAGACGCACGCCGGTGCGCAGTGCATAGCGTTGTTTGACGCTCATCATCTGGACAACTCGACTCTCTTCAACGCCAACATCACCACAACCGACAGAAGAATAATCACCAGCAAGGCCACTGCCGCGGTGTAACTGGTCTCGAACTGCTGGAAGCCCTTGATGTAGGTGAAGATCGAAATGGTCTCGGTCATGGTTCCGGGGCCGCCCTTGGTGAGCGCCCACACGACGTCGAACAGGCGGAACAGGTCCAGTCCGCGAATCAGGATGGCGATCGCCATCACCGGCCAGATGGCCGGCAGCACGATCCTGAAGAAAGTGCGCCACCAGCCGGCTCCGTCTATCGACGCGGCTTCGAGCTGGGATTTGTCCACGTTCGCCAGCGCGGCCAACAGCAGCAGGAACATGAACGGCGTCCACTGCCAGACTTCCGCAGCGAGGATTGCGGGATAAACGAGTCTGGGGTTGATGGTCCACAGGATCGCCGCGTCATCCCCGCTGAGCCAGCCAATGATCTGATTGATCGGCCCGAAGCGATGGTCAAACATCAGCGACCAGGTTGCGCCTGATACGATCGGCGAGATCACGACCGGCAGCACCAGCAACGCGATGAATACCTGACGTCCGGGAATTTTTTCGAGGAACAGTTGCGCCATCGCCAGCCCGAGCAATAGTTCCACCGGCAGCGCGATCGCGGTAAAGATGACGGTGTGAAGCAACGCCTCCCAGAGGCGCACGTCGTCGAACAATTGCGCGTAATTGCGTCCGCCGACGAAATCGGTACTTACGTCGGTCATGGTGATGCCCTGGAAACTTACCACGAGCAGATAGACCAGCGGGAATATGCCGATTAGAAGCAGGACGAAGATCGCCGGCCCGATCAACAGGTATTTGAAGTTGCGCTCGGAGAATCCCGAACGCAGCGAATTCGTTTGTGAAGGCACCTGAAAACCCGTGCGGATGCGGATAAAAAAGGGAGCGCCCCTGTACCGGCGCTCCCGTTTGTCCTGCGCCGGCCTCCCCGGAGGGAGGCCAGACGAACTGCGTTTTCGAGACTACTTGGGGTAGGCGCCGGACTTCGCAGCCCAGGATTCGTACACCGCCTTTTGCTTGTCCACGCCGACCTGCTTGGTAACTGCATCCCAGTCGGCAGCGACCTTGTCCAGGATTTTCTTCGGATCCTCGCCGGCCCACAACTTGCTGATGCCCTGGCGTAGCGCCTCTTCGTACTTGTCGGTTTGGATCAGCGACAGATCGAGCAGACCGGTCTTCGCGCCTTCGCCCAGGGCCGCCAGATAGTCCTTCGCGTCGGGCCACAGCGCGAGGTAGCCCGGGTTGGTGAAGTGCGAATCGCGGAAGGGATCGCGCAATGCATACGGTAGTTGCACGCGCTGGTTGCTGATCTCTTCGCTGTTCAGCCACTGGATGAACAGGTACGCAGCCTCTTTGTTCTTCGATGTCGAAGCTACGGACAACGCAAAGCCCGCTGCCAGTTGCGGATGCCCGCCCGGTGGCAACGTGTAGCCGACCTTGCCGGCGATGGTGGATTTCGGCACCCAGGACAGCGCCTTTTCGTCGGCCAGATAGCCCGCGGCGAAGCGGCCGTACGGCGGCCAGGAGATGGTCATCGCGCTTTCGCCTTTAAGAAACACGGCCAGGTTTTCGACAAAACCGAACTTCTCCACGCCCTTGGGCATGAAGCGGTTTTCGTTGCGCATCTCCGTGAACACCCTGACACCCACATCGTTGTTCACCGTGGCCTTCATGCTGGCGTCGAAGAACTTGCCGCCTTCGACCCGGAAGCGCTCCTGGAACATGAACATCGTGTACGGCGGCTCGCGGAAGAAAGCGGCCCCGTAGATGCCTTCCTTCTTCAGCTTCTCGGTGAGGAACGATCCGATTTCGTCGAACTGCTTCCAGGTCTTGGGTACGGCGAGGTCGTATCCGTGCTGGGCCTTGAACGCTTTCTGTAGATCCTCGCGGGCGAAGATGTCCTTGCGGTAGTAAAACAGGAACACGTCGCCGTCATCCGGGAAGCCGTAGATCTTCCCGTTCACCGTCATCTGGTTGTCGCGGTATGTCGGCGCGATCGTCTGCAGTTCGGCGCGGAATCCGTACTTGTCCACAAGGGGATCGAGCACTTCCAGTGCGCCAGCCTGCGCCAGGTCGGGCATCCAAGCCGGAATCACATTCAGCGCATCATAGGCGCCGGTGTTCGCGCGGTACTCCTGCATGATCTTGGTGAACATCTCGGCGGTGGGCACTTCGATGACCTTGACCTTGCAGCCGGTTTCCTTCTCCCACATTGGTCCGGAGAAATTCAGCGGGTCCAGTGACTGCAGGCCGGCTTCCCAGACTATGGTGATGGTCTTGCCATCCTGGCACAGCGGCTTCGCTGCTTCGACGGCAATCTGCGCGGCACTTTTTCCCGCGGTTGATGCGGGACCTGCGGATGGGGCAGCGGCTTCTTCCTTCTTGCCGCACGCGGTAAGTGCAAACGCGACCACCGCGATGCCGGCCCAGCTTAGCAGCGCAGAGAAAATTGTCGCGCCCTGATGCGTTTCATGCGGACCCCGACAGCGAAGGACGGGTAGGCGCTCCTTCATGATAGCTCCTCCTGAAAGTTATAACCTATTGATTGTTTGGTATTTATTGGCAAGTGACTCAGCACAGCGCCCCGATTATGTTGAACCGCCCCCTAGAGTGTCAAGCAAACCCAGAGCAAGTGTGCTTTCGCCGCACTGCAGCGAAGCCGAAACGGAAAAAATCCCTGCCGCCTGGACCTTTCACCGGCCGCGGGGATCCTTGGCCTCGCGCCCCCCGCAGGACTTTTGTGGTGCAATACTAGTGTCCTGTTCCGCTGATTCGTGGCTGAAATCCCGGCGAGAATCGGCGTCATGCTGTGTTACGAGTCATCGCCGTGGGGGCCTGCCACAGCCGATGATTCGCGCCTTGCCTGACGCCGATTTCGCGGGTTTTCCGATCGATGATAGATTGCTGTCAAATAACTCATGGGACTGGCCTGCAACATTTGCGAGTTATCCCGCGCATCAGCGGAATAGGACACTCGCTTGCGCGTCCCGCATTCCTTCAAAGGAACAACCTTGAACATTTCGATTCTCCAGGCGGCAACGCAATTGCTCGATCAGCGTCTGTCGCTTACGCCGATCCCCGAATTGCCGGAATCCATGCGTCCTCACAACGAGTCTGAGGGCTATCAATTGCAGAGAGTGCTCAATGGCCTGCTGACTGTGGCCGGAATGGGCGGACAGATCGGCCACAAGATCGGTTGCACCACTTCGGTGATGCAGGCTTTTCTGAACATCCCCAATCCCTGCGCCGGCCGCGTTTTCGAAAAGACGGTAATGCGTCGCGCGGGACGCGTCCCGCGATCCGGTTTCGTCAAACTCGGGATCGAGTGCGAAATCGCAGTCGAACTCTCTCGTGATCTGCAGCCGGAGACGGCACCGTGTACGCGCGACAGCGTCGCTGCTGCTGTGGGGGCGGTGATGGCGGCGATCGAAATCGTTGACGACCGTTATTTGAATTACCGAACGCTCGGCGTGCCGACGCTGATTGCCGACAATTTTTTCGACTCCGGATGCGTGCTGGGCGATCCGGTGCGTCACTGGCGGCGGCTGGACTTGGCGCGTCTTTCCGGTACCACCACCGTCAATGGCGCCGGCGTCGGCAGGGGCACCGGCGCGATGGTCATGGGGCATCCGTTCGAGGCGTTGGCGTGGCTGGCAAACTCGCGCGCGAAGCACGGCCTCGGCGCGCTCCATGCCGGCGAGTTCGTGCTGCTCGGCAGCGTGGTCGAGACCAAGTGGCTCAACGCCGGGGACAAGGTGCGCATCGAGATCGAATCGCTCGGCGCGGTTTCGCTTGACGTGATTTAAAGCCGCCCGATGGCCGGCATTAGAAGCGTTGACGCAGCAGCTCCGGCTCCAAGTGTTCCCTTGAGTGTTTCACCTTAAGGGCGCAGAGGAAAGGCAAGAAAGGACGCAGAGAAAAAAGACAAATGGATGATTGAAGGTGGGGGCCACGCAGGCAAGTTTGCGCAAGGGTCACGAACGGGATTCATATCCGTACCTGAAATTGGTGTACCTGCAGTCTTTCCTCTGCGAACTCCGTTTCCTCTGCGCCTCTGCGTTGAGATTTTGATTTGATGTGTCACAAATGAAAGAAACGTACACGCCGGGCTACAGCGAAATTGCAGCGGCATTCATGGCGCGCCGGCGGCTGGAGCCAAGCGGTGCGTTTTTTCTGCCGTATCTCAAACCCGGCATTAGAGTGCTCGACTGCGGCTGCGGACCGGGAACGATCACCCGCGACATCGCCCAACGAATCGCGCCCGGCCGCGTCATCGGGCTCGATTTCAACTCGGAACAAGTCGCGGTAGCGTCGCGAGATGCCGGATCACAGGGCATCGCCAATGTCGAGTTCGAACAGGGCAGCGTGTACGAACTGCCTTTTGCCGACGCGTCGTTCGATGCGGTGTTCTCGCACGCGCTGCTGGAGCATCTTCGCGATCCGGCGAAAGCGGTCGCGGAATTCAGGCGCGTGCTCAAGCCGGGTGGCGCGCTTGGCGTGTGCACGCCGGACTGGGGCGGATTCCTGGTGGCGCCACCTTCGGAAGCGCTGCTGCTGGCATTCGAGGCGTACAAGGAATTGCAGAATCGCAATCGCGGCGACGTCTATTGCGGGCGCAAGCTAGGGGGATTCCTTGCGGACGCCGGTTTCGGAAATATCGAACTGCGCGCCCGCTACGAAAATTACGATCCGTTGACCGTCATCGGCGATTTCCTCGCGGCAAATCTTGAAGAGGCGGGCGATGCAAAGAACGCCGACGTGTGGCGGAAATGGGGTCGCAGCCCGAACGGCCTGTTCGCGCAGGCTTGGGTTTCGTGCGTCGGAATCAAACCCACCACCTCATCGCCCGCATTTTGACTTCGACATCACGTTGCGTTTCGCAAAACGTGAGTCTCCGCCGCAACAAGCTCGCGACGCGAGCGTGTTGTCCCCGCTTCGAGCTGAGAAGGAGCTAAGTACGCGTGAGTGGGCAATCGAATGGTCGCCCGCTTCTGTATTTATCACCCTCTCCGCCCTCTGGGGGGAGAGGGCCGGGGAGAGGTGGGAAAGAAAAACCGGCAGGCGCTGAAAGCGCACTGCCGGTTCTGATTTGGTTGCTGCTTTATAGTTGTTGGTGTCTTAGTACAGCACGACCGGGTTGCCGGGCGAGCCCGTGCCGCCGATGATTTTCAGCGGCGCCCAGATGAACGCGGCTTCCTTGATGCCGGCTTTGACCAGCGATTCGGTGTCGACGTTTTCCAGGTTCCAGATGCCGCGGCGGGGCATCCCCTCGGTGTGGCAGGGAACCGCGTAGCCGTCGCCTTGTTCGCCGAAGGGCTGCGCGTCGTTGGCGGAGGTGTCACCCATTTGCAGGGCGATGTCGCGATCGAACATGTACTGGCAGCCGCTGATGCCCCAGCCCGGTTCGCCTTGCGCGAAGATCGCGCGCGCGGCGGCACGTTGCTCGGAGGTCAGCGACTTGTAACGGCTGTTGCCCCAAGTGTTGCCCTGACCCGTATGCAGCGCGACGCAGTCGCCGGGAGCGATGTCGGCCAAGCCTTGGGCCTTGATCATGCCGGCCATGTCCGCACCAGTGATGATGCCCGGAGAGTCAGTGCTCCTCGGGATCGGCAGCATCTCGGCGGAAGCCGAAATCTTGCCTTGCGACTTGCGATA
>JANOGP010000278.1:0-2040 GCA_031406075.1 Betaproteobacteria bacterium
GGGGTTTTCCTTCAGCAGCCGGTAGGCGCGCGTGATCATGCCGGGCGTGCAGTAGCCGCACTGCAGTCCGTGTTCCTGCGTGAAGCCTTCCTGCAACGCGTGCAGCTCCCCCGACTGCTCGAAACCCTCGATGGTGAGCACCTCGGCGCCCTCACATTGCACGGTGAGCACCGTGCAGGATTTGACCGACATGCCGTCGAGATCGACAGTACACGCGCCGCAGTGCGAGGTCTCGCAGCCTATGTGCGGACCGGTATGCAGGAGTTTTTCGCGCAGGCTGTGAATGAGCAACTCGCGCGGCTCGACCAACACATCGACTTGTTTGCCGTTGAGCTTGAACGACACCGCTTGTTTCTTGGCCATGTTTTTCTCCTCGCAGTCGAGTCAGTGGGTGGCGCGCGAGCGGGCCGTACGCAATGCCCGCTGGGTCATTTCGCCGGCCATTGCCGTCTTGTACTCCGCATCTCCGCGCTGATCCGCAACCGGATCGCAGATGCTCATCGCAAGCCTGGCAGCCTCTGCGATCGAAGCGTCATTCATTGCCTTTCCCCGCAGAGAGTCCTCTGCCGCGCTCGCCCTCAGCACGGTGGCACCAACATTGGTCAGCGCAATCGCGACTTCCTGGACAGTCTCGCCTTTCATCCGCAGCGTCACAGCAGCAGCAGCGGTGGCAAAATCGCCGATCTTGCGCTTGAGCTTGGCGTAGCAGTAGCCGGTTTTCGGGGCGGGAACCGGGATGCGGATTTCGGTCAGGATTTCGCCCGGCTTCAACAGTGTGGCGTAGCTTCCGACGAAGAAGCCGTCCGCCGGAACGACGCGCTCGCCTGACGATGACTTCAGAACGAAGGACGCGCCCAAGACCAGCATCACTGCTGGATGGTCGTTGCCCGGGTCGCCATGGGCAATATCGCCGCCGATCGTGCCCTTGTAGCGTACCTGTGGGTCGGAGATGAGCCGTGCGCTCTCGACCAGCAATGGACACTTGTCCTGGAGCAACTTCGACCAGATGAGTTCGTTTTCCGTGGTCATTGCGCCGATCCGAAGCGTGCCGCCGTCTTCGCGTATGCCCTTGAGTTCGCGAATCCTGCCCAGATCGATCAGGTGCCCGGGCTCGGCAAAGCGCAATTTCATCATTGGCAACAGGCTGTGGCCGCCGGCAAGCACCTTGGCCTCATCGCCGAGCTGCTTGAGCAAGCCGAGTGCGTCGGGAATGGTCTTTGGCGCGTGATACTCGAATTCGCGTGGAATCATGAGTCGCTCCTCCCAGAGTCATTATCTTTTGTTGATACTTGGCTAACGCAGTGCAACGACACAAGAATTGTTTACGCCGATCGCCGGATCATGCCCGCCCACGGTTGGACATTTGCCGTAAACGATTCGCTGGCGCGCTGTCTGCGCGCCAATGTTTTACTCGACGGCTTCCAGTACCGGCAATTCGAGCCGCCAGCCGGTGCGTTGTGCAAGCGCCTGCACGTCCTCTACGGTGTCCAGGTCGGTGATGAAGCGGGTGTTGGCGGTTTTGTGCGCATGTACGAGGTCGGGGTGACGCTCGATCAGGTGGCGGCAGCCCAGGTTCGTGCCGCTCGCGAGTATCTGCGCTCGCGCGATCTCGTCGAGCAGGATGGGGTTGCCCCGTTGCCCATCCACAAACGGCACGACGACATGGCCTGCCGGGCGCTTCTTGAATGCCCCGATCAGTTCGGTCAAGTCATCCGCCGCGATCAACGGCTGGTCGGAGGGCACGATGAATACCGCATCGAAATTTCCATTCAACGCCGCCAGCCCTACCCGCACGGAGCTTTCCTGCCCCTGGGCATGCGCCTCGTTGTGCGCCAGCGTCACCGGAAAGCTCCGCATCTGTTCCTCGACTGCGTTGCGCGCATGGCCTGTGACCACGACCACCTCGTCGACTCCGGCACCGCTGAGGGCGACCAGTTGCCGGCTGATCAGCGGGACGCCCTGAAGTCGTATCAGCGGCTTGGCCACGCCACCCATGCGCCGGCCTTCACCGGCGGCCAGCAGCACGGCACCGATGCGCAA
>JANOGP010000312.1:0-2335 GCA_031406075.1 Betaproteobacteria bacterium
GGTGATCCGCGACGCCGGTATCAAGTCGGAATAAGGAGTCTCTGAACGAGAGGGTTGCGCCCCCTTGTATTTCCCGCGCTTCAGAGGAATACGTGGGAGCCGGCTTGCCGGCGAATGACCGTTATATCGGGGGCAAGCCCCTGATGTTTCCCCGGCTTTTCATGTTCGTAATCCGAGTCGTTCATTGAGCGCCCGTATTGCGCTATCGGTTAGTGTGAGTGAATGCTGGGCACACAAGTGTCTAGCCAAGGTAATGATCGACAGTTCGCGGGCGACACGGTTGGTGGCTTTGAATCGCAGGTGCAATCCTTCGGCCTCGGCCAACTGTCCGATGTGCCAGAGTAGAAACGCCGCCAAGGTTCCAATCAGGAGCAGCGCATGCAACCGTGGCGCCGAGCGCGATTGACTGACCTCGAGTCCCATACCCAATTGCGTGGACTTGCTGTCGCGGAAGTTCTCCTCGATCTGCATGCGCAGCCCATACAGGGCCACAATCTCTTCTGCACGCAAGGTGCGTAGTTGCGGCGAGTGCGCGAGCAGCAACGGCTCGTGGGCGCTGGCTTTCGCTTCGCGTCGCGTCTTCGGGGTCGAGCCGTGACCGGCGCGGCCATAACGCTTGCCACCCACTGTGCGGCGCCGATACAACACCATGTCGCAGGGGAAGCGGAAATTGCGCGTCAGCCAACACTCGCACCAGCGACAAGCTTTGCCAGTGGCTTTTGTGAACCAGGCGCTGGCTTGCGCCCAATGGATGCGGTCGCGCGAGACACATACGCCGCCGCGTATGCGCCCGATCCACGACCAGCCCAGGCGCTCGACTTGGGTAAACCACGGCCGGCGGAACCCGGCATCGGTCACGACGATGACTTGGACCCCTGCGGGCATCCATGCGTGCAGCGTCTTGAGCAGCGCGCGCTCCGCGCGTGCATTGCCCAGATTCTTCTCCGGATAGACCTGCTGATAGATCGTCAGCCCGCGTCCCATGCCGGTGCGCGTGGCGACTGCACGCAGCTCCCAGAACACACCGTCGGGCGCGACTTCCGACCAGTCCACAGCGATCACCAGTGGCTGCCCGCCCCGGCACAACGTGCGCAGCAGCGCCGCTCCAACGACTCCAGCTTCCTGAGCAATGCGTTGGTTGCCCATCAGCCGATCCACCCGCTTGAGCGCCGCCCTCTGGGTGCTTTGACCCATCAACGCACGCGCCAGCCGCGACAAACTCAGCAGTTGTCCGCCCATCACGGCGCCCACCGCCGCGCAAAACAATTCGCGTCGCGAAGCGTGGATCAGATTCAAGTGTTTGTGAACGAACCCCTGTACAATCTTTGTCGCGTGCGTGTGCATGACGGCCCTCCACGTTGGTTGGTCCTAACGCAGAGAAAAAACCGCTCATGCACACGCCGTTTCTTATCACCATACATTCAACTTCTTGATTTGCACAGTCTTTCAATTGAAAAAGCCGGGGAAACATCAGGGCAAGCCCCCACCTACTTCAGGAAGCGTCCGAGTATCCGCCTGGCAACGCCGCGTTGCGGGGCAACGTGGATTTCCGCATCCGGTTGCGGCGGATCCAAATGAACGATGTGCGGCGCCGTAAACATGCGGATCGCCACCTTCTGACCCGCGGCAACCTGTTTCTTCATTCCCGCTACATCCCATTCTTCACTGGGCTTCCAGTAGGCAGCGTCGTGGATGCCGTGGCTCATGCATGTTCCGCATAGTTCGGATTGAAACTTCCGGCGCTGCAATTCGTCGCGGCTCACCTCCAGAAAATTCCCGGCGATGAAATTTTTTGGGTCATAGACGCCGCAGCACAACGCGACCGCGCCGTCATGGTTGATCGCCATCTGGTTGGTCCGCATGCCGCATTCGGGGCTATGCACGGTCTGCGCCATGGCGAGGACCTCGTTCATCGGAATGACCAGCCGCTCCAGAGTTTCACGGTCCGCCGCGGACAAGCGTGCAGGATTCGACACGTAATCGATGACCTTTTCGATCGGCGAAAAATAAGCCCAGGCGGGATGAAACTGAAAATCCAGCGTTGCGCAGAGTTCGGCCAGCTTCACCATGTCGTCAGTGTAGCGTTCGATGCCGGTGCCCCGTGAAGGGTTGCCGTAATCCATCCAGTGCATGTCGCCCGCGGTCCCCTGTGACATCGCAGCCATGAACGAGTCGTCACCCGGCGCCAGGAGTGATTTCATCATCTCGCTGAACAGCCCGAAGTAGTCGGGCGAGACTGGGTCGGAGCCGTAGTAGTGCATCGAGTAGTTCGCCAGCAACGCCACCGGTTTGCCGTCGGGCGTCCGGAAGCTCAGGCGGCTCCGGGGCTGGGTGG
>JANOGP010000316.1:0-5715 GCA_031406075.1 Betaproteobacteria bacterium
CCCGCGAATCAAACGGACTCGAAACAGGCGGCGGTGAAGGGGAAGGACTAGGACGTGGTGCGGTATTTCTTGTAGTAACTCATCACCCGCGGCACGTAAGTCATGGTCTCGCTGTACGGCGGGATGCGGTTGCCGTGCCTCACCACCGCATTTTCTCCCGCATTGTAGGCGGCCACGGCAAGCTGAAGATCGTTGTTGAACATTCGCACCAGATCGCGCAGGTAGCGCGCGCCGCCGTGAATGCTCTGCGCCGGATCAAGCCGGTTTTTCACGCCGTAGCGCTTTGCGGTGTCGGGCATCAGTTGCATGAGTCCGGCGGCACCCTTGCGCGAACGTGCGAGCGGGTTGTAGCCGGACTCCGCGGAGATCACTGCGTGAAGAAGTGCCGGCTCGAGCTTGGTGAGCTTTGCTGCGTCGAAGATGTGCCGGGAGTAACGCGAGCGCGCCTCGTCGTCGTAGTAACGCAGTTCGCTCGCCAGCGTTTGCGCGACCGGATCCGGCTTTTCACGCTTGTCCTTCCGGTAGACCCTGTAGCGGCTGTCGATCGGCACATTGGTGAAATGCACCGCGCCGTCGGCATCCACGTAGCGGTAGATGTCGGCCTGCACAATTCCGGCAGAAATCGCCATAACCAGTAACAGGAAGAGCCGGGTTCTCATGATAAATCAATATACTGCAACTTCTGGGCCAATTGTCCTGAGGAAACCGGAGGTTACGCAGTCCTGGCGCAAAACCCGCGGGCAATTGGCCGCCGCTCCCTAAGGAAGGTCTATTTGCCAACGTGTTTCGGCGGCACCAGCACAGTCGCAAGCGCGGCGATCACCAGTACCAGTGCCGCGTATTCCTGCCACTGCGGCCGTTCGCCGAGGATCAGCATGCCGCTGAACAGGCCGACGATCGGGATCATCAGCGTGGAGAGCGCGGCGATGTTAGGGGGCACGGTGGTGGCGATCTTGTACCAGGCCCAGTAGCAGAAAATAAAGACGAACAGCATGTTGTAGACGAGGCCGATCGCAGCCCCGACACCGATCGGCCGCCACTCGCCCCAATCGAGAATGAGCGCACCGACCATGATCGGCACTCCTCCGATCAATAGCTGCCAGGCCGTGAAGGCGGTCGTCGGCAGGTCGGTCGGATAGCGCCGCATCAGCACCGTGCCGACCGCCCAGGAAAAAGCAGCACCGAGGACCAGTGCCGCGCCGACCGGCGCGGCCTTGATGTCGGCGAATTCGTCGCCGATCAGCAGCGCCATGCCTGCCATGCCCAACGCAACGCCGAGAACCCGGCGTCGTGTCAGCTTTTCGTCGAGCACGAACCTCGACAGCAGTACGGTCCACAGCGGCATGGTGTAGGCGAGGATCGCGGAACGCCCCGACGGCAACATCGTCAGGCCGTAGCCGATGAGCACGTTCCACATCGTGACGTTGGCGATTGCCGTAACCGCGAGGCGCGGCCACTGTCCCGCCGGTACGCGCGTTTGCTGTCCGCCAGCGCGCGCAATCATGAAAAGTCCGACGGCACCGGAGGCGACGCACAGGCCTCGAAAGGTCCAGACGGGCATATCCGCCAACGTCAATTTCATCAGCGGCCAATTCAGTCCCCAGCCCAGTGTTAGCAGCGTGGTCAGGACCCACATCGAACGGGGAAGGGTGGTCATTGGCAAGGATGAAGGATGAAGGGCAAGGATGAAGGCGGAAGGATGAAGGATGAAGAATGCAGTTCGAGCAGCGGCGGAGTTTACAGGATCGTTGAAAGTCACGAGGTCCTAGGTGCGGGATTCCAGGTTCGAGTGAAACGCATGGACGACAAGAGATTTTGTTATCGGTCCTCGTATCTCGGCCCTCGGCCCTGCACGCAGCGCATCAACGCTGCGTGCTAACATCGCCGCCATGAAACTCACCAATCCCGTGGTTCGTTTTCTTATTTTCTGGGGCGTGAACACGCTCTCTCTTTGGGTGGCCGACGATCTGTTCGACGGGATGTCGTTGCGCACCGCGCAGTCGCTGTTTATTGCCGGCCTCCTTCTCGGCATCGTCAATACCGTCCTGAAACCGCTGCTGGTCATCCTGACATTGCCGCTGTCGGTGGTGACGCTGGGTCTGTTCGTACTGGTGATCAATGCGCTCATGCTGCTGTTCGTGGCCTGGCTGGTTCCCGGGTTTTACGTCGCAGGGTTCTGGTCCGGGTTCTTCGTTGCGCTTTTCGTTTCGGTGTTCAGCTTCATCCTGAATTCGCTCATCGGGTACAACAAGGTCACCATCCGGCGGATCAAATGAATTCCCGGGGGTGCGCATTTTTCGCCGCCTCTTGGCGGGTGCGAGCTTTACGTTCACGAAAAGGCCCCGGGTACGGTAAGCTAGGCCAAGTCAAAAAATCATTGAAGGAGGAGCAATGAATACGACCAAAATTCTCTCGGTAACGGCCGCGCTGCTGGTGCTTTGTCCGGTTTTCGCAAGCGCTCAGACCTGGAGTCCGCCGGCGCCCGAGGCGCGCTGTCCCTCGAAATGGGGCGCGGGCGACGAGCGCGGGGCGGCGAATCTCATGAGCCCGGAATTGGTGCTGCGTGCTTCGCGGCTCATCAAGTCGGGTGAGGTGGTCGAACTCGGCCGCGTACTGGCGATGGACATGCCTTTCTTCGGCACGCGCCGTTTCGACATCCATACCAAACGCACCGGCGGTCCGATGGGGACCAACAAACGCTACACCAACGAGGAATTCGTCATCACTGAACTCGGCCAGGTCGGCACCCAGTTCGACATGTTCTCCCACCAGAGCATCGACAACAGCCACTACAACTGTTTCAAGACCGACGAGATCACTTCCCGCAACGGTTTCACCAAGCTCGGTGTCGACAAGATCGGCGCGATCTATACGCGCGGCGTCCTGATCGACGTGGCGGCATCCAAAGGCGTGGACATGCTGCCGCTGAGCTACGAGATCACGGTCGATGACCTGCAGGCGGCGCTGAAGAAACAGGGCGTGACGCTGCAGAAAGGAGACGCGGTGCTGATCCACACCGGCTGGGGCAAGCTGTGGGGCGTGGACAACGCCAGGTACAACAGCGGTTGCCCGGGCATCGGCGTGCCGGCGGCGGAGTGGCTGGCGAAACAGGATCCGATCCTGTTCGGCGCGGATACCTTCCCGGTCGAAGTGGTGCCGAATCCCGACAAGAGCATCAACCTGCCGATCCACCAGCTCGCGCTTGCCGTCTACGGCATCTTTTTGCTTGAGAACATGAAGCTCGATGAACTGGCGGCAAAGAAGGCCTACGAGTTTGCCTTCGTGGTACAGCCGCTCAAGATCAAGGGCGGAACCGGCTCGACGGTGGCGCCGATTGCGATAAGGTAAAACCCGCCTCACCCCCCCGCCCTCTCCACGGCGTGGACAGGGAGCAGAGATGCAATAACGGAAGCGAGAAACCAATATGCAGAAATATCACATGTACATAGGCGGCGAGTGGGTGGCGCCGTCGTCGGGAGAATGGTTCGAAAGTTACAACCCGTTTACCGGCGAGCCCTGGGCGATGATCGCGCGCGGCAACGCCGCCGACGCGGATCACGCGGTACGCACTGCGCATGCTGCATTCACTGACGGCCCGTGGCCGCAAATGACGCCGACCCAGCGCGGTGCGCTGTTGAGGAAGCTGGGCGACCTGGTGGCGCAGAACGCCCAGCATCTGGCCGAGATCGAGGTGCGCGACAACGGCAAGCTGATTGCCGAGATGTCGGCACAGCTCAACTACGTGCCGCAGTGGTATTACTACTTCGGCGGTCTGGCCGACAAGGTGCAGGGCGCTGTGATTCCGCTCGACAAGAAAGGCTATTTCAATTTCACCCGCTACGAGCCGTTGGGCGTGGTCGTGGCGATAACGCCATGGAATTCGCCGCTCATGCTCACAGCCTGGAAGCTGGCACCGGCGCTGGCCGCGGGCAATACCGTGGTGATCAAGCCTTCGGAGTTCACTTCGGCTTCCGCGTTGGAATTCGTCAAGCTGGTGGAGCAGGCCGGCTTTCCGGCCGGCGTGGTCAACGTCGTGACCGGCTACGGCAAGGAAGTGGGCATGCCGCTGGTCGAGCATCCGCTAACCGCGAAAATTGCGTTCACAGGGTCGGACGCGACCGGCAGAGTCATCGCGGAAACCGCTGCGCGCGGTTTCAAGAAGGTCGGCCTGGAACTGGGTGGCAAATCGCCGAACATCGTGTTCGAGGACGCCTTGATGGAGGACGCGGTCAACGGTGCGGTGTCCGGCATCTTTGCCGCGACTGGCCAAACCTGCATCGCCGGCTCGCGCCTGCTGCTGCAGGAATCCATCCACGATTCCTTCGTCGACAAGCTGCTGGCGCTGTCGAAAACGGCGAGGATGGGGAACCCGATGAGCATGGAGACCCAGGTCGGCCCGGTTACCACCCGGCCGCAGTACGACAAGGTGCTGTCCTACATCGACGTTGCCAAGAACGAGGGCGCGCAACTGCGCATGGGCGGCGGACCGGCGACCCGGCCGGAGTGCGGCAAGGGCTGGTTTGTCGAGCCCACCATTTTTACCGGCGTGAACAACCGCATGCGCATCGCCCAGGAAGAGGTTTTCGGCCCGGTGCTGTCGATCATTCCTTTCAAGGACGAGGAAGATGCAGTGCGCATCGCCAACGACGTGCGCTTCGGACTCGGCGCGGGCGTCTGGACCCAGGACGTGGGCCGCGCAATCCGCATGTCGGAGCGCATCAAGGCCGGCACGGTGTGGGTGAATACCTACCGTGCGGTGAGTTTCATGTCGCCGTTCGGCGGATACAAGGACAGCGGCATGGGCCGGGAGAACGGAGCCACCGCGATTTACGAGTACCTGCAGATGAAAAGCGTGTGGATCAATATCGGGGTGAAGACGGGTAATCCGTTCGTCATGCGCTAGAGGCCCGCCCCCTCTCCCTGACGCGCGGACAGGTTAGTGATGAAATCACCCGATTGCGGGTAGCGCGTCACGGTTTCGTCTCCCGCCCCAAGGTCAAACCCCATTCGCCGTGTCGACGAAACCCTCTACCCCTCAAGGGGGTACTGAACTGAGTCCCGCGAGGGGAGAGGGAACTTGAAAATCAACACCACTACGGCCGCGTGCAGCGCATCTTTCCGCCGGAGGGCGAAGCGGGGGAAAGGTGGTCCTCCTGAAGGGCGGAAAGGGTGATCAAAGCGCGCAGGCGCAAGCTCCGTGGCAGAAAAAAGCAGATTGAATTCCTCGCCGATGATCCCATCTAACAGGGGCGTCTGGTTTCAACAGCCGCGGCTGGAAAGGGAGCAGAAATGGAAAATCGGGAGCAGCAGATGAACGACTCTTCACGATGGGTGCGTTTGTTGTACATGATCCTGTTCGCCGTTCTTTACAAAGTGGCCGAATTCATCATGTGGGTCGTGGTGCTGTTCCAGGCCATCGTCAACCTGGTTACCGGCGGCTCGAACGAACGCGCGCTCAAATTTGGCAAGCAGCTTTCAGTCTATGTCTATGGCGTGTGGGCCTACCTCACTTACAACACCGAGAAGAAACCCTTCCCGTTCTCGGACTGGCCGACGACCACCTCACCGCCCTCTACCCCTCAAGGGGGTGCTGAAAAGAGTCCTCCTTAAAGGCGGAGAGGGAGACGTAAACGCAAACGGGCGACCACGAGATCGCCCGTTTTTCTAACTACCATCGAAACTGTTTCTAGCCGCTGATCTTCCTGATTTCTGCGG
>JANOGP010000346.1:0-2972 GCA_031406075.1 Betaproteobacteria bacterium
GGAAACGCATGAGCGGGTTCTGATGCCAGAAACCTCCCCATCGCCGGGTTAGCTTGGGGAGCGCATGGCTTACGCGGACACACCGGTGAACCGGTGTCTGGAGATTGGCCAGTTCCAAGAAGTAATTCGGCGAGGTAAACCATCACAGTGAAGCTCAGGCCGCGAGCGTGGCGAGCGTTTCAGCGGCCAGCGGGAGTTTCGAGGACTTCACGTCCGGGGGGGTAGCGGCAGATGCGAAGTCATCGAAACTCACCACGGGCGCGTCAACGCCACGAGCAAAAATCTGATGGCGAAGCAGATTGAGAAGATCCAGCAAAGAGGGACGAGCCGCCTGGTGCCGCCACTTCGGTAAAGGCAGATGATCGGCCGTGCGCTGGAAACCGGAACTGAGCAGGGAGGCCAACAGCAGCAGGCTATAAGCGGCCACTTGAAGCTGCGGCAAGCGACTCACGGCCTGGGGACTTCGCACCTGCCCCTGCGCCACGCCCAGCAGCGACTTCTCATCGCGGTGGTTGCACTCAATCTCCCAGCGCTGGATGTAGGACTGAACCAATAACTGCAGATCGAGATTCACATCGGTGCAGATGAGAAAAGCAGGCTGGCGATACAGCAGCTTGGAGCCGATCCGCAGACGATAGCCGAGCGGCTTGATCACAACCAACAAGAGAGGCAGATCAGCCCCGGCTTTGCGCCAATACACGGGGCCATAGATTTTGACGGGAATTTCTCGCAGCGCACCGGCGGCGAAGCAACGGATTTTCACCACGGGAATGGAATCGTCTTGGAGGATCTGCTCCGGGGTGGGCGCCGGCGGACCATAGAGGCGCGGGCGGCCGGTAGCGCCGTCGCGTTCCGGCTCCGGCAACGGCAAGTGCAACTTGGCATCCTTGCGAATGCGCCCGATGAAGGTGGTCCGCGGCGGCAACTTGCGCAACACGGCTTTATTGGTATAGCTACCGTCGCCGCTGAGGATCAACTGCCGCGGGGCTGTTTCGGCACGCCCATCCAAACTCCGCCGCACGCTGGTTATGGCAGCCAAACCGGCTAACGGAAGAGATCGTTGTTTCTTCTCCTTTTTGTAGGCTTCGAGCATTTCCGGCGGGGCATTCTTTTTCGGTTTGACCGCCGGGGGCGCGAAGTCGAAACGCACCGGCAAGGCGCGGGCCGCGCCAGGCGCATCGGTAGGACTGACCAGAACCGACACCTGCACGAAACGCAGCCCGTAGCAGAGATTGACGTGGAAAGCCGGCGAGATCGGATCGCGCGCCATGCCCACACCGGGAATATGCCGGCCGGTCTTCTTGCAGAGTGTGTCATCGAGGGCGGCGATCACCGGCGCGGACGGCGAAGCCAGCAAAGCGGGCAGCCGGTCAAAGATCGGATCGAAGAGTTGGAGCGGATTCCAAGGACTGCGAGAACAGAGACGGTAATCGGCGCTCCAGTCGACGAACTGACGTCCCACGGCGCAGATGGCCCTGGAAGTCAGATGCAAACGCAGACAGACCAGCAGGCCGAACGTGAGCCGGCGGGCGCGCTCGAAGGTGCGTACTTGGGAGAACACTGGGCGCCAGTCTTGCAGCAGGCTATCGTAGGTTTCCAGCAGGTTCATCGACTCTCCTCCTTGCACAGATCGGGGGCACAGATCGGGGGCACAGACCGGGACGGATCGCACAAGCACTCTCGCCAGTGGCGGTGGAGCGGAAACAGGAAGATGCGCTTGCGTACCCCTTGCGCCTTTCCGCTACGATCCATGCGCCCACGGCCTTGCGTGAGACCCACCTCTATCCAGTTGGCGGCGCGATAACAGCCGCCGTGATAACGCGTTCCATCCACCA
Source organism: Betaproteobacteria bacterium (assembly GCA_031406075.1). Taxonomy (GTDB): domain Bacteria; phylum Pseudomonadota; class Gammaproteobacteria; order Burkholderiales; family JACQAP01; genus JACQAP01. The sequence goes on from JANOGP010000346.1 coordinate 1,836, forward strand.
TCGTTTCCAACAGCACCGGCTGAGCACGATAAGCGGCAAACCAATCGCGGGGCAGTTGCCGCGCCGCCAACGAGAGGATATGGCTGGCCAGATTCGGCACCCGGACCCAGGGCAGAATGAGAAAGCGGCTATGGTTGACTACCAAAGGCAAGTTGGCTTGGCGGGCCGTTTGGCTCCAACCGATGCACGCATCCCGAGGCGTCATCTTCCAGGCAGCGCTGGTGAACAGCAGACAGGCCAGCAGCGGACAGGGCGGTTGTGTGGAGCGGACAAAATAGCGAAGTTGTGCGCCGTAGGGTACCTTGTAACCGAGATAGTGGTAGCGCTGAATATACTGCCGAAACAGACGGCGGTCGTCGCTGCTGTCGAGCAACTGCAGTTGGACAGGAAGGTAATCGCCGATCCGGCCAGTGAGCGGAGCCTGCGCATCGCTGCGTTCGTCCCACACCGTCGCACGCGGACGCAGCTTCTTGGGTTGTAGTGACAACCAGGGCAGCCATCCGCGTTCGTGCAAGGCATGCAAGAACAGGAAACATTCCCGGCTCTTCAGTCCTCCGTTTGGCCGGCGCCACTCCAGCAGTTCACAAACCGTGTGCGCTAGTTCGGTCAGGCTCAGCGTGGAAAAGTCGCGCGTGATCTGCCGGATCAGATCGAGTTCCTCCGGCTTCAACTCCCGACCACAGAACGTCAGACCACCACCGATGGTCACTGGCATGATGCGTCACCTGCTTGTCGCAGGTCCTCATGCTCACCTTACAGAAATACCTCGGGAATGTCCAGAGAAATCTTCGCCAGTCCGGGGCTCGGCCCTGGCCGGCCACTTTATGTCGCAAAGGGCCAATCTCCAGCCCGGACGCGAAGCGTCCGGCGTCACCACGGCCCGTCGCCTCTGTCAGCTTACGCGACTCAGAACCACAAAGTAACCACTCCCTCGTACCCGAAGCGTCAGCGAAGGGATCGCTTCAACCGCCGGCGTTACCGGCTCATCACCTCACAGCACCCACGCCCGCCCATAATCCGACGGACACGCGCCCCCGTAATGCGGTAGCGCAAGCATCGCCCAGAAAGCTGTACTCGTGCTCCGAACCTCTGCCAGCAACACATCGGTTCACCGATGTGTCACCGCATCCCGCAGCG
>JANOGP010000109.1:0-1639 GCA_031406075.1 Betaproteobacteria bacterium
CCTTGTCGAGCAGAGCCTGCAACACATCGCGGGTGGGGGCGTGCCCGCTTAGATGGACTACACCGTTGACCGTCTTGACTTCAATGGTGCGAAAACTGACCTCTTTATCTTTGACTGAAGTTTAGACACACGCGCCGTCCCGGTGACCGGAATTTTCCCGATGGCGAGCACTGACAAGACCATGAACGCGACGATTTGCCGCTGACTGGCGCGATGAAACGCGACTCAACACTGCAAACGCTGATCCCCACCGGGGAGCGGCATCACGAATTGACCCGACTTCGGGTCGAAGGCCTCGCGCACGCGAAGTCCGATAAATTGAATTCGCAGCCACTGGCCGAAGAGCCCCGCAGTGATCATTACCCCCTTGCGCCAGGGCGCGATGTCCATCAACGGAAACGACCCCCACAAGCGCAGGGCGAGCAATTGGGTCAAGGCATACGCGGTGCAACGGATCTGCATCCACAACTCCAGCGCTGCCTTGGATTGCTGCCACAGATTGGTCACACCCCACCAGCGCTTCAAGTTGTGGAACAAGGGCTCGATACCCCAGCGCTGGGCATAGATCTGCACCACCGCCTGGGCCGACAGCGCCGTCTCTGTCGCCAGAATCAGTCGCGGGCGCGACCAGGTGTTGTCGGATTGGCGCATCTGACACCACACGGCGCGCACCGGGAGCCCCTTCAGAAACCGGGCGGCGGCGATGGTCGAGCGCACGCGAACCGAGTGCACCTTGCCGTACAAGGTCAGCTCCATTTCCTTCACCGGCAAAGCATCGAGCAGCGCTGCATCGATACGCTTGCCGTACTTGCGCTTGCGTCCTCGACGTATCGGTTCCGGCCCGGGCGGCAGAAACAAAGCCGTATCCCGGCGCACCTGCCCGATGATCCGTACCTGCTGTTCGAGCAAGGGCAGGATCAAGCTCTTGCGCATGAACCAGGCATCGATCAGCAGGCGCGCGTGCTTGACGTGGCCTCTGAGCGAATCGATCAACTGCCGTGCCACCCAGAGCTTGCCGCGTTGGCCGGATTCTTCGACCAGCCAGGAGCGAATGGGTACCGTCAGCGCCGAGCCCAACCGAACGCGCACGACCAAAGCGAGCGTCACCCAGCACTGGGCGTTCAGAAAGGTAGGGCGATTGGCCTTGTGGCTGTGGTCGTGCTTGATACTGATACCCGGCCCGGTCTTCGCGCAGCGCGGAACCAGGGTGTCGTCGATGATCAGGTTCACCAGTTCGGCCGGGAACACCTGTTGCACGAGCTGCAACAGCCGGATGGACAGATCGGCGACCGAGACATGCGCGCGCTCGATCAGCTTGTAATAGGTGGTCCAGTGCGCCTCGCGGCAAATCGCCCCGATGGCGCGAGTGACCCAGCCTTCGGGGTTGAGCATGCAGCCGATCAGCAGTTCGACGAAGGTGCGCCGGGAGCGCGGTGGAACCGCCGCGAGGAGATACGAAATCCATTCCGAGAGCAGCACACAGACCGAGGCGGGCAGAGACATGAGGGAGCATCCGAGATCGAAAACGATCCCTCATTGGTCGGCGCGCTGCTCGCTCCAAAAGCACTTTTATTCATATTATTTCTTCCATAATGAATTGTAAGTGTCATTCACTCATTTATAACTCATTTGCCTCTCC
>JANOGP010000399.1:0-5100 GCA_031406075.1 Betaproteobacteria bacterium
TTGCGATTACCGGAGATTGTGCCAAGTGCTCCGAACCGGATCCGGTCCCGTCGCGACAAGTGAACGGAATTTCCCGGACCTGCGTCGCAGCCGGCTGCGCGTAAAGCACAATAGTATTCGCGTAGAAGAGGCTTATGTCGATCGGGTAGGTCGTATCGCCTCCTTCGATCAGGATTCTCAAGCCAGTCCGGGAATACAAAAACCGCGGGATCATGGCGGTTCGCCGCATGACGAGGGAAGGTGCGCACGAGTACTTCTTTGACACGCCGTGGTTTCGGGTCCGCGCTTCGCGGTATAAATTCTTTGGAACGAGCCGAGCGCAGCGCCTCACAGCCAGCGGTCCTTGATCCCGTACGCCAAGTAAGCGGTGCGGTTAGATGTTGAATCTACGCTCAACTTGTACAGACCTACAAAGTCTTGGCCCCTTCGTACACGAAGGCGTTGAAGTTTAAATTTATCCTTGGTGCATTGGTTTTTGGGGTGTTGCCGGCGTGCAAGTGTCCGCCGTCAAACACCACCAGCCTTCCTTTTTTCGGTGTCACTCGTGTCTTGACCGTCAGTGGAGCGCTTTGCCCAAACCTTTGGTCAAATATCAGGGTATCCCCTGTACTGTCATTGACGTAGTAAATAGCCGAGATGATGGGTTCCTTTATCTCCGTAAAGTCCACATGCGGCATTCCATGAGCGCTCGGATTGTCGGTCTGGACATAGACGCACAGATTCATCTTGATCCGGATCATCTGTTTGATCGTGTACGGGATGGCTGTAATCACCGGCAGGATTGCCCCAAACATCTTTGACACCGGCTGGTTCTCTTCGTAGATCATATGCGTAAACTGCTGCACATCGAGCGAATCTGGGGTAACCGGAAAGATCGCCGGAGTACCTTCGGTGTAAGTTGCCCGTTTCTGTCGAAACCAATTGACCTTGTCGCCAAGTGCAATGCCCTCCAGCATGTCTTGGATGCTTTTTGGCACAGCTTGATCAATGATCATTACATCTTTCATCAGCAGTATTCCCTTGCATCTGGCTCAGACGGTGCATGACGGATAGGCGTTTTTACCATATCACGTGTAGCGGGTGGGCTCAACGCGAGGCATGGAGTTGGGCTTTGGTGGCTGGGGTGAGGGCGCTTAGTAATCTTCCGAGAATCTGAGCTGCTCGCCGCCTGTGTGTGGCCAGGCGAGCAGCCACCCGGGGCGTCTAGGGACATTGCGATGGTACGACCTAATCAATTACCTGGAGTACCGAGATCCCCATTGACGCCGAACTAGAAGTAGCAACCCTATTGACGGGATATTTTCCGTCAACTTGACGATTAAACTGGCGGGGCGCATGCCAATTAGAAAATATGTGGACAGTTGCCGTCCCGGGACACCTTGCAATGCGCCACGCATGCGCTCGATCTCGCCGGGTCGACGAAAAGCCTACTCCTGGACCGAACCCGGGACAACATCCGCCCGAAGCAATACAGCATCAGGACGGAGACTGCATAAGTCGATCTTGTGCGCCGGTTCGCGGCCTTCAACCCGGGAATACAATAAGGAACCGCTGCAATCTCGGCGGTTCGCCGCATGATGAGGGGAGGCGCTCATGAGTTCTTCTTTGACACGTCGCGAGTTTCTGGCACGCGCTGGAATTGCGGTGGCAGGCATCCAGACTTTCGAGCACCTCGACCCCTGCTGTGCCTTTGCCGCCGATGCCAAGACATCGGACAAGGAACTCTTCGAACTCAAGCCGGTGGCCGACGGCATCTACGCCGCGATCGCCGCGCCCCGCTACAAGGTCAATTCCAACGCCGCAGTGATTGTCACCAACGACGGCGTGATCGTGGTGGACTCCCACTCCAAGCCGTCCGCCGCGTACGCGCTTTACCGCGAGATCCAGTCGATCACCAGGCAGCCGATCAAGAAGATCATCAACACGCATTTCCACTGGGACCACTGGCAGGGCAACCAGGTCTATGCGGAAGCCAATCCCGGCCTGGAGATCCTTTCCTCGCAGCGCACGCTGGAGAACATGACCGACCCCGATGCCGGCTCCGGCGGCCTTGCGTACATCGAAAAACAATTGACGAGCGTTCCGGAGGAGATCAGGAAACTGAAGGCCGACATCCTCCGGAGCAGTGACGCCGGGCAAAAAGCACGGCTCGAGGCGAACCTGCGGCAGACCGAGGCCTACCTTGACGAACTGAAGCACATCAAGCCGCCGCTTCCGAACCGGACCGTGGCCAATACGGTGACGCTCAATGAAGGCGGCCGCGAAATCCAGATCCTGTTGCTGGGGCGCGGCCACACCGACGGCGACATCTTCATCCACCTGCCGAAGGAAAAAGTGGTCGCGACCGGGGACGCGCTGATCGACTGGATGCCGTTCATGAACGACGGCTACCCGGAGGAGTGGGTAAAGACGCTCGACGCGCTGGAGAAATTCGATTTCACGCACATCATTCCCGGACACGGGGAGGTCGCAACGCGGGGCCATCTCGCGTTCTTCCGGGGTTATCTGGCCGACCTCATCGACGCGGTGAAGAAGGCGCACGCCGACGGCGCCGGCCTGGAAGAAATGAAGAAGGCGATCCCGGACCAGCTTGCCGCGAAATACGAACGCGGCATGTCGAAGTATCCGCTCGGCCAGTACCGCGACCGCATCGGGCTCAATATCGAAATGGCTTACCGCAAGGCCGTCAGGAAAGCCTGACGATCCGACTCGGCGAACCGCGCGCCGCTATTCAGGCACCATGCTGGAGAGCGGGGCTGGCGACGATAGCGCCAAGTGCGAACTGGATGCTGTACAAGCGGGTGTAGATACCGCCCTTCGCGAACAGCTCCGAATGGGTTCCGATTTCGGCGATCTCACCCTTGTCCAGGACCACGATCCGGTCGGCGTTTTCTATTGTGGAAAGGCGGTGGGCGATCACGATGGTGGTGCGGCCCTTCATCAGTCGTTCGAGCGCCGCCTGCACGTGCTTTTCGGATTCTGAATCCAGCGCGGAGGTCGCTTCGTCGAGAATCAGGATCGGCGCGTCCTTGAGAATGGTGCGCGCGATCGCCAGCCGCTGGCGCTGGCCCCCGGAGAGACGCACGCCGTTTTCACCGATCAGCGTATCAAAGCCTTGCGGCATTGCTTGTATGAACTCCAACGCATGTGCGGCTTGAGCGGCGCGTTCGATCTCCTCGCGGCTGGCGCCCGCGGCCTGGCCGTAGGCGATGTTGGCGGCGACGGTGTCGTTGAACAACGCGACTTCCTGGCTGACCAGGGCGATGTTCCGCCGCAGGCTTGCGAGAGACAGCGACTCGAGGTCGTGGCCGTCGATTGTGATTTGGCCTGCCGCAGCATGATAAAAGCGCGGCACCATGTTGGCGAGCGTGGTCTTGCCGCCGCCGGACGGTCCGACCAGAGCCACGGTTTCTCCCCGCTGGATTTCCACAGTCACGCCCAGCAATGCCGGCTGTTCTGCACGCGCGTAGCGGAAGGTCACTTTCTCGAAGCGGATGTCGCCGCGCGCGCGCTCGAGTTCTACCGTGCCCGCGTCTTTTTCCGGCTCCTCGTCCAGCAGCGCGAACACGCTTTCCGCGGCGGCCAGTCCGCGTTGCAGGTGCTCGGCTACACCGGTCAGCCGCTTCAGCGGCGCGGTCAGCATCAGCATTGCCGCGAGGAAAGACACGAAGCTGCCGACCGTGGTCGCGTTGGCCTGCGCCTGGATTGTGGCGTAGTACACCACCACCGCCACCGCAATTGCGGCAAGCACCTGCACGATCGGCACATTGGCCGCCGCGGCCGCCGTCTGCTTCATGCTGAAGCCGCGCAGCCGGTTGCTGGTATCGAAGAAGCGTTTTGCCTCGTACTCCTGCCCGCCGAAGATCTTCACGACCTTGTTGCACTCGACTGTTTCCTGCAACACCTGGGTGATGTCACCCATCGCCTGCTGGGTGGCGCGGCTCATGTTGCGCAGCCGGATGTTGAAATAGCGAACCGCAAGCGCAATCGGCGGCACCATGATCAAGGACAGCAAAGTGAGTTTCCAGTCGACGTAGAGCAGGTAAGCCAGCAGCCCGGCGATGGTAACCGAATCCTTGACCAGCACGGTTACAACGTTGGTCGCGGCGCCGGTGACTTGCGTCACGTCGAAGGTAAAGCGGGAAATAAGATTTCCGGTGGTGTTGTCGTGAAAATAGCCGAGCGGCAGCGCCAGCATGCGGCGGAACATGATGTCGCGCAGATCCATCACCACTTTGTTGCCGACCCAGGTGCTGGCATAAGTGCCGATATAGGCGCCGATGCCGCGGAAAATGAAGATCGCCACCAGCGCTACCGGCACCCACTTGATCAGGAACGGATCCTTGTCGATGAAAGTGCCGTCGATAAAGGGCTTCACCGCAACCGGCAGCGCCACCTCGGTCGCCGCGGAGATCAGCATGCCCAGAATCGAGAGAGCGAACACGCCCAGGTACGGTTTTACATACCGGAGCAGACGAAGATAAAGCTGGATGCTGGTCACTTGTTGCATGGGCGGAACATTAGCATTCATTGGGGCAAAGGACGCAAAGGGTTCACTTCAATACCCCCTTGAGGGGTACGCAAAAAGAACAGTAATTAAACGACAGCGACGAAATGTCAAATCCATCACAGTTTGCAATGTTTGAAATTTCGACCCGTGTTCTTACTTCGCGTTCTTTGCGCCTCTGCGGTGAAAAAGCCTTTTAACCGAAGTTCACCATGACGTGGCGGGTGACGGTGTAGTCTTCGAGGCCGTACATTGACATGTCTTTACCGTAGCCGGATGTCTTCATCCCGCCGTGCGGCATTTCGTTTACCAGCATGAAGTGTGTGTTGATCCAGGTGCAGCCATACTCCAGCCGGCTTGCCACTTTCATCGCCCGGCTCACGTCCCGGGTCCACACCGAGGAAGCAAGGCCGTATTCCGAATCGTTGGCCCAGGCGATGGCTTCGTCGGCATCCTTGAAGCGGGTCACCGACACCACCGGGCCGAACACTTCATTGCGCACGATCTCGTCGTCCTGCAGCGCACCCGCCACGACGGTGGGTTGGTAGAAAAAGCCCTTGCCTGCGGCGACCCCGCCACCGGCGACGACTTCC
>JANOGP010000409.1:0-1842 GCA_031406075.1 Betaproteobacteria bacterium
AGGTCCTTCTCGGTAACGCGCGAAGTAAAGGAGTCCGTCACCGGCCAGGTCATTGCGCCCGCCGACTACAGCGAGCTTGGGGTACTGTTGATCACGGTGGCCGTGATTGGCCTTGCGCTGCCGCTTCTGGCCATCCTGTTCGTGAAACTGACGCGTTTCCGCAATGCCTGATCACCGCGGGAAGGATGCGTTGACCCGCAAAGTAACTGAGTGCGCAAGAATGGAGGAATGATGGAAGGTCATGTCAGCGATATCGCCCGCATCATCCAGCTCGCCGTCGCGCCGGTGTTCCTGCTGACCGCGATCGGAACCATCCTGTCGGCATTGAACAACCGGCTCGGCCGCATCGTCGATCGCCGCCGCGTCGTCGAGGACAGGCTGCGCACGCCCCCGGCCGAAGATGCTGCGCGCGTCAGGGAGGATGTCGCGGAGCTGAGCCTGCTGGCCCAGCGCATCAGGCTGATCTACCAGGCCATCATGCTTGCGGTACTGTGCGCCTTGTTGATCTGCCTGTTGGTCGCGTTAGCGTTTCTCGGCGTGTTCATTACCGCCGACCTCGCCAAGCTGGTTGGAACGCTGTTCATCCTGGCGATGTTCGCGCTGATCGGTTGCCTGGGCATGTTCCTCAGAGAAATATTCCTCGCGGTGAAGGTTGGACACCACGAACTCACTATGAACGATATCATCAAGTGAGAAATAGGTGCGAGGTGCGAGGCTAAAAGAAACTTTGCGGTGAAAGGCAGGATTTTGACTTTCCTGGCGCTCCTGGCGCCTTGGCGGCAAGGAACTCTAAGTTGGCCGCTTTCGCAGAGTCGTATCATAATCTGCACAAGCCCGACGACTTAAGCTTGGCAATGAAAACGTCGGATAAACCGAAAACAACGCTCAGATGACCGACAGAGCAGCCCGCACCATTGATCTCGTGCCTGCCATCCCTGCGGACGCCCTTGCGGTCGCGGAAATGTCGCGGGACTTGATCGAGACCGGGCTCGGATGGTCCTGGAGCCAGCAACGGGTGGCGCGGGCAATCAGCGACCCGGAAACGCTGGTGTTGAGCGCCCGCCATCGCGGCCGGGTGATCGGGTTCGGCATCATGGAGTTTGGCGAAGAGAAGTCCCACCTCTCGCTGCTGGCGGTGAAATTCGGCTATCAGCGCGAGGGCATCGGCACACAAGTGTTCGGGTGGCTGAAGGAATCGGCGCTGACCGCCGGCATCGCGGTCGTCAAGCTGGAACTACGCGCCACCAACGTGGTTGGGCAGCAGTTCTACCGTTCCCTCGGTTTCGAGGAAGCAGGATGGGCAGTCGGATACTACCGCGGGCGGGAAACCGCGTTGCGCATGGCTTTGCACTTACGCCGCCAATCGGCCGGACGTTCCCACGAGGCGCTCTGAGGCAACGTACCACGTACGAAGTGCGCCTGAAAATACGAAACCCCGATGCCAAGGCGCATCCCGCCCCGATCCGCAAAGTCGCGCTCGGCCCCGCGGATGCGCAATTCACTCGCCGCGAAGATGGCGCAATACTGATTCGATCGCCGCACGCGCTGCCTGCCTATCCCGACAGGCTGACCTGGCACCTCTCGCACTGGGCGGCCGTGGCGCCCGAGCGCACTTTTATCGCCCAACGCGATGCCGATGGCGCCTGGCGCACGCTGAGTTACGCGCAAACTTTGGAGAAGGTGCGCGCCATCGGACAGACTCTCATCGATCGCGGTTTGTCCGCGCAGCGCCCGGTCGCGATCCTGTCCGGCAACGATCTGGAACACGCCCTGCTGGCGCTGGCGGCGATGCACGTCGGCGTGCCGTACGCGCCGATCTCGCCCGCGTATTCGTTGATTTCT